>NZ_VOPZ01000007.1:0-300000 GCF_010470665.1 Desulfovibrio sp. JC022 | reverse complement strand
TGCCCGGCAGACCAATTTGCTGGCCCTTAATGCTGCTATTGAGGCTGCAAGAGCAGGGGAGCATGGCAAGGGATTTGCCGTAGTTGCCGCAGAGGTTCGGAAACTGGCAGAACGCAGTGGGGTGGCAGCCGGGGAAATCAGCGAGCTTTCGACGAATACCCTGAATGTTGCTGACAGGGCTGTTAAGATGCTGAATGAACTGGTCCCGGAAATCGGCAAGACTTCTGAGCTGGTAGGGGAAATTAATGCGACCTGTGCGGAGCAGGGTGAAGCTATCAAGCAGATTGGATCAGCTGTTTCACAAGTAGAAGTGGCAACCCAGTCTTCTGCTTCGGCTGCTGAAGAAGTTTCAGCGACTTCACAGGAACTGGCCGGTCAGGCTGAAAGTTTACGCCGTATGATGGGCTACTTCAAGTGTGATTCAAGCGTCCAAAGTTTTGCAGAGCCTAAAGCATTAGCTTCTGCTGAAGAGTTGGATGGAATGGATCGGTTTTAAATATGAAAATGGGGGATATCATATCCCCCATTTTCATTAAATAGCTTATTCAGGATAAGTAGAAATACCACCGTGTGCGGCGGACCAGTCAACGGGGTTGTTCAGGAATTTTTCAACTTCATCCAGAGATTTGGAATCGAAGTACTTTTCTTTCTTGGCAACATTGAGGATATCCCACCAGTTTGCGAGAGAAAGCATTTCGAGGCCTGCATCAGCAAGGGTTTCCTTTGCTTTGGGGAAGATGCCGTAGTGGAAGAGTACGAAGGTGTGGGTTACTTCAGCACCGGCTTTGCGCAGAGCCTGAGCAAAGTTAATCTTGCTGCGGCCGTCGGTGGTCAGGTCTTCAACCAGCAGGACTTTGGAACCTTCAGCGAAATCGCCTTCGATCTGAGCGTCACGGCCGAATCCTTTGGGTTTTTTGCGTACGTACTGCATGGGCAGCATGAGGCGATCGGAGAGCCATGCTGCAAAGGGGATACCTGCGGTTTCGCCACCGGCAACGCAATCGATGGATTCAAAACCGACTTCGCGCAGGATTACGGAAGCACCGAAATCCATCAGGGTCTGGCGTACGCGGGGGAAGGAAATGAGCTTGCGGCAATCAATGTAAACCGGGCTGGCCCAGCCGGAGGTGAATTTGAAAGGCTCATCTGCACGGAAGTGAACTGCTTCTACTTCGATGAGCATTTTCGCTGTGATTTCAGCGATTGTCTCTTTGTCGGGAAAGCTGGTAGGAACCATTTTTTCTCCTTGTGTTATTTGTATCGCGAAAAAAAAGCTGAACCGAAATATAACGGTTCAGCCTCTGTCAATCAACCAAATCCCAATAAAGGGGGGTGTCGGGTTTGAATATCTTTACGACATCGCCTCCGACTTTAATCTGCCAGTCTATTTCAACGGGTTCTTCTCGTTTGGCTAAAGAAATAGTGCTGCCATTGGGAGAAAACCCGTAAAATCTGGCACCGTATATGGAAGTAAAACCTTCGAGTTTGTCTAGAGCGGAAAGCTCATCAAACACCTGGGTTACATATCCTATTGATGTGGGGGCATTGAAAATACCCGCCGCAGCCCCGGCTTTTTCTTTGGCTCGGGCCGGATGAGGGGCAGAATCAGTGCCGAGGAAAAATCTTTCATCACCGGAAACAGCTGCATTGCGCACAGCCTCGCGGTCTTCAAATGTTTTGGCTACCGGCAGGCAGTACATGTAGGGATTCATGCCGCCCTTGAATAGATCATTGCGAGTCAACAGCAGATGATGCGGAGTGATGGTGGCAGCCATGTTTTCATCCTGCTCAAAAACGTAATCGACCCCGGCCTTGCTGGTCAGGTGTTCGAATACAATTTTAAGTTCGGGGAAATCTTTGCGAACCGGATCAAGCACACGTTCGATGAAGACTGCTTCCCGGTCAAAGACGTCCACTTCCGGGTCGGTCACTTCGCCGTGAACGGAAAGTGGCATGCCGATTTCCTGCATGGCTTCAAGTACGGGGTAGACATTTTTAATGTCGGTTACGCCGTTATCGGAATTGGTGGTCGCTCCGGCGGGGAAAAGTTTAACCGCATGAAATGCCTTGACTGCGTAAGCGGTGTGAATTTCATCCGCTGAGGTGGAGTCGGTCAGGTAGCAGGTCATGAGAGGTTCAAAGTGTGAACCTTCGGGTCTTACTGCAATGATGCGTTTGCGGTACTCTTCGGCAAGTCTGGCAGTGGTTACGGGAACCACCAGATTGGGCATGACAATGGCCCGTCCGTAAATTTTTGCACTGGAAGGAAGCACTGCCGCAAGCATATCACCGTCGCGCAGGTGAAGATGCCAATCATCAGGTCTTATGATTGTTATTTCGTTGTTCATATGCTGAACTCCGTGATTGTGCGATGCAGTACTGAAAGGCCCCGGATGAAATCTTCCATGTCCATTTCCTCTTCCGGGTTGTGGGAGCCGTTGCGGTTACGCACGAAAATCATGCCTGTGGAAACACCCGCGTTGGCGAAGAGCGAGGCATCGTGCCCAGCTCCACTTGGAATAGCTTCTACAGGTAACCCTTCTGCAATGCAAGCATTGTTTATGCGATCCACAATTTCCTGATCAATAACTGCCGGGGGAGTCTTGACCGGTTTATCAAATTCAAAATTTACCCTGCGTTCATGGGTGATGGTGGCGCACTCAGAGTGGAGCAGGGCTTCTATGGCTGCAAGGGTATGTTCATACTGGCTGCGGGCTTCGAAGCTGAAAGTTACCTCACCGGGAATACGCGACATGGCATGATGCTGCGGATCGGTACAGAGTATACCACAGGTTGCCACCAGATCGCCACCATGTTGCAGGATGGTGGTCCAGTGGTCGTCAATCCGGGTAATTAGTTCCGAGGTGGCGAAAACCGCATCTTTGCGCAGCCAGCGGGGGACAGCACCTGAATGGCCCGCCTCACCGATGCATTTGATCTTGCGGTGGCGGATGTTGCCCCGGATTCCGGTTACAGCGGCAACGGGCAGATTGCGGGCAATCATGACCGGACCCTGCTCAATGTGCAGTTCAAAGAAGGCTTTGATCTTTTTAGTATCAATGAGCATTTCACCCTTGGCAATGCGCTCAACATCCGCGCCGCAATCGGTCATGTGCTCTTTGAGCGGACGGCTGTCATCACGCTGAAGAAGTTCCTGTTCGGATTCTTCCAGTTTACCGAGCAGAGCCTTGGAACCGAGGTAACAGGCACCGAACCACGCGCTTTCTTCACCGCGCAGGGCGATGACCTTTACCGGAATTTCAGGAGTTTTACCGCTGCGTTTCATCTCGACAAGGCAAAGCAGTCCGGCGATGACTCCGGCGGCCCCATCATAATTTCCGCCTTGGGGGACGGAATCAAGGTGCGAACCGATGAGGATGTAGTCGGCGTCAGCAGGAGTTTTTTCAAGTTCGATGACAAGGTTTGCGGCATTGTCACGGTAGGTGGTCAAGCCTTCCTCGTGAGCGAAATTTTCGATCAGTTCAAAAGCCCGTGTTTCCGCTTCTCCGTATGATGGGCGGGATACCCCGGCCACATCACGGGATAGTTCTTCCAGATCGGCAAATAGCTTTTCCGCCTCGGCAGTCAGATGCTCAAGGGAGGCCGGGGTCTGGGGAACCGGATGCGGGCTGTTGCTGCCAGTTGCACCCATATTGTTGGTCATTGCGTTCATAATGATAACCTGCCTTTTTTAAGGGGCAATGAGGCTTGGCAGAAAGGTTGCCAGACCGGGAACATAGGTGACCAGAATAAGGACCAGAATATTAATGAACAGAAACGGCCAGACTCCGTTGATAATGGACATGACCGGCTTTTCCAGAGTGGAAGAGGCAACGAAAATATCCAGCCCGAAGGGCGGGGTGATCATGCCGATGCAGATGTTCAGGCAGACGATTTGACCAAAGTGGATAGGGTCAACACCCATTGAAAGTGCCACCGGATAAAGAGGCGGAACCAGGATCAGCAGAGCTGAGTTGGGATCGATGAACATTCCGGCAATAAAAAATGCGATGTTGACGATCATCAGGAAGGTGATCGGTCCGGCATCAATTTGAGTGAGAAAATCTGTGATCAGTACCGGAACCTGAGCAAGAGTGACAAAGTAGGAAAGTACACTCCCCATGGCCAGCAGGATAAAAATGATTGTGGTGGATATTGCAGCCCGTTCGGTAATGCTGATCAGTCGGGAAAAGGACAGGTTCTTGTATACGAATGCTTCAATAAGGATAGCATAGACAACGGATACAGCAGCTGCTTCTGTGGGAGTGAACAGGCCGGAATAAATACCGCCGAGAATGATAACCGGAAGTCCCAGTGCCCATGCAGCGGACCTGAAAACACTCAGAAAAGGTACGGTGCTTTTTTCTCCACGGCCTACGCCTTTGCGCAGGGATTCGAAGATGACCAGCCCGGCAAAAGCAAGACCGAGAGCCATACCGACACCGAGTCCGCCGATGAACAGCCCGGTGATTGAAGTCCCGGTCATCCAGCCGTAGATGATCAGGGTGATGGAGGGCGGAATGAGCAGGGCGGTTTCAGCACTGGAAATGATCAGGCCGAGGCTGAATTTCTCGCTGAATCCGGTTTTGCGCAGTTCCGGGTACATTAGTTTACCCATGGCAGCCACAGTTGCCGGCGCAGAGCCGGAAACGGAACCGAAAGCCATGGAACCGAAAATTGTGGTATGGCCGATGCCGCCGAGACGATGCCCGGTGAAGTGTTTGATCAGGTCGGTTAAGCGTTTGGCAATCTGTCCAGAAGCCATGAGTTCTGCGGCAAAGATGAAAAAAGGAATTGCCAGCAGGGTGGAAAAGTTGATTCCGCCGACCAGTTTTTGAATCAGCACTGGATCGGGAATACGGGGAAACATGAAGGTCTTGGTCAGGAATGCGGGCACGCCGAGCACCAGCAGCATTTCAAAACCGCAGACGAGCATCAAAAGGGCGATGAGGATAATTACGGGAGTCATGTTCAGCTACCTTTATTACTTGGTCACAGTGACGATGGGCCGGGTGTGGCGGTCGTTGATGCTAAGGAGTTCGAGCAGGTAGCGCAGGGCCAGCAGTCCGAAGCCGACAGTAGGTGCGATGTAGAGCCAGTACATGGGCAGGCCCAGAGTGGGGCTGAGCTGTCCGGTGCGCATGACGAATTTTACAAGGGCGATACCCAGCCAGACCAGATAGATACTGAAGACAGCTCCGGTAAGGTTGATCAGGGTGCCTACCACCTTGCGGGGCAGGTCGGGCATTTTTTCGAAAAGTGTGGTAACTGCCACCTGACGGCCCCGTTCAAGGGCAAGTCCGAGGGCGAGGAAAACTGCCCAGACCATAAGCAGTCTTGTGGCTTCATCTATCCATGCGAAAGTACTGGAGTACTGGGGCATTGTTTCCCGGACCAGAACATTGAATGTGTACAGGCCGACCATGATCAGATTGATGGAAATGATCAGTATTCTCTCGATTATCCGTATCCCGTCCAGCAGGGAACCAAGCAACTTACGCATCTGAAAAACTCCTGGTGTAACAACCTAAAAATAAATTTATTTTTAGGTGAATTTCTCACCAAATTCTCATCTTTTGATATTCTCAACAAAAAGCAGGAGAGGATATTCCTCTCCTGCCTTGAATTAACTTCTAACTATTTCATAATACGTGCGTATTCTTCTTCGTAAAGCTTGATCAGTTTCTGACCTGCAACACCTGCGCGGGCAAGGTAAGCCGCACTGGTTCTGGGGTACATGAGCTTACGCATGGCAGCGCGGTCGGCAGCATGTAGAGGAGATACTTTTACACCAGCTTTTTCGATAACAGCGAGTGCGTCTTTCTGAGCCTGCTCTTTGTGAGCTTCAACACCGGGCATTACTTCTATAAAAGCATCCACAATGATTTTCTGGTATTTCTCAGGCAGGGATTCCCAGTAGGAGGGGTTAAAGAGAACATAGTCTTCCATTGCGCCGTGTTCGGAAGTTACGAGATATTTCTGTACTTCGTAGAATTTCATGCGCTGAATGGTATCAAGGGGGTTCTCTTCGCCGTCTACAACGCCGTTCTGCAATGCGGTGTAGAGTTCACCGAAAGGCAGGGCGATGGCGGAAGCGCCGATAGCTGCAAACTGCTCGATGAGGATTTTGGAATCCATTACGCGGAAGGACTGGCCTTTGAAATCTGCGATGGTGGAGATAGGCTTGTTGGAGGTGAAGTTTTTACGACCATTGGGCCAGGTTGCTATTGCTTTGAAGCCTTTGGAATCAAAGGATTTGAGCAGTGCTTTACCGAATTTCCCCTGACGCAGTTCCTGAGCTTTTACGCGGTCAACAGGAAGTAGGAAGGGAATGTCCATAATGGAAACAGCAGGGTTGAATCCGCCGAGGAAAGCTGCGGCAGAAACAGTTCCTTCAATGGTTCCGAACTGAACGCCTTCGTTCATCTGACGCTGGTTGCCGAGCTGGGAAGAGGGGAAAATTTTGAATTCGACTTCGCCGCCGGTACGCTCTTTAACGAGCTTGGCAACTTTTTCCAGACCCTGATGGCGGGGCTGAAGGGGGGATTCAAGGTGACCGATGCGGGCTTCGTATTTGGCAGCATTGGCGGAAATAACTCCACCCATAACCATGCACAAAGCCAGAGCTACTGTAACAATTCGTCCGAAAAATTTCATTCTGGAAGCCTCCTGAAAGTGTGTAAGTGAAATTGCTGGGCAGTTTCACATGATCAAGTCGAGCCGGAACTTTGCTGTCCGGCAGTTTCCCGACTGGCAATCGGGTTTGATGGCAAACTTAACAGCCCGCAAAATGAATTTAAAGCAAATTCGTATCTGCTTGCAGTTATGATTTGATTGGATGAATTTGAATCAAAAAAAAGATTTTTGTCAATAAAAATCTCATTTTTGAAACAATTCAAAAAAATGTTCACAAAAATGAGATTTTGAGTCACAATTGATAACAATTATGACAAGCTAGATTTTCTGTGGGTGAAGTTGTTTCTATATTATATGTTTGAAAGTTGAATTTAAGCTCTCATGGAGATGGGCCGATGAATGAACTAAGTCCCAAGGAAATAGGATACCGTCTGAAGGCATTCAGGCTTGGTAGTAAGTACAGCACTGAAGAGATTGCAGCCAAGATAGGGATTTCAAGGGCGGCTTTGTACCGCTATGAAAAAGGGGACCCACCTAAGTTGGAAACCCTTGAGGCTATTGCCGAGCTTCTGGGTGTTTCACTTCCTTCTTTGATGGGAGTCGGCGTAGAATATATTTCTTCTGCGATTAGTTTCTTTGAGCGCATGCGCCAGAATGAAGCGGAGTCGGAGCAGCTTTCAGTTATGTTCGGGCTGGTTTCCTATTTGTTGACGACTGATGATTTCGATAAATATTTGGAGATTTCCATTAAGGAAGGATTGCCGGAAGAATTGCAGAATGATCCTGAAATTTTAAACCATATTTCTGAAATTCTTTCTGTATTACAGGAACGTAAAAAGGGCTACCGGCAGCGTAGGCCGAGTATGGTTAATCTGGCTTCTGCCACGAATCTTGAGCAGTTCCTGCGTAGCGGTTTTGTAGGTACGTTTGATTTGCCTGAAGATGTTTTGCAGGAGCGGCGCGAAGTTGCGCGGCGTGAAGTGGAAAATGTAATTACTCTACTCGAAGAGCAGCCCATCGGGGTCCAAATCGGAGTCCTGATTGATTCTGTGCCCAGCACACATTTTCAGATTTTTCGTCAGTCCGAGCGATCCACACTTTGTCTCAGTCCTTACAAGTTATGTCATTTTCCCAATGTACGATTGGGGGTGGGCATGTTAACATCGGCTCCTGAAGCACTTGAGTTGCATCAGCAGATGATTACCGAGCTTTGGGGCCGCGCCCTCAAAGGCCGCAGGGCTGCTGATTACCTGCGCAAGATGCTGGAAGATTGCAAATAAAAACGGGTTCCGCACAATTGTGCGAAACCCGTAGCGAAGCTTATTAAAAGTTTTTGAAGTGTCCAGAGAAACTTTTTTCAAAAAGTTTCTCTGGTCCCCGAAGGGCCGCCGGAGGCATTAAAGCAAAGTTAAATCCCAGTTGAAATTACTGGTTCTTTGCGGTTCGGGCACAGCGCGGGGCCACGGTTCCTGAATATCTAGGAACATGGTGTAGCCGGAATTCTCCAGCACCTTGCGTTCAGCTCCGAAATCGAGCGGCCAGCCGGGATAGATCCAGTAAGTCTGACCGTATTTACGGGCCCAGCAGATTTCTTTTTTCTGGCTGTAGATGGGGCTCATAAGTTCTGTTTCGTCAGCAATGATCCTTGAAAGGGCCAGCGGCCACATGCCGGTAAGCACGACTCCAAGCGGAAGCGGGCTGCTCTGCGGCAGGGAAAGGAAGTCATCGCGGGCCAGCTCCGGGCTGACGTAGGCGGAAGAGAATCCCATGTCGGCCAGCAGTTCGATGGTCAGCGGGTTGGAAACGTTACAGAACGGTCCGGCATGAAAGCGGACTTTTGCATTCTTTGGAAAAAAGGCTTTCTGCCATGGGGCATTGAGCACGAAGTCGCGTCCGTCTCCACTAAGGCAGATGTCGACAAGCTTCTGGACTTCTTTTTCTTCGTCAGGCCAGACTACCGGGGGCAAATGCCAAAAGATTTTGGATACAGCCGGACGCGGAGTGCGCTTGAGGGCGTTCATGGAAAGCCAGAC
Organism: Desulfovibrio sp. JC022; assembly: GCF_010470665.1. NCBI lineage: Bacteria > Pseudomonadati > Thermodesulfobacteriota > Desulfovibrionia > Desulfovibrionales > Desulfovibrionaceae > Desulfovibrio > Desulfovibrio sp. JC022. The sequence goes on along the minus strand of NZ_VOPZ01000007.1, from coordinate 291,331 downwards.
ATCGGTACCGAATTTTGTTTTTCCCTTGGGAGGATTGCGCTGTAAAGTATGGCGCGCGGTTCTTTCAGGAAGCGGACAGGGCTGCGGCAGCTCTACAATCATGTTGCTGCCTACGTTGTCTGCAACTTTGATCTTTGAAAGTCTGGAATCAAGTTTTTTGATTGCCTTGACCAAACCTTCTTCGCGGCGGTCGATAAGGAACACCCGTGTGCCTGATTTAAGGCGGGTTCTACCTTTAACCGGAATGGAGATCTTGCCTCGCTTGGGGATGAATTTACGGATCTTCATGGTCTGGTGTCCGGGCTGGTCCTGATAACCGATGCGCAGGAAGTCTCCGGCGAGCAGTTCCTGTCTACAGTTGAAGTAGGGCTTGCCGTTCTTTTCCTGTTTGGTGATACCGATCAGGAAGCCGGAACCGGTTTCGTTGGACGGGTCAAGCGGTGTGTATGGACGCTGCGGCAGGAATACGGAATGTGATGTGGGTCTGCCGAGGGCAAGTTCCAGTAATTCTACGGCATTTTTTTTGGCTTTGGCGTCATTGGGGTTGTCGCGCAGCATTTTGTACGCTGCTACTGTGTAGTAGACGTAGTGCGGACCTTTTTTGCGGCCTTCAATTTTCCATGAGCTGACCTTGGGAATTGCAAGGGTCGGTTTGGTCAGCACATCAAGGCTGAGGTCAAGGCAGGAGAAAAGACGTTTGGGTGCATCCTTGCGTTTGGCTCCGCCATAGAGTCTGCGGCAGGGCTGTACACAGCGACCGCGCAGGCTGCTTTTGCCGCCGAAGTAGGAGCTCCAATAGCAGCGGCCAGAAACGGAATAGCAAAGTGCGCCGTGCACGAACATCTCAAGGGTCATGGAATCTGGACAGGCTTCAGCCATCATCCTGATTTCGTCAAGGTTGAGTTCGCGAGGCACAACAACTCGGTCTACGCCCAGCTCTTCTGCGGTTTTGAGTGCCGCAGGGTGGCTGACGTTGGCGAGGGTGGAAAGATGCAGTTCGCCTTCGAATCCGGCCTGACGGGCGATATCGACCATAGCGATATCCTGAATGATCAGGGCATCCGGTTTTACAGTGCGGGATATGCGTTCCACAAGACGGGCTGCGGAGTTCAGATCGTCCGGTTTCATCAGGGTATTCATGGGAATATGGGTGCGAACACCGTTTTCCCGGCCCAGCTCCGCAAGGGCTGCAAGCTCGCTCGTAGCGAAATTATAAGCTTCCATACGAGCGGAAAAATGTTTAAGTCCGGCATATACAGCATCCGCACCTGCGGCTATGGCTGCAAGGAAAGATGATTTATCGCCTGCCGGAGCAAGAATTTCTGGTTTATGTTCATTCATAATGTATCACGCTTATGCCGCAAAGTGCGGTCAGCAAAAATCTACAGGATTAAATCATGAGTGCAAACAATTGCAGGGCTGTGAAAGTCATCAGCAACAAGCCCCTCGGGTTATCCTCACCCGGTGAGGAAATAGTCGAACTCAAACTCGAATATCCGGACTGGAAGCCGGGTTGGCGGGCCGGACAGTTCGTCATGATCAGGCCTATTTCATGGCCTTTGGACCTCGTCTGGGGACGTCCTTTCTCTATTTGTAACGCAGATGAGACCAGTCTGACCATCCTTTTTCAGGTGGTAGGTCGCGGGACAGCCCGTCTGCTGGAACTCAAAGAGGGCGATGAAGTAAATATCTGGGGACCGCTGGGTAACTTTTTCAGCAAACCGCAGAACCGTCCCGTACTCATGCTCGCCGGAGGAATGGGCATAGCTCCCTTTTGCGGTTATGTCGACTCCCATCCGCAGCCTGAAAATCTTAAATTGTTCTTTGCACACCGTCCGCCGCTGGAAAATTACCCTTATAAAGGTATTTCAGGCAAGGTCGATGTGGAAGATATTCGCGAAACCAAGCCGACCGATATCCCTGCTATCATCGCAAGGGTGGAGGAGCTGGTTAAGGAATATGCGGACAACGATGGTCTCATCGTAGCTTGCGGCCCAACCCCGTTCCTGAAAACAATCTGGAATGCGGCCAATAAATATGGCGCAGATGCGGAACTTTCTCTTGAAAACCGCATGGCCTGCGGCGTTGGTGCCTGTCTCGGCTGCGTCTGTAAGGACGGTGACGATCATCATACTCAGGTTTGTACAACCGGGCCTGTTTTCAAAGCCAATAATCTCAGTCTGGAGGGTTAAGAAATGGATGTATCAATTGATTTTGCCGGACTGAAGCTTAAGAATCCCATCCTCACAGCGTCCGGGACTTTCGGTTTCGGTCTTGAATTCAAACGCTTCGGCGATCTTGAATCACTGGGCGGAATTGTGGTCAAGGGACTTTCTCTCAAGCCGAGGGAAGGCAACCCTATGCCTAGAATTGCGGAAACTCCCTGCGGTATGCTCAACGCCATCGGTATTCAGAATCCCGGTGTTGAGGAATTCATAAATAAAAAACTTCCCAAGCTGCCGTGGAAGACTCTTCCCGTACTGGCCAACCTCTACGCTACCGATGCTGCTGAATTCGGCGAATTGGCCGGAGTTCTGGCTGGGGAAGAGGGCGTGGCAGCCCTTGAAGTCAATGTTTCCTGCCCCAACGTTAAAGAGGGCGGTATCGCCTTTGGTCAGGACCCCAGACAGATCACCAAGGTTGCCGAGGCGGTAAAGAAGAATGCCGGGAATAAGCCGGTTATCATCAAGCTTTCCCCAAACGTTACCGACATCACTGTTTGCGCAAAAGCAGCTGAAGACGGTGGAGCGGACGGTCTTTCGCTGATCAATACTCTTTCCGGCATGGCAGTGGATATTGAACGCAGAACTCCGCGTCTTGCTAACGTAATAGGTGGTTTGTCCGGTCCTGCTGTTAAGCCTGTAGCATTGCGTTGTGTGTATCAGGCCGTAAATGCGGTAAAGATTCCGGTAATGGGACTTGGCGGCATCACTACAGCTGAAGATGCTGCGGAATTCTTGCTGGTCGGAGCCAAAGCCGTGCAGATCGGAACCGGAAACTTCCTTAGTCCTGATACTGCTTTTAAGGTTGCGGAAGAACTTTCGAAAGTTTTGGAAAGGGTAAAAGCTGAGTCTATTGATGAGTTTATTGGTAGTCTCCAGTTGCCTAAATAGGTTCATTTTTTCATTTAATTTAAAATAATTGGGAAAAAATGAAAAAAGTGCTTGCCAAGCAAGTCTGATTTAGCTAAATCCTTTTCACCCAAGCGGAGAGGTGTCCGAGTCCGGCTTAAGGAGCACGCCTGGAAAGCGTGTATAGTTAACGCTATCGGAGGTTCGAATCCTCTCCTCTCCGCCAGCTTGAATTTATAAAGCCCCTTGCAACGATGTTGCGAGGGGCTTTTTCGTGTTTGCTTATGCGCGCTTAAGGCTTAGAAGGGTTGGCCGTTGTTGATGGTGATTCCACCTGATTTTGTTGTGCCTGCACTTCCGGCGTGACCGTAGTGGCGCATTGAAGCAACTAACGCTTTGCTCATTTTGTTGTCTTCTGATTTCCATTCAATGGTTGCGTGACCAAAGATTGAATATTTTTGAGTTCTATCGTCCATGGTAAAGAGTCTTGTTCCGTATGCGGGGATTTCGAATATTCCATCGCTAACAGCAACTCCTGTCCAGCCGCCGTTTACATACTCTCCAGAATATACATGGCCACGTGAGGTCTGGTCGTTTCCTTCGTGATCATAAATTGTTACTTTGCATTGTACCGGGGTGCTGGTGATATTTGATATTGATATATATGTATATGCATAGCTGTAGGAGTTTTTAAAGTACGTGAAAATGCCTGGAGCAACAGTTCTACCTTGAGCATGAAAAGTAGTGTTTTCAGCAAAAGCTGCTCCGCAGATAAAAATAGTAATAGTTAAGGACAGTAAGGCAGTAATAAATGTTTTTTTCATAATTTTTCCAAGATTTTAAATGTTGTTAAGGTTCTTTTTGTATATTCGGTATAATTTTTCAAATCTTAATGCCTATTCTGTTAAAAAAAAATAGTTTTATTGCTTGTAGCCGCACGTGAAATTATCCTCTCCGCCAGCTTGAATTTAAAAATCCCCTTGCAACGTTCTTGCAAGGGGATTTCTTAGTGATGAGTTGTTTTGCAGTCATTTAATACATAAGTGCTTCTACTAGCGCCGTCCTCTTCTTTTGTCTCTTTGTCGGCCTCTGCCTAGCCCGTTAGATCGATTGGTCATACCTGTTATTGGATTGAGGGCCGAACGCCCCGTCACCATGGTGAACAGATAGAGGATAAACGTAACAGGCCATGTAAGGCCCGCAATAATGCAGCCTCCTAAGTTCTTGGAACGACAGTTAATATTATAAATACAAACACCTATTGCAATAATCAGATAAAGTGCCATTTGATGCTCCTTTTGACGCGCATACGCCATATTCGGACCGTCAGGATCTCCGCCAGTTAAACTCTACGCCTAAAAGCTATCCCCGACAATGATGGCAAATTATCCTCTTTGAATTTTAGGCAACATCAATTTGTCAGTCATTATTACCCGTACATCCGACAAATAACTTTCCCTTGTAATACATTTTATGTTTTTTACGGTACATAACCGGGTCAGAATTAGGTTGGTTGGCCTTGGTAATTTTTTTGTGACTCCAGTCCGGGTGAGTCCATATCTGGGTGGAGCCGTCCGGGAGATTAACACTGATATACAACGGGTCTATTAATTCCCATTTTTTAATCATATTGTTTCCGAAATCAATTCTACCGTCAGGCAGAATTATAACTTCACCCCGAGCGGGATTTTTCCAGAGTCCCCAAGCCCAGCACGCTCCCTTTGAACGGTAGTTTCCAGAGTTTCCGGAACTACCGGATCTTTTTTTCTGCTGTCTCAAGCTATAGTACCAAGCAATATTGTCCTGAGGAGAACCTCCGGGGCTGGGAGTGTTCGCGTGTTGCTGCGTATTTCCATACGGATCATTATCGTAGGGGGTGTGACCGGAGTTGCCAGAGCCTAGCGGAAGTCCGCCTTGTTGGTTGTTGGATACATGATCGGAGGAACCTGCGCCCGGATAGTACCATGTGTTCATGGCATGCCTGAGCTGGCGTCTTGCCTGCTCGTGGCCTTTCATGGATAGACCCTGAAAAATGTAATTCACTCCATTGAAGTAAGATGCCACAAGCTGTGAATCAAAATAGGCTCCGTTATTGGTATGTCCAGAATATAAGCGGGTTACAGCAGGGTAGCCGGAAATATGGCCCGGTTGTTCGGAAACAAGGTTTTGAAAAGGAAGGCCTTCTTTAGTCATATCATGCGCCCACACATCAAGCAGTTTTCCCAGCGGTACCTGCTGCCCTCGGGCGGCGTATAGCTCAATAAATGCGTCTTGCGCGGGAGATATGCATTGTTTTATTAACTCATGCCCTCGCGCCGCTCTGTTGTCATTCCATCCCGGAGGGCATTGGAGTCCTTGGGACATGTCTGTTGCAAATGAAAATGATGTTAAGCTCAGAAAGGAAAAGATAAATAATAATAAAACTCTACTTATGCGGTTCATTATTAAGCTCCTCTGGTTTCGTAGAACGTTAACTTATTCTTAAAGTTAATTCCATAAAGAGTTGCTTTTCTCTTTTATCTCAAATTAATATCTTTTAAGTCCGTATAGATCGGATAAAGTTTATTATCGATGGTCGATATAAAGATGATATAGGGAGAGCTGATGAAAATATGGAGCAGGTTGTCTGATTTCTGGAGAGGTTTTATTCTTGGCGGCATCGCCGTGCCGTTAGTAATAATCATGATCTAGATTGCAGTGAAGTTCGTTTTATATGGAGAAATAGCTTGGATTTAGGGCTGAGAACTTTGTAAATCAGTAAAATTTAAGTTTAATTCAAAATAATTCAAAAAAGTGCTTGCCAAGTAAGTCTGATTTAGCTAAACACTTTTTTTCACCCAAGCGGAGAGGTGTCCGAGTCCGGCTTAAGGAGCACGCCTGGAAAGCGTGTATAGTTAACGCTATCGGAGGTTCGAATCCTCTCCTCTCCGCCAGCTTGAATTTATAAAGCCCCTTGCAACGATGTTGCGAGGGGCTTTTCTTATGCGGCACAATGTCATTTATATTAAGAAAAAGTAGAAATTTCGAGTGATTCAGAAAAAGAAGGATGCCAATTATGTGTACTCAAAAAAAAATTGGGAGGTTGTTTGCGGGCGATTGATTGACCGTTTTTTCTAATTCGCTTAATGTCATTCTAATGGGAAGTATGCTCTTGTTTCAGGTTCTGCTGTTTTTGCTGTATCTGAAGCAAGGGTTGTTTTTTTTAATTTAAGCCGGGAGGCGGATATGGACAAAATAGATAAACTGGCATCGTGCATTGATCACACTTTACTCAATATATCAGCAGTTCCTGCGGATATCGAGCAGCTCTGCCGGGAGGCAATAGAGTATAATTTTGCATCTGTCTGTGTTCACCCCTCGCATATTGCCAGAGCGGCGGAACTGCTTGCAGCAGAAAATCCCATAGTCTGTTCTGTCATCGGTTTTCCTTCTGGAGCAACATTGCCTGAAGTAAAGATGCTTGAAGCCATGCGTGCAGTGGAAAAGGGCGCGTGTGAGCTGGACATGGTGGTCAATATCGGTGCGCTGAAAGCGGGTGACCGTAAGGCATTTCTGAATGATATTTTTATGACCGTTGAAGGAGCCGATGGCGTACCTGTAAAAGCCATTATTGAAACCGGATTGCTTGATGATGATCAGAAAAAGCTTGCCTGTGATCTTGCGGTGACAGCAGGGGCCTCTTTTGTTAAAACGTGCACCGGATTCGCTCCCGGTTGTGCCTGCGTGGAGGATATCAAGCTTATGCGTTCTGTTGTGGGCGATGATATCGGAGTAAAGGCCAGCGGGGGAATTAAAACATACGAACAGGCTCAGGAATTTTTGCAGGCCGGAGCCAGCAGGATCGGTACTTCATCGTCCCTTGCAATTATAAGGAGATAATTCTTGTCCGGGAAAATAGAATTAATGACCGTGGCAAAGCCCGGTGATATTGAAAAAAAGTCTTTTGAAATTATTGATTCCGAAGTCCCGGAACCACGAAAATTCGATGGTATCGAATGGCAGATTGCAAGGCGCATGGTCCATACTACTGCTGATTTTGAATTGATTGACCTTGTGCGTTTTCATCCGGAAGCTGTTGTTTCCGGCCTTGATGCCTTGCGGTCCGGCTGTACTATTGTCACTGATACCGAGATGGCCCGTTGTGGAATTCCCATGCGCAGGATGACCCCACTTGATTGCAATGTGCGTTGCCTTATGAATGACCCGCAAGTTATCGCTTCCGCTAAAAAGAATTCGACAACCAGAGCGCACGCTGCACTTGAATTGGCTGCTGAGTCCTTGAAACCGGGGATTCATGTTATAGGTAATGCGCCCACGGCACTTATACGCCTTGTCAATCTGGTGGAGGAGGGCAGGATGGCCCCTCCTGCATTGGTGGTCGGTATGCCTGTGGGATTTGTTAATGCAGCGGAGTCAAAAGCCATGCTGATGAATTGCGGGAGAATTCCCTTTATTGCCATTGAAGGCAGGAAGGGCGGGTCGGCTCTTGCCGCTTGTGTCATCAACGCTCTTGCCGAAGTGGTTCTTGCCGAGCGCAGCCTTTCCGGTGAAATATGATATTTTTTTAGCAAAATATTATTAATTATAGACTTTGAAAGTTAATTGTGAAAACAATGTTGTAATCAATTCTGCTTGTTTTTCGAGTGTTAACGCTACTTCTGGTGCAATAAAGTATGTCTGATAATAAGGCCGCTTCAAAAAGATCTTTTTTAAAATTCAAAAAGGGTGAGAGATCTATTTCCCGTGATCTTTCAGCCTGTCTTGTTTTCGCACTTGCCATAATTATCGGACTGGTTACTGCTTATGAGTATTTCGGTCGTTCGAAGATGTTGCGGCAGGAGTACGAGGATAAGGCTGATAATTATATTGAGCAGCTTGCCAAGTCTGTAACATTCCCTATCTGGAATTTTGATATGGGCTCGCTCAAGCATGTATGCTGTGCCTATACCCAGAATGAGCAGTTTTCAAAGCTTAAAATCATCGACATGAATGGTGAGGTCCTCTTTAATTTTGTCCGTCCCGGAGAAGAGGATGATAATCCCATTGTCCGTGTGCGTGATCTCTATATTTCCAAAGAAAAAATCGGCTCTATCCGTATGGAACTCAGCAGCAGGATCTATCGTCGTAATCTTGACTGGATCTTGTTTGTTTCAAGTCTGACCTTTCTTACCTCTGTGGCAGTTATCTATATAATTACCGGATTTTTAATGGATTATTTTATCCGTAACCCCATAGCCAGATTGCGCAAGGGGATGGATAAAGTTGCCATGGGTGATTTTTCTTATCGATTTGATGAGTTTCAATACATAGAATTGCTTGAGATCGGCTCCCGCTTCAACCGTATGACCGAGGAAATTGCCAGTCGCGAAAGTAGGCTGGAGGAAGTTAACAAGGTCTTGCAGGGTGAGGTTCATATGCGTGAAAAAGCCGCCCGTTCACTTGTGAAGAGTGAAAAAAGGTATCGGGCACTGGTGGAAACCACTGCTGAAGGCTTTTTCATGATTGATGAGTCTCTGGTGCTGCTTGACGTTAACCCTGCATTCTGCACCATGATCGGTCTTAACCGGGAAGAAATGCTCGGGGTTGAGGTCGGAGCGATCCTAGGGGATGTAGCGGTTGAGCGGTTTAAGAATAACGATGGTCATGCTCACAAATTCGAACTCAGTTTTGTAAACAGCAATGGTCGTGAAGTTGATATTTTTGTCAATGCCACCAATCTTTTTGAAAGCGACAATGTAAAATTGACTTTCGCATTTGTTACTGATGTATCCAGCTATAAAATGATGGAAAAGGCCCTGCGTGCGTCTGAAGAGGAGTACCGGACCATCGCGGAATACACATTTGACTGGGAAATGTGGATCGGGCCTACCGGAGCGGTCAAGTATGTAAGTCCGTCATGTGAACGCATTTCCGGCTACCCCAAAGCGTATTTCATGGAAGGGCCGGTCCGGGTTGAACATATTCTGCACAAAAATGACCGGGAATACTGGCAGAAGGCTTTGCGGGGAACTTTTCCCTCGCCTGATGGGACTGACATGCGTCTTTTTCGCCGGGACGGGCTGCTGCGCTGGGTTTCACTTACCGGGCATCAGGTTTTTGCTGATGACGGCACCTCGCTTGGTCTGAGGCTTTCTCTGCGTGACATTACCAAGCGTAAGTTCATGGAAAAGCAGCTTCAATACGAAGCCCTGCATGATCCGCTCACCGGGCTGGCCAACCGCACCCTGTGTTGTGACCGTATCCTTCAGGCTGTCGAGCGTTCCCGCCGCCGGGATAATTATTACTTTGCAGTTGTCTTTATGGATCTTGATCGTTTCAAGATTATTAATGACAGCCTCGGCCATAATATTGGGGATAAGCTTTTAGTGGAAGTTTCCAAGCGGCTGCTCCAAACCATTCGTGAGCTGGATACGGTTTCCCGTTTCGGTGGTGATGAGTTTATTGTGGTGCTTGAGGAACTGGCTTCCCCGCGCGAAGGTATCCGCATTGTGCGCCGCATTCGCGATTGCTTGAATGATCCCGCTGTGATTGAGGGGCATAAAATTAATATTGCCGCCAGTTATGGTGTGCTGCTCAGTCCCACCGAATACGACAAGCCTGAAGAGATCATCCAGAATGCCAATGTTGCAATGCATCAGGCAAAAGAGTCCGGTAGGGACAGGATCAAGGTTTTCAACAAGAGGATGCTTGAAGAGGCTGTTCAGGCCATGCAGCTGGAGAGTGATCTTCGTGCGGCTATGCTGTCAGGTGAAGAGCTTTATCTGGATTACCAGCCTATTTACTCGCTTAAAGATCAGAGTGTTGTCGGTTTTGAAGCACTTATCCGCTGGGAGCATCCCCGTCGCGGACTGGTAATGCCGGGTGAATTTATCCCCATGGCTGAAGAGTCCGGGCTTATTTTTGAGCTGGGGAGCTGGGTTGTCAGTGAGGCTTGCCGGCAGATGAAGAGTTGGCAGGCTAATTATGAGTCCGCCAGCGATATGATGATGTCCATAAATATTTCTCCCCGTCAATTCTCCCAGCCGGCACTGGTGGATAATATTCTTTCCAAGCTGAGTGAATTTGATCTCCCGGCCCGGAATTTGAAAATCGAAATTACAGAAACAGCAATTATGGAACGCGCCAAGCAGTCAGTAGATATGCTTAACCGGCTTAAATCCGCGGGAGTTCTGGTTTCCATTGATGATTTCGGTACAGGGTATTCGTCCATGAGTAATTTGCAGGAATTCCCCCTTGACCAGCTTAAGATTGACCTCAGTTTTGTGCGTAAGATGCATGAGTCATCTGAGAACCTTGAGATTGTCAAAGCTATTATTAATCTGGCCCATAACCTCGGTCTGAACGTTGTTGCTGAAGGCGTAGAGGAGATCGAGCAGCAGGATGTTTTGCGTGATCTCGGCTGTGAATTCGGGCAGGGGTATCTCTTCTCAAGGCCGATCAGCCGCATGAAGATTGAGTCTTATTTCAAGGATGAGATTCAATTGAACTGATGGAAATGATCTTGGTGTGGATGTTTTTTTATTGGTATTCGCAGTAAAATTGTATGTTCTTAGATAGGCAATGATGTTTGTGGTTCTGATACGAATATGCAGAGATAAAAAAAATGCATGAGTCGACCTAGTGTCGGCTCTTTTTTTGGGTAAAGACATGTGATTGTGCAATCAATCAACTTTGCATTAGACGCAAAATTCCATTATTTCATAATTTAAATGCAAAGCATATTCATGTCAATTAAGATCGTCTTATTTTATAATATTGCCATAAAAGTTCCGATTCCTGTTGCATGTGCGGTATTAGCATGCTAGGGCCGAATTTAGGCCCAGTAAAAATAAAAGTTTACAGAGGCTGTCGGCAAGGTTGATCCGTTTCAAGGGGAGAAAAGAAACGGGTTATTTTAGTTACCCTCAACCTGGATCAGGTTATGAGTGTCAAACGCAAGGGAAATAGCACGGTTACGATTTTTCCGGATTGGTGTAAGGGATGCGGCATCTGCGCAGCTTTCTGTCCGGCAAAGGTCATGGAATTGAACGATCAGGGTAAAGCGGTCGTCATCCGGGAGGAAGAATGTATAAATTGTGGATTCTGTGAGCTGCATTGCCCGGATTTCGCAATTATGGTTCGACCGAAGGTTGATGACGAGATTCCTGCGGTATGCAGGGCTGTCCTTGAGAAGGCCGCCCGGAGAACCGACAGGCCCGCCGCTTCCGGCGGTGCTGCGGAAAAAACCGGTTCCGGTAAAAAAAAGGAATAAGGTGAATTTCCATGGCCAGACCTAGAAAAAAAAGAAACAAAGAGATTTTCGCTCTGGGCAACGAGGCTGTTGTCGAAGGTGCGCTTTTAGCGGGCTGTACCTTTTACGGCGGGTATCCCATTACTCCTTCTTCGGAGATTATGGAGATCATGGCTCAGAGATTACCGCTGATTCCCAACGGCTCATTTGTCCAGATGGAAGATGAGATCGCCGGACTCGGTTCAGTCATAGGTGCGTCACTGGCTGGTAGGAAAGCCATGACCGCAACCTCCGGTCCCGGTTTTTCGCTCATGCAGGAGCATCTGGGATACGGATGTATCACCGAAACCCCGCTGGTGATCGTCAACGTCATGCGCGGCGGTCCCAGTACCGGTCTTCCCACCTCCCCGGCTCAGGGCGATGTGCAGCAGGCTCGCTGGGGTACCCACGGTGACCATTCCATCATTGTCCTTTCTGCTTCCAATGTTCAGGAATGTCTTGATAATACTATTGAGGCTTTCAACCTTGCGGAGAAATACCGCACCCCGGTAATTTTACTTATTGATGAAATTACCGCCCATACCCGCGAGAAGATCATCATCCCCAACCCGGATGAATTTGAGGTCTTCAACCGCATTGTCCCGACCATGCCGCCGGAATGGTACAAACCGTACGAAGAGACCGTGCGCGGTGTTCCGCCCATGCCTTCCATCGGTTCCGGGTACCGTTTCCATGTTACCGGACTGACCCATGACACCAACGGTTTTCCCACTTCGCGTCCTGACGAAGTTCGCGAATTGAACGAACGTCTTTTCCGCAAGATCGATCAGTTTCTGCACGATGTGCAGCTGGTGGATGAAGTGGATACTGAGGATGCGGATGTGGTTGTCATTGCTTACGGTACGGTGGCCCGTTCTGCGGAGCTGGCAGTCAAACAGGCTCGCGATCTCGGCGTAAAGGCGGGATTGCTCAAGCTTTCAACCCTGTTTCCCTATCCGAGAAAGGCAACCGAGAGGGTTATGGCCAAGGCGCATACTCTCGTAGTCCCGGAAATGAATATGGGACAGATGTCAAGGGAAGTGAAAAGAGTCAATAACGGTCAGGTAAGTGTGCGGACCATCAATAAGGTGGACGGGCAGATCATTACCCCCGCTGAAATCCTCAAAGTCTTAACACGGGTGTAGTCATGGTTGATATGAAAGGTACACAGCTCATTCATGAGTACTTAAGGCATAACAAGAAGTTTCCGCACGTTTTCTGTGCCGGTTGCGGGCACGGTATCGTGCTCGGATCGCTGATCAGGGCAATTCACGGTCTCGGTCTTTCCAAGGACGAGGTTTGTGTGGTGGCCGGTATCGGTTGTTCCGGCAGGCTTGCGGCATATGTTGATTTCAACACCGTACATACCACCCATGGTCGTGCACTCACTTTCGCCACCGGAATTAAGATGGCAAAGCCGGGTATGCACGTAATTGTGGTCATGGGCGATGGCGACTCAATGGCTATCGGCGGTAACCACCTGATCCATGCAGCGCGCAGGAATATCGGCGTAACTGCATTGATCCTCAATAATAACATTTACGGTATGACCGGGGGACAGTGCTCTCCGACAACGCCTTCAGGTTCTTTTTCCATGACTACCCCTATGGGGCAGATGGAACAGAGCTTTGACTGCGTGGAGCTTTGCAGTGCTGCCAAGGCCAATTATGTGGCTCGTGGAACTGTTTTCCATGTTAAAAAGCTGGACCAGATGATCATGGACGGCATCAGCAATCCCGGTTTCGGAGTGGTGGAGATTCTTACTCCCTGCCACACCCAGTACGGACGCAAGAATAAGTACAGGACCCCTGTGGATATGTACAAGATGCTCAAGAAGGATGTTATCGACATTGAGCGTTACAACAAGCTCAGTGAAGCCGAGAAAGCCAAGAAGACTCCTTCCGGGGTGTTCGTACAGAAGGATGAACCCGGTCTGGAAGAGAAATTCTATGAAATGGCTGCGAACTGTCAGGGAGGTGCGTAATGAAAAATCAACCTCTGGACAGATTTGAAATCCGCCTTTCAGGTCTTGGCGGACAGGGAATCCTGACTTTGGGTAAGGTTATGGGCTCAGGCCTTGCTCTCGGGCACGGTTACTTCGTGACCCAGACCCAGAGTTACGGCCCGGAAGCCCGTGGCGGAGCCAGTCGTTCCGATCTCGTGGTCAGTTCCGAGGTGATCAGTTACCCCAAGGCTGAGTCCGTTGATCTGCTTATCGCCTTAAGTCAGGAAGCGTGTAACATGTATTACCGTAACCTGAAGCCCGGTGGATTGCTCATGATCGAAACTGATCTGGTTAAGCAGCCTCCAGTGAATCAATTTATCGGTCTGCCGTTTACCAAGCTGGCCAAAGATAAGCTGGGACTGCCTCAAGCCATGAACACCATTGTTCTCGGTGCGGCAACCTACCTGCTTCCCTTTGCGCAGCAGCGGACCATGCGTAAGAACCTTGAGGCCGTACTTCCTGAGAAAATCAGGGAGATTAACGTCAAAGCATTCAACATGGGATTCCGTGAAGCCAAGAAGAACTTCGGTGATCCTGAAGAGCTCTGGAAGTCCAATTCAGTTATCGTCTCCGATGAGGAGTATGATTACGATTCCATTTAAGAATCCCTCCGGGGGCCAAAGGGAAAACTTTTGCAAAAGTTTTCCCTTTGGATTCCCTTTCAAAGCCTTATATTAGGCTTCGCCGCTTCGTATATTTAAAAGTGCGACAAACAAAGCCCGCAATATCGATCAAGATATTGCGGGTTTTATTTATGAAAATGTTTCAGGTGAAGCCCCACTAAAAAGTTTTGGGATTTTTAAACCCTTTTTCAAAAGGGTTTAAAGCTCCCGGCAGGGCCGCCGGAGGCTTTATTTGTACATAAACAAAGAATCAGAAGTCTGGTTGAAAGTTTCAACTTCTTCCTGCTGATCAGGGCTGAGATTGTGCGGGTCCCATTGTTTGCAGAGTTCCTGCGGCTCCCGTGCCCGGTTACGTACTCTGATTACGGCGAGGCTGCGTTTTCCGGTAGAAATGAAGGTTGTGCGTACCAGATGGCAGTCGATATGCGCTGTGTAGCAGTTTGTATCTTGACCGCTATCCAGACAATCGCCAACTGAGACCGTTGACCAATCGCCGATTTCGGGCATGTCTACGGTGGCTTTGCGGTTCAGGATTAGACGTATACTGGCAGTACAATTCTTGTTGCCAAAGTAGAAATCCTGATGGGTGATGGTTTTGAAGTCGCGTTCATCATCGCCATCAGGATAAAGTTTAGTGGATACGGATAGGGATTTATCTGTTGTGATGTGATCGGAGTCAAAAGGAATGACAAAGGGTTGCCCCGGTGCTTGTTTAGCACTGGAACAACCCATGATAATCAATGTCAGTAGACATAAAGCTGTGCAGAGGAGAGGCTTGAGAATGCCTTTTCCGGCGAGCTTTAAAGTATGCATGTTTTATTTCTTCTTTTTTGCGCCTGCGTATTTCTTGACGTCAATATTGTACTTTTTGACCTTATAGTTGACGATACGGTAGCTTACCCGCAGGTCTCTTGCTGCCTGCAACATGTTGCCGCGCGCCTTTTTCAGGGAGTCGACCAGCAGTTCCTGTTCGAACTTTGCAACAGCCTCACCAAAGGAAAGGGAGGTGTCGGTGGCTGTGGATTCCGCAGTCTGCAAGGTCGGGGGCAGGTGGTAAGTCCTGATTACCTCTTCCTCGCAGATGAGTACCGCGCGTTCGATGCAGTTCTTCAGCTCGCGTACGTTTCCGGGCCAGTGGTACTGGGTGAATAGATCAATGGCCGGGCTGGAAATCCTTTTGATTTCCTTGCTGTATTCCCCGGAAAACATATCGAGGAATTTTTCCGCCAGCGGCAGGATGTCTTCGCGACGCTCACGCAGGGGCGGAATGAAGATTGGGAATACGTTGATGCGGTAAAAAAGGTCTTCCCTGAATTTGCCTTCACGCAGCAGCTTTTCCAGCGGCTGATGTGTGGCGCAGATGAGGCGGACGTCAACAGCAATAGGCTGTTCGGAGCCTACGCGCTGGATTTCCTTTTCCTGAATGGCACGCAGTACTTTGGCCTGTGCGTCAAGGGAAAGCTCTCCGATTTCGTCAAGGAACAGGGTTCCGTTGTTGGCGATTTCAAAGAGACCTCGTTTATTCTGGTAAGCACCGGTAAAGGCACCTTTCTGGTGTCCGAAAAGTTCACTTTCCACCAGTTCGGCGGGAAGGGCTGCGCAGTTGAGCTTGACCAGCGGCTTATCTCTTCTGGGACTGCATGAATGAATGGCCTCGGCAAGAAGTTCCTTACCGGTACCGGATTCACCGCGCAGCAGTGCTGTGGCGCGGCTGGGGCCGACCTGACGGGATTGCCTAAGCACTTGTTTCATGCTTTTGGACGTAGCCACAAAGTCAGCCGGCGGAGGTACATCCACCGCTCCGGGCATCATACCCTGTGAAAGCAACTGGGCTTGCAGGGACATTTCTTCCTGTAGGCGGGAGACCTGATTGGAGATCAGGGCGGCCACTACTTCGAGAAATTGTTTATGCTCAAGCAGGTCGTTCATGGGCAGAATGGGGGAGTCTACGCTCAGTGCGCCGAGGACTTCCTGATTGCCGTCTGAATCAGTGCTTTTTATGGGTACGCAAATAAAAGACAGTTTTTTCTGTTCTTCCTCAGATCTGTTGAATGCTTTATTCAGCAGCTGGTTGTCGTCCGACATTCTGGGGATGATTACAGATTCACCGGTCTCGTAAACTTTACCCACAACTCCTTTACCCGGTGCGTAAGTGGCTGTGTAGTCCTTAGCTGGGCTGTGGGTAATGGAAAGCTTCAGTTTTTCCGATTCCGGGTCCATGATGGCCAGGAATGCACGCGGGAAGTGGAGGTCTTTGGACAGAACTTCAAGAATCGCATTGAGGCTGGGTTCCAAATCGTGATGGGGAGCTACAGAATCAAGAATTTCATTCAAAGTTGAAAGATAGATATTGTCCACTCGTTCCGTCAGTCCGTTTCTAGTCATTTCTTTACTCATGCCGTCCAGGCTGTTTTTAGTTTCAGCTTTGCCGGAGCTTTTGCGCTCCGTGGTTCCGGCCTAAAATATTGTTTGTACTTTTGGGGGCGCATTCGGGAGTAACCTCCCGATATGGTATACTGTTCTGGAAAGTCGACAGCCGCATGGAAACATGCGGCTGTCGATTTATTTACTTAAGATACTGCCTTCACTCCGAGTTCCAGAGCCTTCAGGTTGATATCCGCAATTTTCGGTTTCATGGCTGATTTGATTGTCTCAGCCAATTGTTCCGGTTTAAGCGGAATGCATCCTGTGGCGCAGAGTGCTCCTAGCAGGGCAATATTACCGCTCTGCACAGCTCCGGCTTCAAGGCCTAAACTCTGGCAGGGCAGGTAGTATGCTTTTCCGGCGCAGGTATCAACCTTTTCCTTGATAATTTCAAGGGGTGTGTTTTCTGCTTTTCCGGTGCATACGGAAAGCGGCGGAACATATTCGGTGCTGGAAAGCACTGTGCCGCCGGGTTTAAGGTAAGGCAGGGCGCGCAGAGTTTCCAGCGGCTCAAAGCCGAGGATGACGTCTGCTTCGCCATGTCCGATTTTGGGAGAGGCCAGTCCGATGAGCAGTGCAGATTCTACAACACCGCCGCGCTGGGCCATTCCGTGAATTTCTCCGGCAGTGACATCGATACCGCAGTCAAGAACCGCCTGTGCGAGGAGGTTGGTGGCTGTCAGGGTTCCCTGTCCGCCGACCCCGGTCATGAATATACGCAACCTGGTATCCATTAGCTGCTCCTTTTCCGGGCTTTAATATCTTTAGTCAGCTGTAAGCAGAGCATACAGCCGGAACAAAGGATTTCGTTGATTTCAACGCCTTCCGCAGTTTTTTCAAATGCGGGACAGGCCAGTTCTTCCATCACCTTGAGCACTTCGTCAGTCTGATCAGCTACGTAAGCAGTCTGTCCGGGTGCTTTTTTGAGGGTTCTGCGGGCGAAGAGAGGACAGGGTGCCTTAGCGATAAGGACACGCACGCCTTTCATAGCCTTCAGGTCTTCAAGGTCTTTGGTGAGGGCTTTCTGATTCAGCGGGTTCACAGTGCGGATTTCATTTACTCCGCATCCCTTGACGATGGACTCGATATCAACCTGCACGGGGTTGGAACCCAGTGCTGTGGTCTCAACGCCGGGGTGGGGCTGGTGCCCGGTCATGGCGGTGGTTGAGTTATCAAGGATAACCAGCAGAATGTCGTGCTGGTTGAATACCGCGTTAATCAGTCCGGTAATGCCGGAATGGAAGAAGGTAGAGTCACCGATGAAGCCGACCACGGTCTGACCTGCGGCCTTTGCGGCTCCGGAGCCTGCGGAGATGGAGGAACCCATGCAGAGCAGGAAGTCCGCAGCATTAAGCGGGGGCAGGATACCGAGGGTGTAACAGCCGATATCGGAAGAACAGACAGCGTCAGGGCCGAAGACCTTTTTCACTGCGTAGTAAGCGGCCCGGTGGGTACAGCCTGCGCAGAGGTTCGGCGGACGCATGGGCAGTCCTTCTTCCGCGGGACAGCTTTCGAGCTTCTCAACTTCCATTCCCATAACTTCGCGGATAATCGCGCTGATGTTCAGGGTGGAGTATTCGTCGTTCAGGGGCAGCAGCGCGTTATCTTTACCGATAACTTCGACTGCAATGGAATTCTTCTGGGCCAGCACCCTGATTTCATTTTCAAGGAAAGGCTCAAGTTCTTCCAGAACAACAACTTTTTCCACGGAGGAGATAAAGTCGGTGAGCATGTTGGTGGGCAACGGATAAGTGAAGCCCAGCTCAAGGATTTTAAATTTGTCGGCAAGGCCGGTATCAGCCAGTGCATCTGCAAGATAAGCCCTACAGATACCGGAAGCAACGATTCCGATTTTTCCGTTACCGGAAATTTTGTTGTACTTGGAGGTCTCTGCCATCTCACGCAGCTTTTCGAGCTTTTCAAGAAGCTCTACGTGCATTCTGCGGGCAAATGCCGGAATTGGTACGTACTGTGCGGGATTCTTCTTGAACCCTTCAGCAGGTGCCAGCTTTGCAATTTCACCGTACTCAACCGGACCGCGAAGGTGGTTGACGCGGGTGGTGGTGCGCAGAATGAATGGAGCGGACATTTCGCGGGACATGTTCAGTGCATCGCGAGTCATATCCTTTGCTTCCTGAGCGGTGGAAGGCTCAAGGCAGGGCATGCCGGCAAGGCGTGCGTAATAGCGGTTGTCCTGTTCATTCTGGCTGGAGTGGCATCCGGGATCGTCTGCGGAAAGCAGAACCATACCGCCGGGAGTGCCGGTGTAGGCCAGAGTCATGAGCGGGTCGGCAGCAACGTTAACGCCGACATGCTTCATGGTGGTCAGGGTCATTGCTCCGGCAAGTGTGGCTCCGCCACCGACTTCCAGTGCGACCTTTTCATTGACCGAGTATTCGAAAGTGAAGTCGCCTTCAGGGGAAAGGCGGAAGAAAGTGTCCGGAACTTCGGAGGAGGGGGTGCCGGGGTAACAGGTAACAACCTGAATACCGGCTTCAATAGCGCCTCTGACAATGGCTTCATTGCCGAGAAGCAGCTTTTTCATGCCCGGACTGTCCTTGAGAAGTGGGTGAGCCATGAATGTGCTCCTTAGGTCATGGGGTTAACAGAATGTTCACAAACGCACGACTGTCGAGTCTAAGCGGGGAACCGGCCCCTATGGTTAATGCCGGATCCCCGTCCTTAAGCTCATCTGATCATACAGTCGTACACTTATGATCAGCCTGTAGTGAATTTAGAGTTTAGCCTTGAGTTCTTTGATTTTGAACTCAAAGAAAGAAGCTTCTTGAGGAGAGCTGGTCAGCAGTCCCTGATAAGCCTGTACTGCAAGCTGAATGTTTCCGGCTTTTTCCGCAGCGTCGGCCAGCAGTCTGTTGATGGAAGGAGCGTATGCTGCTCCCGCGCTCTCTTTAATTTTTTGCAAAATGGTGATTGCTTCGCCAGCCTTGTCTTCAAGCATCAGGCATTTGGCCTGTCCGAGACCGGCAACAGGTGCCAGTTTGGGAGAAGTTTTGGCAATGTCAGCCCATACGGATTTTGCGTCAGCAAAGCGGTCAGCGTCCATCCATGCCTTGGCAAGGGCGAGCTGCACAGCTGGCTTCATGGAAGCGGGAGCGTCTTTTTCAAAAGCGGCCAGAGCTTCTGCCTGTTTTGCTCCGCTGTACTTGATCAGGATAGTTCCCATTTCGCTCTGGGCCTTGATCATTTTCTGCTGGTTCATATACTTGACGCCGGAGATACCGCCAGCAAGAAGAATAATCACTGCTATCCCGCCTACAATCATCTTTCCGTTCTTAATAATGTAGTCGAGCAGAGGATGCAGAGTGTCGGGGGTGGATTCGTGAACCTGATTCAGAATGTCCTGTGTGTTGTTTTGTTCTTCCATTTTAAAGGAAAGCCTCCATGAAAAATTTATACAAAGTTGAAGTGCGCTATATAATGCAGTCTGACAAAAAGGTCAAAAACGAAAGTTTAAATTAACCTACCGTAAAGTTTGACTAATTGTTAAAGTGCTTGAAAAAGGTGACAAAAAAAGAAAAAATAATTTCATATATTTCTCACCAAAACCCCCTGCCGATGGTTATCATTGGTAAATGGTAGTTGACTTTTTTGCAATATCCTTAGTAGCCCAAAAGGATCAATCGGCGGAAAAAATGATATTTCAGTCAATATAAATGTTTTTGAGGTAGAATAATGAACCATTTTGAAGCAATGAAAGCTGTGGCCGTCAAGGCCAAGGAAGCTTCCCGTAAAATAGCCTGTGCAGATGGAACTGCAAGGAACGCAGCCATAATCGAGCTGGCCGGTTTACTGGAACAGGAAAAAGAATTTATTTTTGCAGAAAACAAGAAAGATCTGGATGTTGCCAAGGAACGCGGTCTTGATCAGGCCCGCTTGCAGCGTCTGGAAATTACCCCGGCTGTTCTTGAATATATGATTCAGGGTTGTAACGAAGTTGCCGGGCAGGCTGATCCTGTGGGCGAAATCGAGAAGATGGAACGTCGTCCCAACGGTATGATGGTCGGTAAGATGCGTATCCCGCTGGGTGTGATTATGATGATTTTTGAATCCCGCCCCAATGTTACCGTTGATGCTGCTGTACTCTGCCTCAAGGCGGGGAACTCAGTAGTCCTGCGTGGCGGTTCTGAAGCTATTCATTCCAACCTAGCCCTTGCTTCTTTATTGCAGAAAGCCCTTGATAAAGCCGGGCTGCCTGCTGAAGCTGTTCAGGTTGTGGAAGTTATCGATCGTGAGGCGGTCAGCGAGCTGCTCAAGCTGGATGAATACATCGATGTTGTCATTCCCCGCGGCGGTGAAGGTTTGATCCGAGCTGTTGTGTCTCAGGCGACCATGCCCGTGCTCAAACATTACAAAGGCGTTTGTCATATTTATGTGGATAAGGATTGCGAAATCCCTGAAGCCATGGACATCATCATGAACTCAAAAACTCAGAAACCAGCGGCCTGCAATTCTTTGGAGTGCCTGCTTGTTCATGAAGATATAGCTAAAGAAATTTTGCCATCTCTCGGTACTTTGCTGGAAGGCTACGGTGTGACCATGAAAGGTTGCCCTCGGGCCATGCCTTTGCTGGGTGCAAAAGCTATTGCCGCAGATTTTGATGATTGGGGTATGGAATATCTCGACTTGATTCTTTGCGTGAAAGTGGTTTCCACTCAGGATGAAGCTCAGGATCATATTGCCCGCTACGGTTCCAATCACAGTGAAGTTATTCTGACCAAAGATCATGCTCGGGCCATGCGTTTTATCCGCGAAGTCGATGCTTCAATGGTCGGGGTTAACGCTTCCACACGTTTTAACGATGGCGGCCAACTCGGACTCGGTGCGGAGATCGGAATTTCCACTTCCAAGCTGCATTCCTACGGTCCCATGGGAGCTACCGAATTGACCAGTACCAAGTTTGTTTTGCTTGGTAATTGGGATGTACGTAATTAACAGTTAAATTTAGCAAAATAATCCCGGTGGAAGTGTTTTCTTTCATCGGGTATTTTTTTAGGTTTTGAATATGAAAATCGGTTTATTCGGCGGTAGCTTTAATCCTGTGCATTCTACACATATTGATGTTGCGCAAGGGGTTGGAAAGCGTCTTGGTCTTGATAAGGTCCTGCTGGTTCCAGCAGGGAATCCTTATCATAAAGGGCAGAGCGAAATGCTGCCTGCCGCGTTGCGGTATGAGCTGGTTGAAAAGGCTGTGCTGGATTGTGACGTCTTGGAAATCAGCGATATTGATGTTTCCGCAGACGGCCCTACCTATACCGTTGATACTTTGCGCGAGGCTGCACGCCGCTATCCCGATGCCGAACTTTACTTCATCATGGGGCAGGATTCGCTGGAGGCTTTTACTACTTGGAAAGATTGGCAACAAATTCCTGAACTAGCCAGCATTGTTGCTGTTAGCAGGGCTGTGGCGGATCATGGTTCCATGGAGCAGAAGTTGAAAGGTCTTTTTTCTGATGCCGAACAGGTCGGGCAGAATATGTGGCAATTAAAGGGCGGAAAGTCGATTTACATAATCGGAGATTTTGATTTTGTAATCAGTTCTACTCTTGTGCGTGAAGAGTGGAAAAAAGGGCTGGATGTCTCTGGATTGGTTCCGAAAGCTGTTGCAGAATGTATGGCTGAACGTGTTGTTGAGATAAGTAAGTATTGGAAACGATAGTGGCGAAGCCTAATGAAACGTTTTGGGATTCTTAAACCCTTTTGGAAAAGGGTTTAAGGCCCCCGGCAGGGTCGCCGAAGGCAAAATCAATTTATTCCTAAAGCGCGTTAGCGCATCAAACCTAAAATCTTTTCAAATACTTCTTCAGGCGTAATTTTCCGCAGGCATTCCCGATCCTTCTTGCAGTTGCTCTTCCCGTGCAGGGAGCAGGGGCGGCAATCCATTTCAGATTCCAGAACAACATCATGCGGCCCGGCCGGATAGAATCCCCAAGCTTTCGAGGTGGGGCCGAACATGGCGATAACCGGCGTCTCTACAGATGCCGCAAGGTGCATGGGCCCTGAATCACCTGTTATAAGCAGCGCGGATTTCTTCAGCAGTGCACAGGTTTCGCGCAATTGCAATTGGCTGGTGAAATTACATCCCGGTCCATGCGGCTCGAATACATTGTCGTCACGACCGATGATTGTCCACTTTATGCCGGATTCATTGAGTCGTTTGATAAGCGTGTGCCAGTTTTCCGCAGGCCACGCTTTGTCAGGGTGGGTGGCGTAAGGATGCAATGCTATGAAATCTTGACCCAAATCATGTTCCTCAATCAGCGTGCGGGCTATGCTTTTTTCGTCTTCAGTCAGATAGATACGAGGCAGCAGCTCGGAAGCGGCCGGGATATTTTCTTCGAGGGCGGAAGCATATCGCTGGGTAACGCGCAGTTCCGAAAGTGTCCGGTCCAGTTTTGGGGAGCGGGTCAGCTTGAACATGCGGCGTTCAAGGGAAAATTTATTGTAGCGCGAGACTTTGCCCTTCCAGCGTGCACCGAGAATTCTGGAACGCAGGGTGGAGTGCAGGTCGATGAGTTCGCAGTCTTCATATTCAGTGGCTATCTGTCCGGCTTTCTTAATCCATGCCAAGTCACCGAGGTCTTTCTTCTCAAGGTTGATGACATTTGTGATATGAGGATTATTTTCTAATACAGGACTGCTGGAATTTTTGGTAATGACTGTAAAGGTGCAGTTGTGCTTTCGGGCCCAATATTCAATGACACCGGTGGTCAAAACCACGTCCCCTAGGGCACTGAGCCTGAATACGACTTTGTGATTGCTGTGTGTATTTGTCATCGCGCGCATATCTTAATTGCGAACCCGAAAAGGTCAATGTATTTTTGTTTTGGGCAAAAAGTAGTGCAGTAATTATTTTTTTATGCTCTAACCATTTGAACTCTTGCTAATTTTATTTTAAAATTTTATTTTGTAGCAAAACCGTAGGGAATAAGGCTTTGCAGCCCCCTATTTTTATTGCGCCACTATCTGCCTTCTGGTACTGATGCCAGTATCAAAAAGATGCCGGATGGCGTCATTTAATAACTTTAACTCAAAATTTAATGCTGGAATTAATACTTTCCGTTAGTGTAGCCACACTTATTTCTGCCTACTGTTCAGTCAGTGAAGCCGTATTTTACTCCTTTCCGTGGAGCAGGATTGAAACCCTGCGCAAGGAAGGCCATAAGTCCGGAGCGATTCTGCATAAGCTGCGTTCCAATGTGGACAGGCCCATCACTGCTATTCTTACCCTTAATACAATCGCCCACACTGCCGGAGCCGCGTTTGCCGGAGCCGCATGGGCCACTGTGTACGGCGCGGAAACCCTGCCTTGGTTCACCCTCGGCTTCACTATCATCATCCTCGTTTTATCTGAAATTCTGCCCAAGACTATCGGCATTGTTTATTGTGAACCTCTGGGACGGGTTTTGGCTCGGCCCATGGAAATTTTAATTTGGATCTTTCTTCCGGTAATTTGGATCTGTGGTTTTTTCTCTCGCCTTGTTCATAGGAAAGGGGATGGTCCGCAGGCTACGGAAGATGATATAAGAGCTATGGTCAGCTTGACCAGGAGATCCGGGGCGATCAAACCGTATGAAGCCCTCTCAATTGCCAACATCCTGTCGTTGGACGACAAGATTGTTGAGCAAATTATGACTCCCCGGACTGTTGTGTTCTCTCTTCCTGCTGAGATGACCGTAGCGGAGGCCCATGCCAAGTACAGCGCGTGGCCTCACAGCCGTATTCCTGTTTACGAAGGAGATGATCCTGAGGACATTGTCGGGGTTATTTACAGGCGTTCCGTTTTTGAAGCGCTTGCGGATGACCACGATGACGTTAAGCTTTCAGAGTTGATGAAGCCGGTCCGTTTTGCGCTGGAAAATATCACTCTTGATAAGCTGCTGGTTAAATTCCTCGAAAGTCGCATGCACCTTTTTGTTGTGCTTGACGAGTATGGGGGAATGTCGGGGGTTGTCACCCTTGAAGATGTTATGGAAGAGATCCTCGGGAGCGAAATTGTCGACGAAACCGATCAGGTTGTTGACATGCGTGAACTTGCCCGCAGGAGAAGAAAAGAACTGGTCGTCAGCAAGGAAGATGCTTCCGCTGACGTTTCGAAATAAAACGGAGTACGAGAATGGCCAAAAAGGGCGGAAAAGGCGTTTATTTTGCTGCCTTAATCCTTTTTCTCGGAGGGCTGGGATATCTTATTTATTCAGGTATTTCACAGGATAGCGTCTATTTTCTTAATGTTTCAGAGGCACTGACCATGAATGAGGCTGAGCTTGGACAAGCAAGGCTGTTCGGTAAGGTTGCGCCTCAGAATATTGATTCCAAAGCTGGTGGACTGGGCGTTGCTTTTGATCTTTCTGATCAGAAGGAAGGTTCCCGGACTATCCGCGTTGATTACAAAGGCGCAGTTCCCGATACCTTTAAAGAAGGGGTCGAGGTGATTGTGGAAGGGACTTTTGTCGACGGCAATAAGCTGTTTAAAGCAACCTCCCTGATTACCAAGTGTCCGTCCAAGTACGAGAAGGAAAACCGCGAGGGTTGATCCTGTCGGTCATGTTTCGGTCTTGGGCCGGGGTTTCCGTTTTTTTAAAGATTTTATCCGTAATGGAGTAAATATAATATGCAGCTTTTTGCCAACCTGTTGCTCCTCATCGCCCTGCTTGTGGCGTTGGGGGCGGGTGCTTATGCGTGCTTGGCCCTGCTTACGGGCAAACGCAGTGTGCTGGAATTGATTGACAAGGCGAATATTGCAATCGCCGGTCTGGTCGTCGGTGCCAGCTTCATCTTGACCGTTGCCCTTGTTAATAGGGATTATTCGTTCAAATACATCTACGAATATGTAGATAATACACTTCCCATTTTCTATACGCTTACAGCATTCTGGGCCGGAGCCGACGGTTCCCTGCTTTTCTGGATGCTGTCTATTGCTGTTATGGGAGTCATTTTTGCGAAACTTCCGCTCTTTAAGGAATTTTCAGAAAAAACAAGACTTTATTACTGGCTGTTTTATATGGTGGTGCAGGCTTTTTTCCTGCTCCTTTTAACAAGCTGGTCCAATCCTTTTATGGAACTGGTGCCAACACCTGCGGACGGGCGGGGCATGAACCCGCTGCTGCGTAACCCCGGAATGATTTTTCATCCGCCGCTGCTTTTCCTCGGCTATGCAGGGTTTACAAGTACTGCGGCCCTTGCTCTTGCAGCGTACCTTTCCGGTGAAGTTAAATCATGGGTTTCCTTTTCACGTAACTGGAATATTCTGGCCTGGATTTTCCTGACTGCCGGAATCGTTCTCGGTTGCTGGTGGTCTTACATGGAACTCGGCTGGGGCGGTTACTGGGCATGGGACCCCGTGGAAAATGCATCTCTTATTCCGTGGCTTAGTGCTTCCGCTTTCATGCATACCGCCATCATTCAGATCAAGCGCAAGGCCCTGCATAGGACTAATGTTTTCCTTATGGCGTTGACCCTGCTGCTCTGCATCTTTGCCACTTATCTGGTTCGTTCCGGTGTCGTGCAGTCCCTGCATGCCTATGGTGAAAATGGCGTGGCATTGCCGCTTCTGCTTTTCCAGCTTTCCTTTCTTGCTATGATCGTGTTTGTTCTTGTTGCCGGTCCTCGTCCTGAATCCAGGACTCTTTCCGGTTTGAACAGCAGGCAGGGCATGCTTGTCATAGCGGCATGGGCTTTTCTCGGCCTCGGCCTTGTGGTCGGTCTGGGAACCATGTGGCCGGTGATCAGCAAGATGTGGAGCGCGAACCCCATCGGGCTTGATGCACGGTTTTATAACCGCGTTTGTCTGCCCCTGTTCAGCTTGATCATCCTTATTTTTACGGTTTGCCCGTGGTATAACTGGAAAGAGGGTATTTTTGATAAGCGCGGTCTGTACCTTGTGGGCGGTGCTTTCATCGGCGGCGGTGCCATCAGTTATGCCTGCGGCCTTCACAATCCTCTGGGCCTGATTACCAGTGCTGCGGCCATTGCTTCTCTGGTCGGGATTATCGGCGTTTTTGCTTTTATCCCCCAGCTGCGCAAAGTTCGTTCCATGATCGGTGTTTACGGACTGCACTTCGGGATGGCTCTTGTTTTCCTCGGCGTGGCCTGGTCCGGTCCGAATAAAGTTGAGCATGAGTATGTGGTTAAGCAGGGCGAATCCGTCCAGCTCGGCTCCTACACAATGACTTTTAAAAAACTGGCTGAAGGGCAGACTCCCGAAATGGCGAAAATAGCCGCAATCGTGGAAGTCACGCAGAACGGCAAACCTGTCGGTCTGCTCGCGCCTGAACGCAGACTTTATCGTAACTTTGATCAGCCTTTTGCTGAAGTTTCGGTTATCCCAAGTCTCGGCAGCGAAATATACGCAACTTTGCTGAGCGTGGATGCTGAAGGTAATGCGACGCTTAAGATGAGCCTTAATCCGCTTATTAACTGGATGTGGATCGGTGGCACTTTGATGTGTCTCTTTGGATTCATGGCTTTTAGAAAACCGAAACTGACTTAGGCGGACTGAAGTGGCTGAGAATGAAAGTGTAGCTCTTAAGATTAGAAAGGCGGCTAAGTTCTTCGGAACAAGGCTGATCTTTAAGGATGTCAGTTGCGACGTATTGCGCGGGGAGATTCTTCTCGTAGTCGGGCGCAACGGCGCGGGGAAAACCACTCTGCTCAAGATCATGTCCGGGCTTTCACGGCCTTCAGCCGGGGGCGCGGAGATTTTGACGGAGCCGGAAAAAACCGCTTATCTGGGACATTCCACCTTTATTTATCCGCGTCTCAGCGGATTGGCGAACCTTTCATTCTGGGCTTCTATGTACGGCCTTTCTCCTTCCCGTGAAGAGCTGACGACTTTGCTAAAGCGGGTGGAGTTGGAGAAAGCTGCTGAAGAACAGGCCGGTTCATACTCAAGAGGTATGGCTCAGCGTTTGAATCTGGCCCGCGTTTTCCTTGTGAATCCGGATCTTCTTTTTTTGGATGAGCCGGGAACAGGGCTTGATCAGGCTTCGCTTACGCTTTTGCGTGATGAAGTTGTGGCCATGCGCGACCGTGGAACCGCCATTGTCTGGATCAGTCATGATGTGAACCATGATACTTCACTTGCGGACCGGGTCCTCGGACTTGCCGGGCGCAGGATGGCTTATCTTGGGGCTGCTTCTGAATTCGACCCTGAAACCATATTGGGAGGGGAGAATGCTTAAGCGTGGACTGGTCATTGCGGCCAAAGACCTGCGCCTTTCCATAGGCGGAGGGCAGGGGCTTACACAGGCGGTTTTGCTGGGATTACTGCTGATCTTTGTGTTCAGCTTATCGCGTCCCGCTGGGCAGCTGGTTGAACCGCAGGCAGCTTCAGCCATATTCTGGCTGGCCTCGTCTTTCGGTCTTGTTTTGGTTTTCAATACTTTGTTTTCAATGGAAGAATCAAATGAAGCGCGCTTGGGACTGCTTTCATCGCCTGTTCCCCTGCACGCTGTCTGGTTCGGAAAAGGTCTTGCCGGGTTCGGGTTGCTGCTTTGCTCGCAACTTGTTTTTCTCCCGGCTACAATTGTATTTCTCGGTCAGGATATGAAGGGATCATTTGCAGTTTTTGCTGCAACCCTGCTGGCTGCGGATTGGGGGCTGGTCGCCCTTGGGGCATTGCTCGGTGCAATCTCTCAGGGACAGGCCGCACGGGAATCCCTGCTTTCGGTGATTCTTTTTCCCCTGATGCTGCCCATCCTGCTGGGAGCAATACAATTGCTGACTTCGGTGTTTTCCGGGGTTAACATTATGGATCAGAGTTCGTGGATGGGGATTATTGTTTCCGCTTCGGCTTTGTTCAGTGGTGCAGGCCTGATCCTTTTTCCTTTTGTATACAGCGGCGAGCAGTAGGCACGCCGTTAAATATAGTTATTACGGAGCTTGTAAATGAATCTTGCAATCGCGGCACTGCTGGCCGGTATAGCACTTTGTGCCGGACAATATCTCATCTGGATGTACGCACCCGTTGAAATGACTATGGGGCTGGTCCAGAAGATTTTTTATGTCCACATGCCAATGGCGGCTTGGGCCATGATCAGTTTTTTCGTGGTTTTTGTTGCCAGTGCGGCGTATTTGCTGAAACGTGATATCAAGTTTGATTACATTGCCGGGGCTGCCGCTGAGATCGGAGTTGTTTTCAGCGGACTGGCCCTTGTTACCGGTTCCCTTTGGGGCAGGGCGGCGTGGAATGTCTGGTGGACATGGGACCCGAGGCTGACCACCACATTAATTATGTGGTTTGTTTACGCAGCGTATCTTGTGCTCAGGACTTCACCTATGTCGGCTGAACGTCGTTCCCTTGTTTGTGCGGTTCTCGGAGTTGTCGCATTTGTAGATGTCCCTCTCGTTTTTTACTCTGCGCGACTTTGGAGAAGTGTGCATCCCAATGTGCTCGGTGCAAAGGGCGGCGGAATGGAGCCTGAAATGTTGACCACACTGATGGTCAATCTGGCGGCATTCGGTCTGTTCTGGCTGGTTCTGCTGGCGGTGCGTTATCGTCAGGTCAGGCTCTCGGGTAAACTCGATGCCCGCATGGTCTGGGATCAAGATTAACTGACAAATTGCCATATAAAACGGCGAAGCCCTACTAAAAAAGTTTGGGTTTCTTAGACCCTTTCCAAAGGGTTTAAGCCCCCGGAGGGTCGCCGAAGGCAAGGAGTATATATAATGAGTAGTGAAACTTACCTTCTGATTGCAAATATTGCTGTGTGGACCGTGATTGCCGGTTATCTGGCATTTATCGCGGCTAAGGGTGCATCCATGGACCGCCGTATCAGACAGATGGAGATGCTCGATAATGACAAGTAAATCATTAAAGGATTTTACACTTAGCGGCGGACAGAAAGCCGTCGTCTGGCTTCTGGGCTTGGCTCTCGTAGCCTTGTTTATTTCCTCGCTGACTTACCGCATGAGCCATCCCGGCAATAAGGTTGAATTCCAGCAGCAGAGTAAAGGCGGCGGAATGTCCGGCGGTATGGGAGAGGGCATGAGTGAAGATGCTATGAAGAATGTACGTGCACTCATGGAACAAATGGGCAAAGAACCGGACAACTTGGAAATCCAGCTCGAGCTTGCCAATTCTTTTATGATGATCCGGGCCTATGGCCGTGCGCAGACATTCTTCGAGAAAGTGGTCAGCGTTGAACCGGAAAATGTGCAGGCCCTGATGGGACTGGGCATGTGTTACTATCAGGCTGAGCAGTTTGAGCAGGCCGCAACCGTTTTTGATAAAATCGTTGCGATTGAACCGGATGATTCTATGGCTGGATTCAATGCCGCTATTGTGAAGAAATACTACCTGCATAAGCATGAAGATGCTGATGCGCAGCTGAAACAGATAATAGCTAACCCCAAAACTTCAGCGGAAATGAAAAAACGTGCTGAAGAGGAACTGAAAAAGGATGCTCACGCAGAGTAATAATTTCAGTCAAATATAAGTCTAAAAAAGGGAATCCGTAAAAACGGGTTCCCTTTTTTTTGTGTTCTGGTTAAATTTGGCTTTGGTTTTAATGAAAAAGTAGTCAGTGAGTATTTACTTCGAATTTTATATTTTTTGACGGGTTTAAAAAGGGGCAAAACAGACTATTTTTTTACGAGCAGGTTAATTTGGCTTACTTTATTCGTAATTTGAAGCCAAACATTGACAAGTTTGCTCAATGCTGGGTAATTAATAGTGCAGGTTAGTTGTTTTTGCGCAATCTAATTATGTCCGTCTTGCCGGACCAGGACATCGGTTGTGGGAAATCAATGAATAGTCGCAGTCTGTTGTTTTCAACAGCTGTATTAACATGATAGGGTTATTCACGTTTCTTACTTGTGGCGAATCGGCACGAGTTGTTACGCAGGTGAATACGGTAACCGGGCTTGAACGGCCCAAATTAACGCAGTCAAGGAGTGTTATAATGAAACGTTCATTGCTGGTACTGATGGTCGCAGCTATGATGACCATCGGTAGTTTCGGTTCTGCTTCAGCAGGCAAAATTGTTCTTGGTGTTCCCGGTGCTCATAGTGGAGACCTCGCTTCCTACGGTCTTCCCACTGTTGAAGCTGCAAAGCTCGTAGTTAAGTCTATTAACGAGTCTGGCGGCGTGAACGGTGAGCAGGTTGTTCTTTCTCTTCAGGATGATCAGTGCAAGCCTGAATTCGCCACCAACGCAGCCATGAAGCTTCTCTCCGATCAGGTAAACGTTGTTCTCGGCCATATTTGTTCCGGCCCGACCAAAGCAGCACTTCCTATCTATAAAGAGTCCAATCTGGTTTGTATGTCTCCCTCCGCAACCAGTCCCTCGCTGACCTTAAGCGGCGACTATCCCAACTTTTTCAGAACTATCGCTTCTGATGACGCTCAGGGTGCATTGGCAGCTATGTTTGCTATTGAAAAACTCGGCCTCAAAAAGCCCGCTATCATCCATGATAAAGGTGATTACGGTAAAGGTTTCGCTGAGTACACTATGAAGTACATCAAAGAAAAAGGTGTTGAGCCTGTTCTGTTCGAAGGTGTAACTCCCGGTGCAGTTGATTATTCCGCAGTTGTGCAGAAAATTAAAGCTTCCGGTGCTGACGGCGTTATCTTCGGTGGTTACCACCCCGAAGCTTCTAAAGTCGTTTCCCAGATGCGCAAGAAAAAAATGACTATCCCCTTTCTCTCCGACGACGGTGTTAAGGCTCAGACCTTTATCGACATCGCCGGCGACGCAGCTGAAGGCGTTTACGCTACCGGTCCTCAGGACATTACCGGTAACCCCATGTATAAGGTTTCCCTCAAGCAGTACAAAGATTCTCATTACGGCGCTGAGCCCGGTGCTTTCTACTTTGAAGCATACTCCGCCGCTCTGGCACTGCTCAAGGCTATTGAATACGCCAAGTCTACTGATTACGACAAAATTGTTGAAGCTCTGCGCACCAACGAAGTTGAAACTCCCGTTGGTAAGATTAAGTTCGATGCCAAGGGTGACGCAATCGGTGTAGGTTTCTCTGTTTATCAGGTGAAAAACGGCGAGTACGTGGAAGTTAAATAAGCTTCTTTTTTTAGCAATTCCGGTTCAGGGGACAGGCTGTTGTCTGTCCCCTGGCTCTTGATTCAGCAGGGTCCAAATGGAATATTTTCTGGAATTATTTTTCAGTGGTCTGACCAGGGGAAGCATCTATGCTCTTATCGCCCTCGGTTACACCATGGTTTACGGTATTATCGAACTGATTAACTTTGCCCACGGTGAAATTTATATGATCGGGGCATTTGTGGGACTTGTTGTCGCAGGGATTTTGACTAGTTTCGGATTCCCGGCGGCTTCTATTATTGTTCTGGCTTCCATTGCTGCGATAATCTATGCCGCAGCATATGGTTATACCATTGAAAAAATTGCTTACCGTCCTTTGCGTGGTGCGCCGAGGCTTTCTCCGCTCATTTCCGCCATCGGTATGTCCATTTTTCTTCAGAACTACGTGATGCTGTCCCAGACTTCAGACTTTCTCTCCTTCCCCAACCTGATTCCTGAGTTTAATTTCCTCGGGAAGTATGAATCCATGGTCGGCTCATCTGACTTTGTTATCATTGTCGTAGCCGCTGTGGTTATGGTTGCTCTCAATCTTTTTATCAAATTTACCAGAATGGGTAAGGCCATGCGCGCCACGGCTCAGAACCGTAAA
Organism: Desulfovibrio sp. JC022; assembly: GCF_010470665.1. Taxonomy (NCBI): domain Bacteria; kingdom Pseudomonadati; phylum Thermodesulfobacteriota; class Desulfovibrionia; order Desulfovibrionales; family Desulfovibrionaceae; genus Desulfovibrio; species Desulfovibrio sp. JC022. Next base: position 259,276 of record NZ_VOPZ01000007.1, on the reverse strand, counting down.
ATGGCCATGCTCGTCGGCATCAATGTTGATCAGGTTATTTCTGCCACCTTTGTTATCGGTTCCGCACTTGCGGCTGTCGGTGGTGTGCTTATTGCCTCACACATTGGGCAGATAAACTTTTTTATTGGATTTATCGCAGGTATCAAGGCTTTCACAGCCGCTGTTCTCGGCGGAATCGGTTCCGTGCCCGGTGCTATGCTGGGCGGTCTTATTCTCGGCTGGACTGAGAGTTTCTGCACCGGATACGTTTCCAGTGACTATGAAGATGTTTTCGCCTTCGCATTGCTGGTCCTTATTCTCATATTCAGGCCTTCAGGACTGCTTGGAAAGGCTCCGATCCAGAAGGTGTAACAGCCTGGCTGATGGTGCGGGAGCTGTCTCCCGCTGATTAAAAATGATAAAAATGGATAATTTTTAATATGGAAGGCTTGAAAAAATCTATACTGGCTTCATTGTGGTTCATGTTTTTGACCCTGCCCATTATGGGGGTCTTCGTGAACACCATTGATAAGTCTGTCACCTGGCATTTGGACCGGGTTCTGTATGTAGGGGTGGCTGCTTTTATCTTATCTTACCTCTGGCGTTTCATGCTTGAACGTAAGGAAAAGGGGCAGAAGGCGGAAGAACAGGCCAGCGTTGAAAAGGTTACTCTTTTCAGCAAACTGATGGTCAATCCTAAAATATACTGGCCCGCGCTTATCGCTGTGGCCGGTTTTGCCGTTGCATTTCCCAAACTGTTTTCAATGTATCAAGTCAACGTCATGACTTCGGCACTCATTTATGTGGTGCTGGGGCTGGGGTTGAATATTGTTGTCGGTCTGGCCGGGTTGCTCGACCTTGGTTTCGTGGCCTTTTACGCAGTGGGGGCATATTCCTACGCGCTTATGAATATGTATTGGGGAATAAGTTTCTGGGTGGCTTTGCCGCTCGGTGCTTTGCTTGGTGCGTTTTGTGGTATCCTGCTCGGTTTTCCGGTCCTGCGTTTGCGCGGTGATTATCTTGCCATCGTAACTCTTGGTTTTGGTGAGATTATTCGTCTTGTGCTGGAAAACTGGGGTACATTTACCCATGGTCCTTCCGGTATTTCTAATATTGCCCGCCCTGAGTTTTTCGGCTTTGCCAAAGGGTTTATGGCCCAGATCAACTTTATGTATTACCTGATGCTGGTGCTGGTGATTTTCACCATCTTTGTGGTCAACAGGCTCAAGAATTCCCGTATCGGACGTGCTTGGCAGGCCCTGCGTGAGGATGAAATCGCCTGTCAGGCTATGGGTATCGACAAGATGAAGACCAAGCTGATGGCTTTTTCGCTGGGTGCCACATGGGCGGGTATGGTCGGGGTTGTTTTCGCCGCCAAGACCACCTTCATCAACCCTGCGTCATTTACCTTCCTCGAATCGGCAATTATTCTTTCCATTGTTGTTCTCGGCGGCATGGGCTCCATCCTCGGGGTTATCCTCGGTGCGCTGGTGTTGATTCTGCTGCCGGAATATATGAGGGAATTTTCCGAATACCGTATGCTGATCTTCGGTGCGACCATGGTTCTGGTTATGGTCTTCAGGCCGCAGGGGCTGGTTCGGGATGTTCGCAAGAAAATTGATATCAGCGCAGTGAAAAAGGCTTTAGGTGGCGCCCATGAGTAATGAAAGAAGAACTGTTCTCCAGGTTAAGGGCGTCAGCAAAGATTTCGGCGGTCTGCGTGCCCTCGATGATGTTGATCTTGATGTGAAGGAAGGGGAAATTGTCGCCCTTATCGGCCCTAACGGGGCGGGTAAGACAACTTTCTTCAACTGCATCACCGGAATATACAATCCCACCGAGGGTGATGTTAATGTTGATCCTTATGGCGAAGGATTTAAACGCATTAACGGCATGAAACCTAATAAGGTTACCGAACTGGGAATGGCCCGTACCTTCCAGAATATCAGGCTTTTTCCTTCTATGTCAGTAATTGAAAATGTCATGATCGGCTGTCATTGCCGGACCAAGGCAACCTTTCTTGGCGCGGTTTTCCGTGATCCTCGCACCCGCAGGGAAGAACAGGAGACCATCCTTAAAAGTTATGAACTTTTGCAGGAACTCGGCCTTGATCAGTTTGCTGATGAATTGGCCCGTAACCTTCCTTATGGCGCACAGCGCAGGCTGGAAATAGCCCGTGCTCTGGCGACAGATCCATTTATTCTGCTTTTGGATGAACCCGCAGCAGGCATGAACCCGCAGGAAACAACAGAGCTTGAAGAGCTTATCGTTTCCATCAAGGATAAACATAAAATCTCGGTACTGCTTATTGAGCATGATATGAAAATGGTAATGTCTTTGTCAGACCGTTTGTTTGTGCTTGAATACGGGCGTGAAATTGCCCATGGCACACCGCAGGAAGTCAGCGAGAACCCCGCTGTAATCAAGGCTTATCTCGGGGAGGAACTCGTCGATGCTTAAACTTAAAAACGTAAATACCTTTTATGGAAATATTCAGGCTCTGCGCAATATTAATATTGAAGTAGGGCAGGGTGAAATTATCACCCTTATCGGTGCTAACGGTGCCGGTAAAACCACTACGCTGATGACCATCAGCGGTGTGGTGCCTCCCCGTACAGGTGAAGTGCTCTATAATGGCGAGCCGATTCATAAAGCCAAGCCTGATAAGATCGTAAAGATGGGAATTTCGCAGGTTCCGGAAGGGCGTCTCATTTTCCCGGACCTGACCATTACTGAGAATCTCGACATGGGAGCGTTTCTGCGTGATGACAAGGACGGAGTAAAGGCTGACATGGATCATGTCTTTGAGCTTTTTCCCATCCTCTGGGAGCGTCGCAAGCAGCTTGGCGGTAACCTTTCCGGTGGTGAGCAGCAGATGCTGGCTATTTCAAGGGCACTTATGGCCCGGCCCAAACTTTTGCTTCTTGATGAGCCTTCTCTTGGTCTCGCGCCATTGATCATTCGCCAGATCTTCGAGATCGTGAAAAAGATTAATGAGGAAAGCGGCACCACGGTTTTTCTGGTGGAGCAGAATGCAAACCTCGCCCTAAAGACTGCCCACCGCGGTTACGTCATGGAAAACGGAGAGATTATACTTTCCGACACCAGTGATAAGCTTCTTGAGAACGATGATATTAAGAAGGCTTACTTAGGGCTTTAATCCCAGAAATTAAAATCCCCCGGCAAAAATGTCGGGGGATTTGTTTTTATTTAATATTATCGTTGAGTTGTGCTGGATATCTTTATGTGAAAAAAAGCATTTGTATTGTGGTGAGACACATAAGTGTTGACAAAAATCGGCCTTGCAAATATGCGGTGCCGAACACTTTTAATAACTTTTTGGTTACGGCCTTGAGTCCGTGGCAAAAAAGTATATAATCAGTTCATCAAAATTGAAATTCCCGGCAGGGAAGAACCTGCCAAAACTCCTGTGAAACAGATGGCACCGCTGCCCGGTAGATCGCCAAAAAGACCGGCCCGGTCCCTTGAGAGGAATCATATGTAATGATTTCTCTTTTCTTTTAGCTAATATTTCAAATCATTTTGCGAGGGCAATATGGAAAAGGTAGTAGGTCAGGCTCTGACTTTTGACGATGTTCTGCTTTTGCCCGCCTATTCGGAAGTTCTTCCCGATAGTGTGGACGTATCCGCCAAGCTCACCGAAGAGATTACTCTCGGTATCCCCCTTATCAGTGCAGCCATGGACACAGTTACTGAGTCCAAAATGGCTATTCAGATGGCACGCCACGGCGGTGCCGGAGTTGTTCATAAAAATATGAGCGTCCGGGATCAGGTCCGTGAAGTGGAAAGAGTAAAAAAATCTGAGTCCGGAATGGTTACCGATCCCATCGTGGTTCATCCTGATGATACCGTGGGTAAGGCTCTCGACCTTATGGCCGAATTTAAAATTTCCGGTTTCCCGGTTGTAAAAGGTGAGCACCTCGTAGGTATTATCACCAACCGCGACGTCCGTTTCATCACCGACCGTAATGTCCCTGTTTCCGAAGTGATGACCAGCCGCAATCTTGTGACTGTTTTGAAGGGTACCTCTTCAGAAGAAGCAAAGCGTCATCTTCATACCAACCGCATTGAAAAGCTGCTGGTTGTTGATGATGAAAACAAGCTTACCGGGCTGATCACCATCAAGGATATCGACAAGGTCAAGAAATATCCCAATGCTGCCAAAGATTCAGCTGGCCGCCTCCGTGTAGGAGCTGCCGTCGGTGTTGGCCGTGACCTCATGGAACGCAGCTCTGCGCTGATCACAGCCGGAGTTGACTTCCTGACTCTTGATTCTGCTCACGGACATTCCAAGGGTATTCTGGACGCTATTAAGGAACTTCGTTCCTGCTACCCCGATGTTCAGATCATCGGCGGTAACATTGCTACTTATGATGGCGCGAATGCTCTCATTGATGCAGGTGTAAATGCGGTTAAAGTAGGTATCGGCCCCGGCTCTATCTGCACCACTCGTGTTGTCGCAGGTGTTGGTGTACCTCAGATCACAGCCATTATGGAAGCTGCCAGAGCATGTAAAGAGCGCGGTATCGGCGTTATCGGCGACGGCGGAATTAAATTTTCCGGCGACGTTGTTAAGGCTCTGGTTGCGGGTGCAAATACCGTAATGATGGGCTCCATGTTCGCAGGAACCGATGAAAGCCCCGGCGAGAAAGTTCTTTATCAGGGTCGCAGTTACAAACTTTATCGCGGAATGGGTTCCATTGACGCAATGAAAAAGGGTAGCTCTGACCGTTATTTCCAGAAGGATACCAACAAGTTGGTCCCTGAAGGAATTGTCGGACGCGTTCCTTACAAAGGACCCGTTTCTGACAGTGTCTACCAGATCATCGGTGGACTCCGTTCCGGTATGGGTTATGTGGGTTGTGCTAATATTGATGAAATGGCTGAGAAAGCACAGTTCACCCGCATGTCTCCCGCCGGTTTCAAAGAAAGCCATGTACATGATGTAATCATCACAAAAGAAGCACCCAACTACCGGGTCGATTCTTATTAATATTCAGGAGTCGTCATGCAGCACGATAATAAAGTAATTATTCTGGATTTCGGGTCTCAGTTTACTCAGCTGATCGCCCGTAGAATCCGTGAAGCGGGTGTATATTCCGAAATTCACCCCTGTAATGTTGATCCGCAGAAGATCAAAGATCTCAACCCCGGCGCGCTTATCCTCTCCGGCGGTCCTTCTTCTGTTTTGGAAGAAGAGTCCCCGCAGCTGGATTCTTCTCTGCTTGAGCTTGGTGTGCCTGTTCTGGGTATCTGCTACGGCATGCAGCTCATGACCAACGATCTTGGTGGTCGCGTTGTTTCTTCCGAAGATCGTGAATACGGCCGCGCTGAATTTAAAGGCTCTGCTGATTGCGTTCTCTTCGAAGGAATCGAAGACGTGGAAAAACTCACTGTATGGATGAGCCATGGTGACCGCGTTGAAGCTATCCCCGAGGGATTCAAGGTTTGCGGTACTACCGAATCCATTCCTTTCGCAGCTATGGCTAACGATGAAAAGAAAATGTACGCTCTCCAGTTCCACCCCGAAGTGGCACACACCGAAAGCGGCACCACCATCATCAACAACTTTGTTTTCAAAGTTGCCGGCCTTAAAGCTGACTGGACCATGTCCTCTTTTGTAGAGAACTGCATCAAGGAAATGCGCGAACAGATTGGTGACAATCAGGTTGTTCTCGGCCTTTCCGGCGGTATTGATTCTACTGTTGTTGCTGTTTTGCTGCACAAGGCCATCGGCAAGCGTCTGCACTGCATCTTTGTAGATAACGGTCTGCTGCGTATGCACGAGCGTGAAGAAGTTATCGGCTTTCTTGAAGAGCATTTTGAACTCAACGTCAAGTGCGTTGATTCCGCAAAGCTGTTCCTTGATAAGCTCGAAGGCGTTGATGATCCCGAGCAGAAGCGCAAGCTTATCGGTTACACCTTCATTGATGTCTTCAACGAAGAAGCAACCGCGCTTAAGGATGTTAAATTCCTTGCACAGGGAACATTGTACCCTGATGTAATCGAGTCCGAATCCTTCAAAGGCCCCTCCGCGGTAATCAAGTCTCACCACAATGTTGGCGGATTGCCCGAAGATATGGATCTCGATCTGGTTGAGCCTCTGCGTGAACTCTTCAAAGATGAAGTTCGCAAGGTTGCTTACGAACTGGGTCTGCCCGAGTTCATCATCTGGCGCCAGCCTTTCCCCGGTCCGGGTCTCGCTATCCGTATTCTGGGTGAAATCACTGAAGAGCGTCTTGAAATCCTGCGTCAGGCTGACAAGATCGTACAGAACGAAATGCATGCTTCCGGCTGGTACCGCAAGGTCTGGCAGGGCTTCGCTGTTCTGCTTCCGCTCAAGACTGTCGGAGTTATGGGCGATGATCGTACTTATGAGCACGTCATTGCACTTCGCATGGTAGACAGCATTGATGCCATGACCGCTGACTGGTCACGCATCCCCAACGATATCCTCGCTCGTATGTCCAACCGGATTATCAACGAGGTTAAAGGTGTTAACCGCGTGGTTCTGGATATTTCCTCCAAGCCGCCGGCAACCATCGAATGGGAATAATTAATTTCCCGGAATTGAATTATTTAAATGCCCCCGGTTATCTGCCGGGGGCATTTTTTTATATAAAATAATATGATGCTAAACAAAAGATAAGAGGGGCAGCCTGTTAAGGTGGCAATGTTGGATGCTATGTGTCTGGCTGCATTAATTTGCAAATAGTTGAAAGTGAGCCGGTTGCACTGAATTTCGGTGACGATAAGACGTAGATAAAGTTTTAGAAATCGGTTACAAGACGTCAGCAAATTTTGAAAAAGTCTACACTCCCGCTCAATGGGCCGTGTCGGCTTTCCGCGCATTAGCGTGTTTTTTATTGTTGCAACGAAGAAGGAATTAATATGTTCGGTATCGGTTCAACAGAGCTTATAGTTATTTTGGTTGTAGCCCTTATTCTCATCGGACCCCAGAAGCTCCCGGAACTTATCAAAAATCTTGGTAAGGGACTTTCCGAAGTAAAGAAGATGTCCAATGATGTGAAATCCACTCTGGATGCTGAAATTTCCGCTGCTGACGAAGAAAGGATGCAGAAGGAAGATGCTGATCGCGAAGCTGCTCGTAAGAAGGCTGAAGCGGACGCCATGGAAAAAGCACGTCAGGCCGAGGCTGAAAAACAGGATTCTGATACTGACGAAAAAACTGCTGAAGCACCCAAGACCGAGAGCGAGAAAGCATGAGTTCAGCGGAGAAAGATTCGCGTGAAGTAGGGCAGGATGGTCCTGAAGAGAATCAGGTTGAAGACACTGCTGCGGAATCTTCGAATTCCGAAGAAGAAACCGTTGAAGGCACTGAGTCTGAAGCCGGACTGCCCGCTGAAAAAGATGCGGCTGATCCAGCATTGGCGGAAGATGATTCTTCAGAAGACGTAGATGATGCAGAAGATGATGAGGAGCTGGATGAAGAAGAAGCTCCCATGACTTTTCTGGAGCATCTGGAAGAGCTTCGCCGTCGCTTTGTCAGGATTTTTATTGCCTGCGGTATCGGCTTTCTGGCCTGCTATTCTTTTGCCAAGCCGCTTTTTTCCCTGCTCATGGCACCGCTGGTCGCGGTTTTGCCGCCTGATTCTACTTTGATTTTTACTTCCCTGCCTGAAGGTTTTGTCACTTATCTTAAGGTTGCTTTTGTGGCCGGGATTTTTACTGTTTCCCCATATATTTTTGCCCAAGTCTGGGGTTTTATAGCTCCCGGTCTGTACGAACATGAGCGTAAATGGATGATCCCGCTGGCTTTTCTGTCCGCATTTTTCTTTGTGGGCGGAGCCTTGTTCGGGTATTACGTGGTCTTCCCCTTCGGCTGTGAATTTTTCATGGGTTTTGCTGATGAATTTATTAAACCCATGCCCACCCTGCGGGAATATTTGGGATTCTCCCTCAAGCTGCTCTTTGCCTTTGGTGTTATTTTTGAGCTGCCGCTGTTTATCTTTTTCCTCGCCAGACTGGGCGTGGTTACTGCCGAAGGACTGCGCAGCAAACGCAAGTACGCAATTCTGGTTTGCTTCATCTGTTCCGCACTTCTGACTCCGCCGGACGTTATGACTCAGACTCTGATGGCCGGACCGCTGATTATTCTTTACGAGATCGGTATTTGGGTCGCCTACTTCTTTGGCAAGCGTGGCGGAAGGAAGCTTAAAAAAGCTGAGGCTGAAAATGATGGCCCTGATGATTCCGGTCCTGAAGGTGGAGAAGGCGCAGAACCTGCTGGCGAAGACAATCCTTCCGAAGCTGAAACTGTTGCTGACGAAAAACCTGAAACTGAGAAGAAAAAGAAGCCCAAGGCTAAAGATTCCGGTTACGACGAAGATTTGATTGAAATGTAATGGCCGCTATACAGGCCTCACAATAAGAGAGGTTGATTTTGTCACAGAGATCCGCATCAATTACCCGAACCACCAAGGAAACCGATATTTCCCTGAAGCTTAATATCGATGGCGAAGGCCGTACTGATATTGACACCGGGGTGGGGTTTGCCGACCACATGCTGACCCTGATGAGTTTCTGGGCCGGATTTGATCTTGATCTTAAGTGCAAGGGTGATCTCGAAATTGATTCGCATCATACGCTTGAAGACATCGCTATCGTATTTGGACAGGCCCTGTCGGAGGCCATGGGCGATAAAAAAGGCATCAACCGTATCGGTTTTGCCAAAGTGCCCATGGATGAGGCTCTGGTGGAGGTTGTAATTGACCTTTCAGGACGGGCCTATCTTGTGTATGATGACGACATCTTGCCCCCGATAATTGCCGGGGATGAAAGGGATGTCTGGCGTGAATTTTTCAAATCACTGGCTTTCAAGGCCGGTATGAACCTGCACATCAAGTTTGAATACGGACGTAACGGTCACCACCTGCTCGAAGGTGCGTTCAAGGCTTTGGGGCTTGCTTTCCGCAATGCTCTGTCCGTTGAAAGGCAAGGTGTTTCCAGTACAAAAGGGAGTCTCGATTAATGAAACGGCTTTTCCCTCTACTTATTCTTTGTGTTTTTGCCCTTGTCTCTCTCGGTGGTTGTGCCAGCAAGAGTGATCTAGTGAAACTCCCGCGTCCTGCTGGAAAGCTTGCGGTTGCAGGGTTCACCAATCCCGTTTTTAACTGGGAACTGCTGGCCGGCTATCTGCCGCAAGAAGGCAAGCCCATCAAGAAAGATATTTTGCAGCAGCTGGATGCAAAAATGGTCGGTGTGCTTTCCAAGCACAATGTTACCGCTTTTGCGCGTCCCGCCATTACTCGCCAGTGTCAGGAAATTGAAGTTTTTGAAAATTTGGGCGGTCGCCGCGAAGCCGCTTTTGCTTATTGGGTTAAGGTTGGCCAGTGCATGAGTGCCGACTATATTCTGGTTCCGCAGATTCTCTTCTGGCAGGACCTGCGCGGCATGCAGAAGGCGGATTTCAATATCCAGCCCGCATCTGTGATTATTGATCTTTTTCTTATCGATGTTAACAACAGGCGCATCATCAGAAGATTTCATTACGACGAAACCCAGCAGCCTCTAACCGAGAATATGCTGGAAGCCGGTACTTTCTTCAAACGTGGCGGCAAATGGGTTACTGCAATGCAACTCACTGATGAAGCTCTTGAGACAGGACTTATGGAGCTTGGTTTATGATCGTTTTTCCCGCTGTAGATATCAAGGACGGCGTATGCGTACGCCTCTCACAGGGACAGGCTGACGCTGTCACCGTATTTTCCAGTGATCCTGTTGCCCAGGCTAAGTACTGGGAAAATCAGGGCGCAAGGTATCTGCATGTAGTTGACCTTGATGGCGCATTCAGCGGAATGCCCAAGAATTTTGACCTCATCAAGGATATTTGCAGCCAGCTCAGCATTCCGGTGCAGCTCGGCGGCGGTATCCGTGATATTGAAACTGCATCCAAGTACCTCGAAGCAGGCGTAAGGCGTCTGATCATCGGCACCATGGCCCTTGAGGACGAGGAAACTTTCGCAGAGCTCTGCGCCAAGTTCCCCGGACAGATCGGGGTATCCCTTGACGCAGTTAACGGACAGCTCAAATCTCGCGGCTGGGTGGAAGATGCAGGAATCTCCATCTTCGACATCATCCCCCGCATCGAAGCTGCCGGAGCCGCATTTATCATTTATACCGATATCAGCCGCGACGGCATGCAGACCGGTGTGAACGTGAATGCCATGGCAGAGCTTTGCTCCAAGACCAAGCTTCCGGTTATTGCAGCCGGTGGCGTAGCGACTCTTGAGGATGTAATTAATCTTCAGCCGCTGGTCTCCAAAGGTCTCGAAGGCGCAGTTTCCGGTCAGGCAATTTACACCGGGACTCTCAATTTTGCTGAAGCCATTGAGTGGATTGAGAATAATTAGGAGATCGTCCTTATGAAGAAAGTAGAAGTTAAAGGCATGAGCTGCATGCATTGCGTAGGGTCCGTTGAGAAGGCTCTCAGCGCGATTGAAGGCGTTACTGACGTCAAGGTCAGCCTTGATGATGCTTGCGCCACATACGAAGAAACCAGCCCGGTAGATGAAGCCAAGATTAAGGAAGTAATCACCAAGATCGGCTTTGAGGCTGGCGAAGTTAAGTAGCCTTTATTTGATATGAAGTTTGAAAGCCCCGCACTTATCCGAGTGCGGGGCTTTTTGCGTTTGTTAGTGAACGGGTGGAGTCGCAAAAATAAATCAATCGGAAAATTGTTGATAGTAAATCTAAATCAAGCTAGTAGTTTGATGGTTAGATATAAAATAAGAGAGGCGTTTGATGGAGAATACTTTTGCTTTTCCCGGCCGTGATATGTTGGTTCCTGATATTGTGAAATCACAAAATTGCATTCTTATTGATGTTGACGGCAACCAGTACATTGATTTGGAGGCAGGTGTCTGGTGCACTAGCATTGGGCATGCAAATCAAGCGGTGAGATCTGCTGTTATGGCACAGATGGATTGTATCTCTCATGTTGGGTTTTGCTACAGTTCAGGAGTTGTTGAGCGCGCTGCCGGGGCGGTTCTTGATCTCATCGATCATAGCGGAGGAAGATGTTCTTTCTTATGTTCCGGGAGCGAATCTGTTGAGTATGGGGTTCGTGTGTTGCGCTCGTTGCTGAAGTCGAAGCGGATCATGACCATGTCGGATTCATATTTTGGTGCTTATGGTGATGCGTCAGTAAAAGACTCTGCACAGTGGTATCTTTTTGATTGGGAAAGTTGCGGCAAGTGTGATCAGGATAAATGTTCAAATGAATGCCCTGTCTATTCCGAAATTCCCTTTGATGAAGTTGGTGCTTTTCTTTTTGAACCCGGAAGTTCGTCCGGGATGGTTCGTTTCCCGCCTTCTAAATTGATCAACTGCATAGTTGAAGATGTGGCTGCGACTGATGGTTTGGTGATGGTTAATGAAGTCACTACCGGCGTGGGCAGGACAGGAAAATGGTTCGGGTTCCAGCATTACGAAATGCAACCGGACATTGTCGCCATGGGCAAAGGTATCGGGAATGGTTATCCCGTAAGTGCTGTATCCCTCAATCGTCGTGTGGTTGATTTGCTTGGTCCGGAAGCTATTGCCTATGGGCAGTCTCATCTTAATGATCCTTTGGGTGCAGCAGTGGTGGAAGCTGTGATTGGTGAGATTAATGCGCATAACCTGATTCAGCATGCAGAAGTGCTTTCTGATGTTCTTATGGATGGTTTGCAGAGAGTCGCTGCTGGTTCACAACTGATAGAATGTGTACGTGGCAGGGGGCTCATGGCGATTTTGGTCATGGCAGACCACATAGATGTTTCAAAAGTGGCAGAACTGCACAGGCGGCTTATTTCGCGGGGATTTATCGTTGATCATCGCCTCGGTACCAATGCCTTACGGATGCATCCTGCTCTTACTATCGGCGTGGAAGATATATATAATTTTATTGCCGTACTTGAGGAAGTTGTGGGGGCCATGGAGATTGAGCTTGGTTGATTTTCTGTTGAAAAATATTGCGGATGATATGAAATTTGAAAGCCCCGCGCTCATCCGAGTGCGGGGCTTTTTTGCGTTCTATTAGTGTCTCTTAGCGGCGCAGCTTGTTTCGCAGGGCAAAACCGAAGAGGGCGGCTTGGAGGGTTATGGCGGATACTGAGAGGCCTTTAAAGAAGTATTGGAGTCCAGTTAGATCAGTATTTGTGAATTTAATTTTGATTAGTGGCATGTACCACATGGCGTGTTTTAGCCAGTCTACAGGCGGCGATGTTTCGAGACTTACCAAGAAATTAAGCAGAAATGGCAAAGCGACAATTCCTAAAAGAATCATAAAAGCTCGTATTGGTTCTTCGCCGTACCCACTAATAAATCGATAAATATTTAAGTATATTTTGGATCCGAGTTTTGAGATATGTTGCTTATCCGTAAATTCTTCCTTTGCCAAAGAAATAGGCAATGTTAGAAATATAATAGCAGGTAGTATTGCATAGTATGGTGGATGCATGGTTTGAAGTAGCCAACCTGAAAGCAGCATCATTAGGATTGCGATGATTAGAGTAAACCAAAATTGGAAAAGTGATATGCAGGTTAGGTTTCGCCTAGTCATTTCCTTTTCGCGGTAGTGCCAGTGCGAAGTCTGTTCTTCGTCTGAGCTTTCGTGGGCGATTCTTTTTAGGCGGCGGTAAATCTCGGCAAGGGTGGTGGCTTTAGATTTTGAATTTGTTTGTTCGTGTTCATCCAAGATTGGTGCAAATCTATCTTGGCCCCAATTACAATCGATGAATTTGAATGATTCAATATTTGTTTCTGCAAATTTTAATTTTGATAGGTCAACTGATTCCATTAATATTGTTTCTTTTGATATAGTCCCTGCGAAAGAGCTTCTCTTAGTGAATTCAACATTACGGAAGTATGACCATTCCTTGAAGAAAGTTGAGTTAAATTTAGCACCCCCTTTGAATTTTATTTGTTCGAAGTTCGAAAAATCGTGAAATATAGTCTTTATAAATGTCGTTGACTCTTCAAATGATGAATCGTGAAAAGAGACCGGCCCTTTGAACGTAATTTTATCAAAAGTCGAGTTTACAAAAGTGCTATTATTAATATTTATCTGTTTTCTTGATTCTGCATTAGAAAAATTAATATTATTACAAGTTGAATCTGAAAAAACGAGATTTTTTTTAAACAGTGATTGTTGAAAAGATGCATATCCTTCGAATCGTATTTTATGAAAATGAGCATATCTGTTAAACAGTGTTTTTTGAAAATTAGCATATCCGTTGAATTGCGAGTTTTGGAAATCAGCATGTTTATCAAACTGTGATTTTTGAAAAGAAGTATCTCCTATAAATTGTGACTTTTCGAATTTAACATCTCCGATGAACTGTGTGTCTTCAAAATCGACGAACCTGTTAAATTGTGAGTTTGTGAAAGAAACTCCTTTGCCGAACTGCGATTTTTCAAAGTCAACGTCTCCGTAGAATTGTGAATTTCCGAAAGAAACGTCCCCGTAGAATTGTGATTGTTGAAAAGAAGCGTACCCTTTAAATTGCAAATTTTGGAAAGCAACGTACCCGATGAATCGTGAATTGTTGAAATTAATTGAGGGGAAATATTTACAGTACTCATTGTACTTTGAAAAAGTGATATCGTAGGGAAAATTTGTGCCAGAAAGATTGCATCTTGCGGACCAATCGAACGGATCCAAACTATCCTGTTCTTCATTCACGACATCATTATTAACCTCCTGTATCAGCACAAAAATCAACTTATTGAACTTCTCTGCATCCATTAAAGCAGGTTTCTCGTCACCCGCACGCTCATCATAAGGCTCACCCTTAGGCACATTAAACTTACACTCAGCAGGAGCATGAAAAATACAATACTTTTTCCCGTCAGCATCAATATAGACGATGTCGTACTCTTCGCACCAATGACTATGCTTCTCCCCAATGCAGCAGCCCATGTGTACCTCTTTTAAATGGCGATTCTCAGTAAGTGGAAGTTTTATATCTTATAAGGTTACGTTTAATCCAGAGGAAAAGAGTAGGGCGTGGGTTTCTTTCGCACCAAACAAAAAAACGCCCGATTCTCAAAAGAGAACCGGGCGTTAAAAAGTCTTTTAAGACTTACAGAAACAGACTACCAACGGGGGCGTTCTGCTCTGGGCTTGGCTTCGTTAACCTTGAGGTTACGACCGCCGAAATCTTTACCGTCGAGAGCTTCGATAGCATCGAGAGCGCCGTTGTCGTCCATTTCTACGAAACCGAAACCACGGGGGCGACCGGTTTCACGATCTTCGATGAGTTTAACGGAAACAACTTCACCGTAAGCTTCAAAGGAAGCGCGGACATCTTCTTCAGTAGCAGACCAAGGCAGGTTACCAACATAGATATTCTTAGACATTCTAAATACTCCAAAAAAAATAAAAAATTATATTAGCGCCCGTGCACCAAAAAAAAGGGCCGCGTACAAGATGCGTACTCGGCTCCTCGATAGTCATGTTCAATTTAAACCAGCGCTAGTCACAGTTTGACCGTGCCTTCACGGGTACGGCTGGTGTTTGATGAAGAGACACTCCTCTTTTCTTTGGGTAATGTCAAGCAATACTCTGAGAAAAATGCGCATTAAATTGACATTTCTTTTGATTTTTAATCTAAGGTGCTGAAAAGTCGAAAGAAATTATTTAGAGAGATAATAATCAAATGCTGTTTTCAAATTTAAAGATCTAGCGATACTCATGATCACTAGGCGTATTGAGCATAAGAAAGCCCCGCACTCATAAGAGCGCGGGGCTTAATTCATTCTATTTATATACTTCTTACAGCTTAACCTTGGGCAGTTCCGGGAGATTCTTCTCAAGGATGTGCGCAGCTTGCAGCATGGTCTTTTCGTCGAAGGCGGGAGCCATAAACTGGAGACCTACGGGCATCTTGGTTTCCTTGCCGAATGCTACGGGCAGGGACATACCGGGCATTCCCACTAAGTTGAGGGAAATGGTGAAGATATCCTGCAAGTACATCTGCAAGGGATCGGAGGTCAGCTCACCTACGGGGAAGGCTGTTGTGGGGCATGCGGGGCTTGCGATAAGATCGCAGGATTCGAATGCCTTGTTGAAGTTTTCGCGCAGCAGGCGGCGTATCTGGGCGGCCTTGCGGTAATATGCATCGTAGTAACCTGCGGAAAGTACGTAGGTACCGATGATGATTCTGCGCTGGACCTCGTCACCGAAAGCTTCGGTGCGGGATTTGGTGTAAAGCTCTGCAAGTTCTTTGGGGTCCTCGGTGCGGTGACCGTAGCGAACACCGTCGAAACGGGAAAGGTTGGAGCTGGCTTCAGCCATTGCGATGATGTAGTAGGTGGCAATGGCGTATTCGGTCATGGAAAGCTTAACCGGAACGGTCTTGGCCCCCAGTTCCTCGGCCTTGGCGATTGCAGCGCGGCAGGCTTCGTTGACTTCTTCAGAAAGACCTTCTCCCCAGTACTCTTCGGGCAAACCGATGGTCAGGCCGGAAAGATCCTTGCGCTCTTCGAGAGCGGCAACGAAATCATCCATTGGCTGGTCAGCGGAAGTGGAATCGCGCTGATCATGTCCGCCGATTACGTTCAGTACGCGGGCGGCATCTTCTACAGTTCTGGTCATGGGACCGATCTGGTCGAGGGAAGAACCGTAGGCGATCATTCCGTAACGGGAAACACGGCCGTAGGTGGGCTTAACGCCGACACAGCCGCAGAAAGATGCGGGCAGACGAATGGAACCACCGGTATCGGTACCGAGTGCGGCGTAGCATTGGCCGGCTGCTATGGTTGCGCCGGAACCGCCGGAAGATCCGCCGGGTACGCGGCTGGAATCCCAGGGGTTGGTGGTGGTCTGGTAGGCGGAGTTTTCAGTGGTGGAACCCATGGCGAATTCGTCCATGTTGGCCTTACCTACGATGATTGCACCTGCTTCCTTGAGCTTGGCAACGGCGGTGGAATCGTAGAAGGGGGTGAATCCTTCGAGGATTTTGGAACCAGCGGTAGTGGGGATGCCATTAGTAGCCAGTGCGTCTTTGATGACTACCGGAACGCCCCAGAGAGGTTTGGATTCATCAGGACCCTGAGCGTCCATTTCCTCGGCCTGTTTGAGTGCTGCATCGTTGCAGATGGTCAGCAGAGCCTTTGTTTCGGGTTCGCTCTTTGTGATCTGTTCAAGGCAGGCTTTGACAGCTTCTGTGGCGGTCACTTCCTTAGCCATGAGCATGGCGTGGATTTCAGTGAGTGATTTTTTTATGAGTGAGGACATTTTATATCTCTGCGTATTAGCTTGAATTTATACGATACGGGGAACAACAAAGTACTTGCCGTCAGTGTCAGGCGCATTGGAAAGAACCTCATCTCTGGTGTGTTCTTTCTTGACCTCATCTTTGCGCAGTCTGGTGGTGTGTTCCACCGGGCTGAACATGGGCTCCACTTCGCTGGTGTCGATTTCGTTCAACTTGTCCATGTATGTGAGGATGTTATTGAGCTGTCCTGCAAAAAGTTCAGTTTTTTCTTCTGAAAGATCAAGACGGGCCAGTCGCGCAACTCGCGCTACTTCCTCAAGATTGAGTTTCTCATCACTCATGAATTTCTCCTTTTTATGATGCCTCCGGCGGCCAAAGGGGAAGGGAAAACCCTTTTGCCAAAGCCAAAAAGTGTTTTCCCTTCCCCTCTGGACACCCCATCCCTTTCCCAAAACGCATTAATATGCTTCACAGTTTTGGTTATAGAGCTGGCTGTAAAAGAGAGGTTCTTTTTTATATAAATATTTTAAACTAATCCGGCGACGCCATAATAAAAGGTTTTGGGATTTTTAAACCCTTTTGCAAAAGGGTTTAAACCCGCCGGGAGGCTCGCCGAAGGCAATCTATTGTTCAGTCTTGGTTCCGTCAAGCGCAGCAGCTTCTTCTTTCTTAGCTTCCAGTTCAGCCTGCTTTTCTTCCCAAGCGGTTACGCGTGCTTCGCGTCTGGCCTTGGCCTTGGCGAGGGTGTTGCTGACCAAATCCGCATCGATGCGGGTCTTGCCGTTCTGCTCGGGCCGGAACAGGTAAAGCTGCTGACTGGCATGACCTTGCGCATTCCAGCTGATAGGCGCGAGACTGAAATCCATGTGCTGTGCTTCGCTGATACGTCCGTTGACGGTTTCAGCAGTCCAGCCTTCAGAAAAAGTACCGAGCTTGCCTGCAAACTTGATGAAATCGTAGCCCAGCGCAACCCAGAAATCCGGGGCACCTAAACCTTCACGCTTCATGACTTGCTTGAGGCGTGCGGCACCGTCACTGGCAGGCCACCATGCTCCGGGTGCTACGGTCAGGCGCAGGTTACGCGCTTCAACGTCGCGGGCGGAGTTGAGAGCCTGACTCCAGAGTTCCGGGCCGAGGAAGACAAGAGTGTCTGCCTCATGGAAAAAGAAGTGCGGGATCAAGAGCTGTGCCTGATGCCAAGTGTCGGGAATGAATACAGCACCGAAATCAGTTTCAGCAAGCGGTGCGTCTTCGCCCAGTCCTTCGGCCTCGTTCTGTGCCTGTTTCTGGGGAGCGCGAACCAATTGTCCAACGACCTTGCCCCATTTGGGGAAATCGCGAGGCGGGTAGGATTTCATGCCGGTGATTTTAGCTCCGCGCATGGATGCCATATCAAAGAATTTCTTGGACATCTGACGACCGAATTTTTCCTGCGGATAAAGTACGGCCAATTTGGTGATGCCCAGATCGTTTACAGCAAGATCAAGGGTGGAGCGGATCTGGTCCTCGGGGCTGGAGAAGAATCTCCAAGCCTGCTTGCCTTCCTCAAGATTGCCCGGTTTGGCAAGAAAGGAGAAGGTAACCTTGTCCGCGTATGTTCCGGCCTGCTCCATCTGTTTGAAAGCTTTTACACTGATGGGACCACCTATGGTGGTGTACCACGGGGGCAGATTCTCGAGCCTTTCCAGCCAGTCGGGAGCTTCGGTGTTGATGACCTGCACGTCTACATCAAGACCTGCTTTGGTCATTTCCCACTGGGCTGCACCTGCACCGCGCACAATTTTCCATCCGTATTCCTGAAAACGACCGGAAATGGGCAATACGAGGGCGATGCCAACACGCGGAATTCCGTATTCACCTTCAAGGTTGCTCAGAATACCGGTGAAAAATGATTTGTCTGCGATCTGACCGTTCTGGATGATCCCACTCATGGTACGCCATGACATGGGCCAGTATTCGGTGTCTGCGGACTGGCGAACCGCTTTTTCGAAAACCAGCAGTTCGTAAGGAAATTTCAGGTTGTTGCCGCTGGGAACGAGAGTGTTCATGGCTTCGATTTCAGCCTTGCTCTTCTCTTCAAGACCTTTCATGAACCATTGTTCAAGTTCCTGCTTATTGTTCTCTTCGGGAGCAATGGCGTAAAGTCTTTCCAGTGCTTCCAGAGAGCCGGCGTCCTGAGTCATGCCGGAAAGATTTTTACCTGCTGTAGAGCGGATTTCCCAGGGCAGGAAAGGATCTTCCATGGTCTGGGAAAGATGAGTTCTCAGCTTGGGGAAATCTTTGATGGCTGCAAGGGTATCATAATAATATCCCTGCCAGACCGGAGAGTTGATCGCTTCCTCGGAAAGCTTCTGCCACTGCTCAAGACGTGCTTCGGCTTCGTGATAGTGTCCTGACTTAAAAGAACTGACAGCCAGCCGTTCCGTTGCCGGGAGGACTACCCGTTCGGGAATGTCGGTACGTTCCAGCAATCTGGTGTAATACAGTTCACTGGTGATGTAGTCCCGTGTCCGCCATGCCTTGTCCGCTTCGCTGACGAGTGCCTGAGTGGTCATCATTTCAGTTGAAATGGCAGGTCTCTTGATCGGCTGTTTTTGCAATGAAATACAGCCTGATGCGGCAAAGATGAAAGTCGTAAGCAGTAGAACAGCAAAAATATGATTTGAAAGGCGTGTGGCCTTATCTCTATTCATTGAGTTTTCCATGCAAAGTTTGTGGCCCATGAAAGTAAATTCGTCAAGTTTAATGCCTAAAAGACGGGATAGTCTAACGAAGTGGCGAAGCCTATTGAAAAGGTTTAAGCCGCCGGAGGCAAAAAAAATCCGGCCTTCATTAATTAATGAAGGCCGGATTAAATTATACTTTACTAATCAGCTATGCAAGTGCGGACGCTAATTATTTTTTCTCGTCTTTAACTTCAGTGAAGTCAGCGTCGACTACATCTTCGTCTGCGGATGCTGCACCAGCGTCTGCTGCGCCTTCGGGGCCTGCTGCGCCTTCTGCGCCAGCAGTGTTCTGCTGTGCGTAGAGCTGTTCAGCCAGCTTGTGGGAAGCCTGCGCCAGAGCGTCGGTAGCCTGTTTGATGGCTTCTGGCTCTTCGGTTTCCAGAACTTTTTTGAGCTCTTCGCTTTTGGCTTCGATGTCAGCTTTCAGTTCTGCATCCACGTTGTCGCCAACTTCACGCAGGGACTTCTCTGTGGTGTAGATCAGGGAGTCAGCCTGATTGCGGGCTTCAATGAGTTCCTGCTTTTTCTTATCGTCTTCAGCGTGGGATTCAGCATCCTTAACCATCTTCTCAATGTCTTCTTCGGAAAGACCGGAAGAAGCGGTGATCTGAATGGACTGTTCTTTACCGGTGCCCATGTCCTTGGCGGATACGTTTACAATACCGTTAGCGTCGATGTCGAAGGTAACTTCGATCTGGGGTACGCCACGGGGAGCTGCGGGAAGTCCGGTCAGCTCGAAACGACCGAGGGTCATGTTGTCGGCAGCCATGGGACGCTCACCCTGCATTACGTGGATGGACACGGAGGGCTGGTTGTCAGCCGCAGTGGTGAACACCTGACTTTTGCGAGTGGGGATGGTGGTGTTTCTCTCGATGAGATTAGTGAAAACACCGCCCATGGTTTCGATGCCCAGAGACAGGGGAGTAACGTCGAGCAGGAGAACGTCTTTAACGTCACCGGCGAGGATGCCGCCCTGAATGGATGCGCCCATTGCAACAACTTCGTCCGGGTTAACGGAACGGTTGGGTTCTTTGCCGAAGAATTCCTGAACCTTCTGCTGAACCAGAGGCATACGGGTCATACCACCGACGAGGATAACTTCGTCAATGTCAGCTGCGGTCAGGCCTGCGTCTTTCAGTGCTTTCTGGCAGGGAGCCTTGGTACGATCAACAAGGTCTTCAACCAGTTTTTCCAGCTTGGAGCGGGAAATCTTGACCATCAGGTGCTTAGGACCATTCTGGTCAGCAGTGATGAAGGGCAGGTTGACTTCAGTTTCCATAGCAGTGGAAAGTTCTTTCTTAGCTTTTTCGCCAGCTTCTTTCAGACGCTGAAGAGCCATGCGGTCAGCGGAAAGGTCAATGCCGTTTTCGCGTTTGAATTCATCAACGAGGTACTGAATTACAGCGTTGTCAAAGTCTTCACCGCCGAGGAAAGTGTCACCGTTGGTAGCGCGAACTTCAACAACGTTGTCACCTACTTCGAGGATGGAAATATCAAAAGTACCGCCACCGAGGTCAAATACCGCGATTTTTTCGTTGGCTTTCTTGTCAAAACCGTAAGCCAGAGATGCTGCGGTAGGTTCGTTGATGATACGTTTTACTTCGAGACCTGCGATGCGGCCTGCGTCTTTGGTTGCCTGACGCTGAGAGTCGTTGAAGTAAGCGGGGACAGTGATAACCGCTTCGGTTACTGTTTCACCGAGGTAGGTTTCAGCGTCTTTTTTGAGCTGCTGCAAAATGATCGCAGAAACTTCAGACGGGCTGTATTTTTTACCTTCGATCTCAACCCATGCGTCTCCGCCTTTGCCGTCTACGATGGGGTAGGGGCAGTGTGAAGTCCATTTTTTAACTTCAGGAGCACTTGCCTGACGGCCCATGAGACGCTTGATAGCGAATACTGTTTTTTCAGGGTTGGTAACTGCCTGACGTTTTGCAATTTCACCAACGAGGCGTTCTTTATCAGTGAAGCCTACGATAGAGGGAGTGGTGCGTCCGCCTTCTGCGTTGGTAACGCATTTGGGGTCTTTACCTTCCATAACATAAACGCAGGAGTTGGTAGTACCGAGGTCGATTCCGATAATTTTAGACATATATAAATTCCTCCAGATGTATTTTCAAATTTACTGCATTATGATTTAAGGCCTGATTCTCAGTTGTAAAGAGGGCAGGCTATAAAAATCAGGATAATTTATTAACCATTACTTTTGCGGGACGGATAACGCGTCCTTTGAGGACATAGCCGCACTGCATGATCTGGGCGATGCTTTCGGCGGGAAGATCCGCATCCTGTGCCATGCCCATGGCTTCATGAAAATTGGGGTCGAACTCTTCACCAATCTTGCCCACAGCCTCAAGGCCATGTTTGGCAAGTGTTTCCAGAAACATTTTTCTGGTCATGTCCACGCCGATCACAAAATCTTTGCATGCATCGAGATTCTGAGCATGGTTGAGGGCGAGGTCGAGGTTGTCGAGCACGGGCAGCAGGTCGGAAAGGATGGAGTCCGCCGCGAACTTTTTCAGTTCATCAGTCTCGCGGGCGAGTCTCTTTTTGATGTTTTCCGTTTCAGCCAGTGCACGGAGACGCTCTTCCTTGGCTTCTCCCATCACATCGCATGCGGGACAGACATGTTCCCGACAGAGGGCTTTGAGTTCATCTTCGCTTAAAGTCACTTCATTCTTAGCTTCCGCAGTTTCTTCAGTTTCAGTTGCCGCGGTTTCCTGTTCGTTCATTTCTTTATTATCTTCTTTTCCAGACATGGATTCTCCGGTGTCATGAATTTGCGGCCTGAGACCTTAAAAAAGGACAATCAGACCGCACAATTAGACAAATAAGCATCTCGCATATGTTGTCAACACATGAAAGGGGATCAAAGGGAAGTTTTTTTAAATTCATGCTCATTTAAGGCATTTTGAACCGTCCGTTCTCGTAAATAGTCACTTTTTTCCCATCGGCAAGGTTTGCGGTAACAATTTTTTCTTCGGTGTTCACAAGGTCCCAGTGAATGGAGGAGGTATTGAAACCTAGGGAGTCCATCATCATTTTATCCAGTATTTCGGGAGGTCCGGCAAAAGTCTCACTGAGCGATTGCCCCAGTGCGATGTGACAGCTGCCATGTTCGCCTCCGAAATTTTCATCAAGGATGGTCTGGGCCATGAAATGGTCCACCCGTGAAATGGAAGCATCCGTCAGTGAGAATTCACCCACCCGGCGTGCTCCACCATCTGCCCGCAATTGGTCGAGTAGGAATTTTTCTCCGCCCATGGCTTTTGCTCGTATGGCAATGCCGTCCATGAATTCGACCTGCACCCCGTATGTGGCCTTATCCATATATAATGAAGGCAGGTCTGCGTAGTAGACTCCGTTTACTGTGCGGCAGTCAGGTGAGACGTATACTTCATAGCCGGGAATGTTGTCTCCGGCGGCTCCCTGCCAGCGTCTGTTCTCGCCGGGGGAAAAAAATAAATCGCAAAGCTCGGACTGCATGCGGATGGTCTTGATCTCAAGCGAAGTCAGCCAGCGGGCTATTTCATTGGTCCGTTCAGAAATTTTTTGCCATTCGCGGGCCGGGTCGGGCATGTTAAGGTAGCAGGCCCGCATAAGTCGCGTTGTGTAATCTTCGAGAGAAAGTCCAGATTTTGCGGCCAAAGCCGCAGTGGGATAGGTGCATTCGGTCCAAGCCATTTTGCCGTACAATTTGCGTTTTTCGATTGCTTGCAGGAAGGGGCGTGAACCATTGCGGTTTTCCATGATTGAGCGTGGATCAACTTCGGTCATGGCCTCTACTTCTTCGGGGGCATGGATACGGATAACTCCAGCGGCCTGCTCGTACATTTCCTCTTTGCCGGGAGGAAAGAAGGTCAATTGTCCGTAGCTGGAATTAATGTACAGCTCAGCTTTCATTGCCGGGGTCAGTCCTGTTTCCATAACTGGATGCAGGTGTGTCTCTATGAGTAGAGCAAATAGGGCTTCCGCAAGGGGCGTTGCCAGATAATCATATTTAATGATGATAATATCTTTATTTCTCAGGCCGTCTTCTTTCTGACTGTTCAGGGACCAGAAGAGAACTTTAGCGTATTGGCGCAGGTCGTCGTAGGGGATTATGTTTTTCATATAAAATTATGAAGGGTTATAAGGATAGTAGATTTTGCTACTGTAAATGTTCCGCTCAATCTAATCTACAATTAAAATCACCATGTCAGCTTGACAGGTAAAAATGTATACCTAATTAGTATGAAGTCTAATGTGTCATAAGTTACATATTAAAACTTGAGAGTTTGAGATTGACTTTCAATCATCAGCATGCCTATGAAATTCGTTTCGCACAGCACTAAAGTAGACTGATTGCTGTTGAAAATGCTATTCATATTCATACGTATAGATATATAGTAAAGGGGAGTTATGTCTGTATCACTCAGAACAATGCGGAAAGACCAGAAGGGTGTTGTTGTCTCGGTTAATGCAAGCGGAGAGCTTGGTCGCCGTATTCGGGATATGGGGCTTGTTCCCGGAACTGAATTCATGGTTGTGGGCCGTGCGCCTCTTGAAGATCCCGTGGCTTTACGTATGAAGGGTTTTACCCTGACCTTGCGTAATAACGAAGCTGATTTTATTGTGGTTCAGCCGGAGGATTAGTTCATGGGGAAAGAATATTTTGTAGCGGTCTCAGGCCAGCCCAACTGCGGAAAGAGTACCATGTTCAATACTCTGACCGGGGCAACCGCACGGGTGGGTAACTATCCGGGAATTACGGTTGACCGCACTGAGGGACGTTATTGCACGCCTGAATTCTGCGCCAATCTGGTGGATCTGCCCGGAACATATTCCCTTACTTCTTATTCTATGGAAGAAGTGGTCGCCCGCGATGTAATCGTTGATGAAAAACCCGATGTGGTTATCAACATGCTCGATGCCACCTCTCTGGAGCGTTCCCTTTATCTTGCGGTGCAATTCATGGAAATCGGTGTTCCGGTCGTGCTGGGCCTGAACATGATGGATGAAGTTCGCAAGAAGGGCATTCGCATTGATTCCGAAAAGCTTTCCGAGCTTATGGGCGTTCCTGTCATTGAGTGCATTGCCCGCAGGGGCGTTGGTAAAGTCGAACTTATGGAGTCGGTTCAGAAAGTAGTTGAAAAAACTAAAGGCGAATGGACCCCTGTAAATATTTCATATGGACATGACCTTGATCCGGCGATTGATGAAATGACCGCTCTGATCAAGGAAAATGAGTTCATGACTGATCGTTACGATCCGCACTGGCTGGCGGTGAAGTATCTGGAAGAAGATGAAATTGTCATGAAGAACGGTCGCAAGGCCGGACCGCTTTCTGAGCAGCTTGAAGAAAAGGTACGCAACGTTTCCGAGCATATTCAAAAAACTCTGAATACCTATCCCGAAGCAGTTCTCGCTGATTATCGTTACGGCTTCATCAACTCCATTCTCAAGCAGGGCGTAATCAGTCGTGAGGACGATCTGCGTTTTGATTTTTCTGACAAAATCGACCTTGTGCTGACCCATAAATTTCTCGGCCCGGTAATCATGCTTTTGATCATGTACTCCATGTTTTACATCACCTTCAATGTAGGTGCTGTGCCGCAGGGCTGGGTTGAAAACGCATTTGCGTGGTTTTCAAGTACCGTAGGCTCCCTGCTTCCTGATGGACTCATTAAATCTATGGTCACTTCCGGGGTAATCGACGGCGTCGGCGCGGTCATGGGCTTTACTCCGCTGATCCTGATTATGTTCGCCATGCTCGTTTTTCTGGAAGATCTCGGCTACATGGCCCGTGTTTCCTACATGGTCGACCGGGTGTTCCGTTCATTCGGGCTGCACGGTATGTCGATTATGCCTTTTATTATGTCCGGCGGTCTTCCGGGTGGCTGTGCCGTTCCGGGCGTCATGACCTGCCGTACTTTACGCAGTCCCAAGGAGCGCATAGCCACTATCATCACTGCTCCATTCATGATCTGCGGCGCGAAAACGACCGCGTATCTCATGCTGGTCCGTGCATTTTACCCGGACAACGCCACCACGGTCATGTTCGGACTTGTGTTGATTTCATGGCTGCTGGCCTTGTGTTTTGGACGTTTATTGCGCTGGACCGCACTTAAAGGAGAGTCCACTCCATTTGTTATGGAATTGCCGCCGTACCGGATTCCCACCCTGCACGGGGTAGCCATTCATACTTGGGATCGCGTCTGGGAATACGTGAAAAAGGCCGGGACCGTAATTCTTGCTATTTCCATTCTTATGTGGGCGTTGATGACTTTTCCTCAGCTTCCCGCAGAGCGTGTTGCAGCATTTGAAACTCAGCGAGTTCAAGTGGCGGAGCAAAGTGCATCGTGGTCCGGTACGGTGCAGCAAAAAGAAGATAAAGTGGCAAAAGCCCTTGCAGATATCAGTTACAATGAAGGTGAAGCAGCCCTCAAGCATTCCTATGCCGGACGTCTCAGTGAGGCCATTTCTCCGGTAACCGATGTAGCCGGATTCCCGTGGCAGGCCAATATCGCTTTTATCGGCGCATTTGCAGCTAAGGAAGTTTTCGTATCCACCATGTCTACCGCCTATTCACTTGGCGATGAGGACCCGGAAGAAGCTCTTTCGCTTACTGAGAAAATAGCAGCGGACAAGGCTTGGACCACCCCGGTGATCTGGTCGGTGTTCATTTTCCTGATGGTTTATGTGCCGTGCATGGTTACTGTGGCGGTTATTGCCCGCGAGACCAACTGGAAGTGGGCTGCGTTCTCAGTTTTCGGGTCGCTTGCTTTCGGTTATTCGCTATCGGTTGTTATTTATCAGGTTGGTAGCTTGCTGATGTAATCAATACAGACATATTAAATAGCAAGAAGGCGGAATGTTCGGGTGGTAACGAACATTCCGCCTTCTTGCGTGGTGTGAGTGGTTATGAGGTAATTGGAAATTTCTTAAAGAGGCTCGTAGTAGCAGCGTTTGGGGCTGTGCACTTTTCCTGCTTCCCTGAGTGCCTTAATGGCTTTGGAAACATCCTTGGATTCTTCACCGATTGCTTTTGCTACATCACCGGGACGAACTGGCTTACCAGCTTCTTTCATTGCTTCGAGTACCTTATCTTGCATTAGAATCTCCTTATCTGTTGCTGTTGATAATTGTTACTATTTAAATTTAAGTTTGCTGTCAACATAAAAAGTAAGCCCGCATGAATTTTTTCATGCGGGCTTAAGAAAATTGCTATTGTGAGGAAAGCCAATAAGTGGAAGCAGTGCTTTCGTTAGCGCAAGGCTATAGGTCAACGCAGCGCGAAGCCTACTAAAAGGTTTTGGGATTCTTAAACCTCTTTGCAAAAGGGTTTAAGGCCCCCGGCAGGGCCGCCGGAGGCCTTAATATTATTCAGTCATAAATTCCAATCCATCCGCACCGGCATCGATGCTGACACTGTTCTCTTCCTGCAATTCTCCGCCGATGATCTTTTTAGCCAGTGGGGTTTCCACGTGAGCTTGTAAGTATCTGCGTAGCGGCCTTGCCCCGTAGATGGGATCGTAGGACGCGTGGGCGATGAATGCCTTGGCTTTATCTGATACTTCCATGGACATCTTCTGTTCTTCAAGGCGCGAACGCAGTCCTGCAAGTTGCAGGTCTACGATTTTGACAAGATCCTTTTCGAGCAGCGGCTTGAAGAGCACTGTTTCGTCCACGCGGTTCAGGAATTCGGGCCTGAAATGTCCGCGCAGCACATTCATTACTCCGTCCTGCACACCGTTTTTGAATTCGCCGTTGTCTTCAATTCCTTCAAGCATAAGCTGGGAACCGAGGTTGGAAGTCATGATGATGATGGTGTTTTTGCAATCCACGGTGCGGCCCTGAGAATCAGTGATTCGGCCATCATCTAGGATTTGCAGCAGCACGTTGAATACATCGCTGTGCGCTTTTTCGATTTCATCAAAGAGCACTACGGAATAGGGCTTGCGGCGGATGGCCTCGGTAAGCTGTCCGCCTTCATCGTAACCGATGTAGCCCGGAGGCGCACCGATGAGCCGCGCTACTGCGTGCTTTTCCATGTACTCTGACATGTCCATGCGTACGATGTTTTCTTCACTATCAAAGAGCGCTTCAGCAAGGGCCTTGCAAAGCTCTGTCTTACCGACTCCGGTGGGGCCGAGGAAGATGAATGAACCGATAGGCCGCGAAGGATCTTTCAGACCCGCACGGGCACGCAGTACCGCTTCGGATACCGCCCGCACCGCATCATCCTGACCGATTACCCGGTCATGCAGAATGTCTTCAAGGCGGAGCAGTTTCTCGCGTTCACCTTCCACAAGGCGGGTGACCGGGATTCCAGTCCAGCGGGAGATAATCCCGGCAATGTCATCCGGGCCGACAAATTCCTTGAGCAAACGCTTGCTGTCCGCAGTGACTTTGTCCTCTTCGCCTTCAATCTCATTTTCAATCCCTTCAAGCTGTTGTTCCAGAGCGAGCAGGGTTGAGTATTTCAGTTCCGCAGCGCGGTTGTAATCAAGGTTGCGTTCCGCTTCCTCAATGTCGAGTTTGGTTTTTTCGATCTGGGCCTTGAGGTCGCGCACAGTGTCGATGGAACCTTTTTCTTTTTCCCATTGCTCGACCAGTTCGGATTGCTTGATCTTCATTTCAGTGAGGGAGTCTTCCAGCTTGGAAAGACGCTCACGGGATGCGGCATCTTCTTCTTTGCGCAGGGCCTCGCGTTCGATTTCAGCCTGCAAAATCTGGCGGTTGATCTTGTCCAGTTCGTAGGGCTGGGAGTCGATCTCGGTCCTGATCATGGCTGCGGCTTCATCAATTAAGTCGATGGCTTTGTCCGGCAACTGGCGGTCGGTGATGTAGCGGGCGGAGAGTCCTGCCGCTTCCACCAGCGCGCTGTCGCTGATGCGTACACCGTGGTGCACTTCAAACCGTTCCTTCAATCCGCGCAGGATTGAGATGGTATCCTCGATGGTCGGCTCCTCAACTAGAATGGTCTGGAAGCGACGTTCAAGGGCCGGGTCCTTTTCAATATATTTGCGGTACTCATCAGTGGTGGTCGCGCCGATGCAATGCAGTTCGCCACGGGCCAGCATGGGCTTGAGCAGGTTTCCGGCATCCATTGCGCCGTCAGTCTTACCCGCGCCCACAATGGTGTGGATTTCATCAATAAAGATGAGAATTTGTCCATCTGATTCCTGAACTTCCTTTAGTACTGCCTTGAGGCGTTCCTCAAACTCACCGCGATATTTCGCGCCCGCAATGAGCGCGCCCATGTCGAGCATGAACACGGTCTTGTCTTTCAGACCTTCAGGCACGTCCTGTTTGACGATACGCTGAGCCAGCCCTTCGATGATAGCGGTTTTACCGACCCCGGCCTCACCGATGAGGATAGGGTTGTTCTTGGTGCGTCGGGAAAGGATGCGGATTACGCGTCTGACTTCGGAATCACGGCCGATGACCGGATCAAGCTTGCCTTTGCGGGCCTCTTCCACCAGATCTCGACCATATTTTTTGAGCGCATCATAGGTGGCTTCCGGGTTATCAGTGGTCACGCGCTGGTTGCCGCGAATGGAGGTCATAGCTTCCAGAACCTTATCCTTGGTCAGGCCGAAGGTTTTGTTGACTTTACCTGCTCCGGTAGAGCCGTGTTCATCCATGATGGCCAGGAAAAGGTGTTCCACGCTGATGAATTCGTCCTGCATGCGCTGGGCGATTTCTTCAGAAGCCACAATAATCCTGTTCAACCGCTGGGTAACAAAGACCTGTCCGGGCTGTGCGCCGGGGCCGCTGACCCGCGGAAGTTTGCGGATTTCATCCTCGACAGCCTTTTTATAGGTCGCGGGATCAATGGATGTTTTCTGGAGAATTTTGGAAACAATGCCTTTTTCCTGCTCAATGAGAGCAAGGAGGAGGTGTTCCACTTCTATCTGCTGCTGACCGTTTTTAACAGCCAGAGATTGTGCCGCAGCTATGGCGTCGTTGGTTTTCTGTGTGAATTTGTTCGGATCCATATACAGTCTCCTTTTGCTTTATCTTAATTGACTTGCATTCAAGATTCACAACCCATTTTCAACCGGTTAGGCTGAATTTCGACGCACCTTTACTGTTCTTCAGGGAGAGAGGATGGTCCTCCCCCTGAAGTTATCCGGCGTATTAGGCAGGAGTTTGAATCTATTTTTAAACTCGCAAGTCATTGCGTTTTTTAAATTAACTTTTTCATCTCTTCGAGTTGTGACTCGAGTTTTTCGACCCTATCAAGCAGATCGACGATAATCGACCCGCCTGTGGGGGTGACATCAAGGTCCTTGCAGAGCCTTGAAAGTTTGGTCATGCGATAGAGATCGCTTGTTTCAAAGAGATAATGTCCGTCCCCGGTTGTTCCGGGCCGCACCCATTCCATGCTGATCAGTTCCAGTACTACGGTCTCTTTCAGTCCGGTCATTTCCATGACCTGAGTGATGACCAGACGTTTGGAACTGGATGGAGGCTGCGCTTCGGTCCTTTCTTTAATGTCCATGGCGGGCCTCCTTTAGAATGAGCGGGGTGAGAAGTCGGACTTTTCAGCCAGTTCTTCCCAGAGTTTCTTCATTTCGTCGGTTTCGGCTTTGGGCACCTGAATCATGATGCGCACAAACTGGTCGCCTTTCTTGGCTCCAGTGCCGAGTCCGCGGCCCTTGATGCGCAGCTTCTTGCCGCTGCCAAGTCCTGCGGGGATGTTCATTTCAACCATGCCGTCAAGGGTGGGCAGTTTGAATTTTCCGCCAAGTGCCGCTTCCCAAGGGGCAAGCTTCAGGTCGAGGATAACATTGCTTTCTTCGACCTTGAAATCCTTATGCGCCGCAAGTTTAATCTTCAGGTACAGGTCGCCGCGCGGTCCGTCATGCGGGCCGGGTGATCCCTGACCGGAAAGGCGAATCTTCTGGCCTTCTTTGATACCTGCGGGAATTTTAACATCCAGAGTCTTGGACTGCACCATAGGATGCCCGCCGGGGCCGGTTGCCTTTTCCTGCACGGTAACGGATTTAGGTCCGCCCTTGTATGCTTCTTCAAGGGTCAGCAGCAGAATGGTTTCAGAGTTTTCGCCTTTGCGGGGTCGCTGCTGATGGAATCCACCACCGCCGCCAAATCCCTGCGCGCCGCCGAAACCGCCACCGCCGAAGCCTTGTGCTCCACCGCCACCGAAAATGGTTTCAAAAAAGTCGCTGAAATCACCGCCGCCTGCGCCGCCGAAGCCACCGAATCCGCCGCCACCGCCGCTGAAGTTCATGTTCTCGTAGCCCGGAGGCGGACGGAAATTCTGTCCATGCTCCCAGTCCGCGCCGAACTGGTCGTACATTTTACGCTTTTCCGGGTCCTTCAGAACTTCGTATGCTTCGTTGATTTCTTTAAACTTCTTTTCCGCTTCCGGGTTATCCGGGTTCAAGTCCGGGTGATACTGCCGAGCCAGCTTTTTAAAGCCTTTAGCAATATCTTCTTTACTTGCGGAGCGGGTGACTCCCAGAAGTTTGTAGTAGTCCTTATATTTCACGCTCATCTTGTAATTACTCCTTGAGTGATTGGACGATCAATTTCTTGAACGTCACTATATCAAAGTAATTCGAAGTTCGCGCAAGTCAAGCGTAATAATTGAAATTTAGGTGAGGACAGGAAGATAGTGAGGAGGGACTGAGAGGTAGTTCAACTAGCTACCCAACATCATAAATTATTTTTTTGTCTTTGAAAATTGTGATTGGACCGTCTTCAGAAACTTTTACTGTTGTTCCAAATAAAGAACCTGCAATTGCGGCGCTTTCCCTTCCTCCTCCACCTGTATCGCTATCACATAGTGCGGTATTAACAATGGCACTATAGTCTATAAGACTGTCAAAATGTTTGTCGAAGATAGACATACCGTCGGTAGTAAGGATTCGCATGAGTTCACCTGTTTCACACAATCTTCCTAAGTCAGCATCTTTAATGCATGCATCAATATTTTTTCTAACTCCACTATCATCTGAGACATGCCTTTTTACTAGTTTCTCAAGAGAATTTTGGGTTTTGTCTGTGATAAGTGCGACCGTCCCTTTCTTGATTTTAGACATAGCATAAAAAATTCTCCATGGTTCTGTCTCACGATGTTTAGACGCAATAATACCGTTAACTAGATTGCAGTCGATAAAATACCATCTTCCTTTTCTGTGTAAAATTCTTATATTGTCGTGGGTGATAATTTCAAATTCAGCAGAATTGCTGACACCTGCATAGAATTGTGCACCGGTATCACTCCGAAGAATATTCTCTATGCACTTACCAGAGAGTTTTTCGAATGAATCGTATTCGCTAGATAAAATATTACAATATGCTGATATGTCGAGTTTTGGATCACAGAGATAAAATGAATTGATGCCGTCTATAATTCTTAGGAACGTAGTGTCCTTTATCGTCTTTCTATCTAATTTAATATTGCCGTCAGTCGGGACAATTTCATAATCTACAGAGTCAATATCGAATTCTTTTTGTTTTTGGTGTTTTGTCTCAGTTATAAGGAATCCAGTTCTAATTTGACTTCCTTCATATTGTTTAAGGCTTAATCTTTTTAAGTGTTGAATTAATTTATGTATGTATAAAAAACTGTCAGGGGAGCTAGAGATATATCTGGCAATTGATATATCTAGAACAGAAGAGGTTATTGCTGTTTGCATGTATTGGTGTGCTACACCTCGTGTTGATAATTGCTTAGATAGGCTATTGTAGCTTGCCAGAATTTTTTTTATGAACTCGGTCTCTTTTGTACTAAATGGAGTCTTACGGTTAAAATGAAGTACTCCATTCCAGCGTTCTAATTCATATATCCCGTTACTTCGCTGTAAACTGCCAGTCTTTTCCTTTTTAAATTTTGCCTCATCGCAACCTAAAGCTTCTGATATCTCATCGAGTGTATATTGTGCTGAAAATGGTATTTGCATAATGTTCACCTCGTAAATGTTGGTAAAAGTTTTTATATTTAAAACGTGTTTGTGTATATAGTCAATAGCGTTTCTAAAAATCCTCCGGCAACTCATAATCCTTCTTCTCCGCAACATAACAATAAACACAACGATCCTTCTTCACGAAAAATCGAATCAATATCATCCCGGCAATGAATCCCCCTATGTGTGCGGCCCATGCGACCTTTTGCGTTCCTTCGGCAAAATGCTCGGATACACCGGAAAATACCTGAATCAGAAACCATAGTCCTAAGAATAATGATGCCGGAATCTTAAAGAAAAACGGGATGATGATTATCGGGAATAAGGTCAATACCTGCCCGTGCGGATAGAGCAGCATGTATGCGCCCATGATTCCGGCAACTGCGCCGGATGCGCCGATTACCGGGGCACTGGCTGACGGATTGATAGCCATCTGTATGCCGATGGCAATGAGTCCGCAGACCAGATAAAAGATGATAAACCGCCCATGCCCCATGGCATCCTCGATGTTGTCGGCGAAAATCCAGAGCATCCACAGGTTGAGGATGATGTGCAGCCAGCCGCTATGCAGGAACATGTAGGTGAAAAGCGGCAGTATTCCGGCATCGGGATATCCGGCGGAAACCGCCCATTCGGGATGGAAAAACCTTGCCGGGACCACGCCCAGCAGATGAAAAAGTGCAAGTCGTCCCTGCGGGGTCAACATCTGTTCAAAGGCAAATACCGCGATGTTGAGGATCATGATTCCGCGCAACACGTAAGGTGTGATCAGGCAGGGGACGTTGTCGCGGATGGGGATCATGTGTTTTGCCTTTGTGGTTGAGCTTGAGATTTATGAATTTAAATTCAAGTCTAACAGAAAAATATTATGATCTCCATGGGGATAAGCCCACAAAAAACGACCCCCGCCACATAAATGCGGCGGGGGCGTGACGAGATTGAGTTGGTAGGTAAACTAGGGGTACTCACTCCCTAAACACTAAACCTAAAACCTAATGCTAATGCTGAAAGCGGGGTTGGACCTTGCGTAGAATTCTTTTATGTAAAATGGACTTGCATCCTAATCATTATAATATGTTCATTCTTCCGACTACGGTCCTGACCACTCGCCTCAGGTCTCACTTATAAAGTAACACACGGGGCGGGTAAGTCAATACTTACAAGCACTGAAACCTAGCTTTCATCAGGTCTGAACAGCTTTTCGAGGTAATTCTCGAATGATGTTTCTTTGTCCTTGCGCAGGCTTGTCAGAACTTCGATAATCCGGCTTGTTTCCGAATCAAGTTTAGTCAAGTCGCCGTCATTTTCAATGATGGCGGTGCAGCAATCCATTTTGGATTTTTCATCCCACTGCCATGAATCGAATACAGCGAGGATTTCAGGTTCGAGACCACGTTTTTCGCGTAATTCCCCGGTTCGTTTTTCATCCGGGCAGCGTACCCCGATTACTGCCTCAACCAGCTTTTTGGTGTGCCAGCCGCCTTCCAACAGCAGGGGAACTTCAGCCACAGCCAGCGGTTCATTAGTGTTTGCCTTGAAAAATTCTTCTACATCATGCTGCACAATGGGATGGACGATGTTCATTACTTCCCGGCGCAGGTCATCATTTTCGCGCATGGCAGTAAAAAGGGCGGCCTTGTCAACGTCTCCTGTTTCGGGATCAATAAATTTGTTACCGAATCTCTGGCGTAGCAGCTCCCACCCGGCGCCGTCTTTTTCGTAGGAGCGGGCAACGGACTCGTCCGCGCTGAAGGTGGGGATTTTATTGTCCGCAAGGATATTTAATACCGCAGATTTCCCGCCACAGGGCATGCCTATCAAGCCGACACGCTGAACGGATTTGTTCAGGGCTTTGAGCATGTCGATAAAATCTTTTGGCGGTGTTTGAGTTAAACTCAGTTCTTCGCCTGATTCTGGATGCATAAAGGAAAGGGAGTAGGCGTGCAGCATCTGACGCTGGGCAAGTTTGGCAAGCTCTGGCTGTTCCTGTTCCCAGCGGGCGTGGGGCATTGAACCGTATACCTGATCTCCAACAAGCGGATGTCCGATATGGGCCATGTGAACCCTGATCTGGTGGGTGCGCCCGGTGTAGATTTTTACTTTTACGAGGCTGGTCCGTCCGGCAGGATCAGACCAGATGGTTTTGTACTCGGAGCGGGCATCGCGTCCGCCTTTGAGGACTACCGCCATCTTGGTTTTGTGCACCGGATGGCGACCCATGGGGGCTTCAATTTCACCGAAATCACGGTCAGGTACGCCGTGTACAATTGCCAGATAAGTCTTGTTGACCTCGCGCTCGGCAAAGGCTGTGGACATGGCTAATCGGTCATGCTCGTTCAGGGCAATGCTGATGAGGCCGGAAGTAAATTTGTCCAGACGGTGCACAATTCCGGGCCGCCATTCATCCATGTCGCGGATTTCCGGAAAGTGGTGGATCATGCGGTGGACAAGGGTCCCGGTGGGGCAGCTGGGGGCCGGGTGGGTGGTCAGTCCTGCTGGTTTGTTGATGACTGCGATTTTTCCATCATTATAAATAATGTCCAGCGGCAGCTCTTCGGGAACCAGCGAAGTCAGTTCCGCTTCGCCCTTAAGGGTCAGTTCTTCGTTCCCCATTAGTTTCTGGTTCGGTTTCTTGCAGATCTTGCCGTTGATTTCTGCAAATCCGGCTTTGATCCAGTCTTTTACTTTTCCCCGTGAAATTCCTTCCTCTTCAAGGGCGGTTCCCCAGAATTTGTCCAACCGGGTGTTTCGGTCGGAAAATTTAGCGGTCTCAGTCCATAGAAGCTGGTTTTCATTTTCTTGAAAATCTTCGTTATTGCACATGTAATTTATTCCGTATTGGGTTATATTCGTGATCAGTAATTGAATGCTTATTTGCAATTTCCAGTAATTCCAAGTGAGTATGGTTTAGCTGGAAAATAGTTATTTTTTTGCTTGACTGTCAAAGCTGTGTCTTATAGAAACACGAAGTTTTGACTTTTCGGATTTTAAACAAATAACATGGGATCAAGGAGGCACCGTGGCGGTACATGTGGTAGACCATCCTTTGGTAAGACACAAGCTCGGCATTCTCCGTGAAGACGGCATCAGCACTAGTCGTTTTCGCGCACTGGCTCAGGAAATTTCCAGATTGCTTACTTATGAAGCAACCAAAGACCTCGCAACCGAAGCTAAAACCATTAATGGTTGGGCCGGTGAAGTTGAGGTAGAGGAAATCAAGGGTAAAAAAATCACCGTAGTTCCTATTCTCAGGGCCGGCCTCGGTATGATGGACGGCGTTCTGGACATGGTTCCGGGTGCCCGCGTCAGTGTTGTCGGTTTTTACCGTGACGAAGAGAGTTTGCAGCCTGTCGAATATTACGTCAAGCTTGCAAGCAACATTGATGAGCGCATCGCTCTTATTCTTGACCCCATGCTCGCTACCGGCGGAACCCTGCTGGCTACAATTGAACTTCTCAAGAAGTCCGGTTGTACCAATATTAAAGGTCTGTTCCTCGTAGCTGCTCCTGAAGGGATTGAGAAAATTGTTAAAGCTCACCCGGACGTAGATATTTATGTCGCGTCGATTGATGAAAAACTTAACGATGTAGGATACATTCTCCCCGGTCTCGGAGACGCGGGTGATAAGATATTCGGCACTAAGTAAATGTTTTTAAAGGCACCAAATACGGTGCCTTTTTTTTGGAAAAATTTTACGGAGATTACTAATGAGCACATCCAGTACTGAGTATAATTTCAGGGCAAAAGACATTGTCCTTGGCGCGCAGATGCTTTTCGTCGCATTCGGCGCACTTGTCCTTGTCCCTCTTCTTACCGGCCTTGATCCCAACGTGGCCCTTTTTACCGCCGGTGCGGGAACATTGGTTTTTCAGGTTGTTACCAAGGGTAAAATCCCCGTATTTCTTGCCTCCTCTTTTGCCTTTATCGCTCCCATCATTTACGGCGTGCAGACTTGGGGTATTCCTTCCACGCTCTGCGGTCTTGCCGCCGCAGGTGTTTTTTATGTGCTGCTCAGTTTTCTCATCCGCTGGCGCGGAACCGATATCCTGAAACGGGTTTTGCCTCCGGTTGTTACAGGTCCGGTCATTATGGTTATCGGCCTGATCCTTGCTCCTGTGGCAGTGTTCATGGCTGTTGGTAAAACCGGTGACGGATCTGTGGTGCTGGTTCCTGAAAAGACCGCACTCATCATATCCATGGTCTCTCTTGCTGTTACCGTTGCGGTTTCCCTGCTCGGAAAAGGCTGGCTCAAACTTATCCCCATCCTTTGCGGTATCGCAGCAGGTTATGCTGTTTCCCTGTTCATGGGCTTGGTAAATTTTGACGCTGTCGCCGCTGCACCGTGGATTGCGATGCCTAATTTTACCGCTCCTGAATGGAACCTCGAAGCCATACTGTTCATCGTTCCAGTTGCAATTGCCCCGGCAATTGAGCACTTCGGCGATGTTCTCGCCATCAGCTCTGTTGCTGATAAAGATTACGTAAAAGAGCCCGGTATCCAGAACACCATGCTTGGAGACGGTCTGGCCACTTCTCTCGCGGCTTTCCTCGGCGGTCCTCCGAACACCACTTACTCTGAGGTTACCGGTGCTGTTGCCCTGATTAAAGTTTTCAACCCCGCTATTATGACTTGGGCCGCAATCGTTGCCATGTCCCTCGCTTTCTGCGGTAAGGTCGGCGCATTCCTGTCCACTATTCCGGTTCCGGTAATGGGCGGCATCATGGTCCTGCTTTTCGGTGCGATCATGGTTGTCGGTATGAACACCCTCGTTCGTGCCGGTGAAGATCTCA
The DNA here is from genome assembly GCF_010470665.1 of Desulfovibrio sp. JC022. NCBI lineage: Bacteria > Pseudomonadati > Thermodesulfobacteriota > Desulfovibrionia > Desulfovibrionales > Desulfovibrionaceae > Desulfovibrio > Desulfovibrio sp. JC022. The sequence goes on along the minus strand of NZ_VOPZ01000007.1, from coordinate 222,619 downwards.
TGGAAGCACGCAACCTCGCAATTGTGGCTCTGATCGTAATCTTCGGCGTGGGCGGCATGTCTCTGCCTACTCCTTTCAGCGATGAGTTCAGACTCGGCGGAATCGGCCTTGCCGGTATCCTCGGTGTTTTCCTGAATCTTGTGCTGCCGCAACCTAAGAAAGAAGAATAGTAATTCGCCGGACTGTTTCGGCTTATTATATAGATAGACTTGTGCTAGAATTATAAAATAAATCCATATTTATTTTATAAAAATCAAATTCAAATTTAAATATGAATTTGAATGATGTGAGACTTGTGAGAGACTTGTCCGGAGACCCATCGGGGGTGTCCGGGCATTTCTCATTTTTTGCTTGAACAGCTATGGTGTGCTCTGTAGTTTGTAACCGGAACGAAGTTTAACGGTTAATATGCCGTTACAAATAAATAGTAATTTGCGGAGAATATAATGGAACCAGGGTTTGAATATCCTGAACTGAATGAACTGGCAGCCGGGCGCAAAGTGGCTATGGCGGTCAGTGGCGGTGCGGACAGTCTGCTTTCGCTTGTTCTGCTCAAAGAGAGCGGGGCGGATATTGTGGCGGTCCATGGCTGTTTTCTTGGAAAGGAAAAAGCGCAAACCGCTGTTGCCGGGCTGGAAAAAAGATGTGCGGAGCTGGATGTGCCTCTGCATGTTTTTGATTTGACTGCCGAGTTTGACCGCTTGGTGGTTGAGCCGTTTGTTCAGGAATATCTGAAGGGAAATACCCCCAATCCGTGCGCTCTTTGCAATCCCGAAATCAAATTCGGCGTGCTTTATAAGGCTGCTCAGGAACTTGGCTGCGACCTGCTCGGAACCGGGCATTACGTGCGTATTGCCAAAGACGACCGTTACGGAAAGGTGCTTGCCCGTGGTGCTGATATGGGCAAGGACCAGAGCTATTTTCTTTCTCTTGTTCCTCGTGATTCCGTTCTGAATGCTATTTTTCCTCTTGGAGGACATAGTAAAGATCAGACCTATGCCGAGCTTGAAAAGCGTGGTGTGGAAATTCCTCTGCCCTCAGAGAGTCAGGAAATCTGTTTTGTTCCTGACGATGATTACCGCCAGTTTCTGATCGACCGCAAGGTAAAGCTTCCCGGTCCGGGGATTGCCGTTCTTTCCGACGGAAGCAAAGTCGGAAAACATCAAGGACTCTGGCGTTATACCCAAGGCCAGCGACGAGGTCTGGGCATAGCTTGGAAGGCTCCGCTCTATGTTCTGGACAAGGATATGGAGCGCAATCTGCTCATCGTGGGAACCCGTGATGAGCTTGAGGCCAAGGGGTGTGTGGCGGACGATTTCAACTTTCTTATCGATTTTGATAGCTGGCCGAAAACTGTATTTATCCAAACCCGCTACCGTCAGCGATCTAAGCCCGCAAGGGCCGTGCAGGTTGGCAGCAGGATAGAATTTGATTTTATTGAGCCGCATTCCCGGCCTACACCGGGCCAGATTGTGGCTGTATATACAGAAGATGGAGCTGTGCTCGGAGGTGGTATCATCCGGGAATAGGCCTCTGATAGCGGCCCACACGCTTGGCTTTCATGTTGGTTTCGAATTTGATGATCTCGGCTATTGCAAGCGCAGGTTGCGGCTGATGGATTCACTTTTGAAAGATAAAGACAGTTATGAATGTCTCCTTTCTTCTGGCAGGAGGTTGGTTTTAAATGTTTAGAGCTAGCTTAATTGGTGCTGGGTGAGTATTCAATTTTTATACTGGCAGGTTATGCCTTGCAGGGCTTGGGCTGCGCTATAATCCCGATACTGATATATAAATAATTTATATTTCACGGGTTGACCTTTGCTTAACAGGGGAGTAGTAACTGTTCTGGAAGAGGCAGCAAAGTTGTTGCCAATCGAACATTTTGACCAGCAACGGTTAAAATGAATTTAAAAATCTAATACAATTCTACTGGAATTTATTTCCAAATAAGTATAAGTATTTTTCATGGCAAAGGAAAAAAGAATACCAAAGCACAAGGGCGTATACATTCTGCCCAACCTTCTCACCGTGACGAGCCTTTTTTGTGGGTTCCTCGCGATGAACTGGGTTGTGGAAGGTGCATACGAAATGAGTGCTGTCGCCATTCTGGTGAGCTGTCTGTTCGACGGTCTCGACGGAAAGGTGGCCCGGTTGACCGGAACCAGCAGTGAATTCGGCGTTCAGCTCGATTCTCTGGCGGATGCGGTTGCCTTTGGTGTTACTCCTGCGTTCATGGTCTACCACTGGCAACTTCACCAGTTCGGAAGACTGGGTATGCTGGCGGCTTTCTTGTTGATGGCTTGCGGTGTGCTTAGACTTGCCCGTTTTAATGTTCAGTCTGGAACAACCTCCAAGGCCCATTTCATCGGTCTGCCCATTCCTGCGGCTGGTTGTACCTTGTCTACTTTGATTCTTTTCGCTCCTTACATTCCTGAAAATCTCGCACAGAGTGTACTGCCTATGTTCACTCTGGTGCTCGTATATTGCCTCGCTTTTCTGATGGTGAGTACTGTTCGTTACAATTCTTTCAAAGAATTCGGCGTGTTCAAAGCTCATCCCTTCAGTTCCATGGTTACCGTTATTGCGCTCTTTACCATGGTTGCCTCCCAGCCCAAGTTTTTGGGTTTCGTGATTTTTGCCGGATACATTATTTCCGGTCCCATTTATACTATTTTCATTCTATCCCGCAGAAGCAATAAGCTACTAGGAAAGTCCTCCAAAGAATTGTCATAAGTTTTTCAGGTAGTTCTGAAACTACATCCAGAATAAGCTTATAAGGTACCAAAATTCTTTAGGGGACGGTAAATTACTCAGTAGTTTAACCTGTTTCACTGTTTTATTCCCAAATTTTGTTATAAACTGCAAAAGGTCTTTTTTTGCATCCTCTGCTAGGAGATAGATAAATGTCTGATAAAGTATACATTTTTGATACTACATTGCGTGATGGCGAGCAGTCCCCCGGTGCAACCATGAACATGGCTGAGAAAATCACCATGGCCCGACAGCTGGAAAAACTCGGTGTGGACATCATCGAAGCCGGATTCCCCGCAGCAAGTCAGGGCGATTTCGAAGCTGTAACCGAGATTGCCAAATCTGTGGGTGACATTCAGGTTGCCGGACTCTGCCGCGCACTGAAAGCTGATATTGACCGCGCGTTCGAGGCAGTCAAGCATGCCAAGAACCCCAGAATCCATACATTTGTGGCTACTTCTGATATCCACATGAAGCACAAATTCAATAAGGAACCGGAAGAGATTTTGGAAATGGCCCGCAAGGCTGTGCGTCACGCAGTCTCCCTGACTCCCAATGTTGAATTTTCTGCTGAAGATGCATCCCGCTCCCGCTGGGATTTCCTCGCACAGGTTGTGGAGATCGCCATTGCTGAAGGTGCTACGACCATCAACATTCCTGATACAGTAGGTTACGCCCAGCCGGATGAATTTGGTAAGTTGATCGAATACCTGCTCAAAGAAGTGCCCAACAGCGATAAGGCTATCTTCAGCGTGCATTGCCACAATGATCTCGGCTTGGCTTGCGCCAACACTCTGGCTGCAATCAAGGCCGGGGCGCGTCAGGCTGAGGTAACTCTCTCCGGTATCGGCGAACGTGCCGGTAACGCTGCCTTGGAAGAAGTGATTATGGCCTTGCATACCCGTAAGGACTATTACGATGTAGAAACTTCCATCCTCACCGAAGAGCTGTTCCCGTCCTGCCGCAGGTTGGCAACGACTATCGGTCAGCCCATCTCACCTTACAAGGCAATTGTCGGAGCCAACGCTTTTGCCCATGAGTCCGGCATTCATCAGGATGGCATGCTCAAGAACCGCCAGACCTATGAGATTATGACCCCGGAATCTATCGGCAAGAAGGGTACATCAATTGTCATTGGTAAGCATTCCGGTAGAAATGCGCTGGGTTCCAAGCTCAATGAAATGGGTTACCAGCTGGACGATGAGCAGATCGGAAGGGTTTTCTCTGCTGTTAAAGCTCTGGCGGACAAGAAAGAAGAAATTTTTGATGAGGACGTTGAAGCTCTCGTTCTGGAAGAGGCTTACCGTATTCACGACCTGTACCGGGTAAAGGAACTCTCTGTATTTTCCGGTACTGCCGGGGTTTCCCCGCACGCCGCAATTGTGCTGGAAGATTTCAGCAAGGATAAGGAACATCCTGAAACCATGCAGGAAGTGGGGTTTGGCGACGGTCCCATCAACGCGGTGTTCTCCACCATCAACAAGATGGTCGGCAGGGCACCTAAGCTGGAACTTTATTCCGTAAACGCAGTTACCGGCGGTACTGATGCGCAGGGTGCGGTTACGGTCCATATTACTGACAACGGTTTTAAATCAATCGGGCGCGGTTCTGACGAAGACATCATCGTCGCCAGTGCCAAAGCTTATGTCAACGCCATCAACAGGGTTGAACGCATGAAACAGGAGAAAAATAATGGGTAAAACTTTAGCTGAGAAAATTTTACAGGCTCATACCGACGAAACAGTGAAAGAGCCGGGCCAGATTGTCCGCTGCAATGTTTCCATGGTACTGGCCAATGACATTACCGCTCCCCTTGCTATTAAATCATTCAGGGCCATGGGCGCGGATCAGGTCTTCGACAAGGACAAAGTTGCTCTTGTCTGTGACCATTTCACTCCTAACAAGGACATTGATTCCGCAGAACAGGTCAAGGTTGTCCGCGAGTTCGCCCATGAAAAGAACATCACCCATTATTATGAGGGTGGCGAAGTCGGGGTTGAGCATGCATTGCTGCCCGAGCTGGGGCTTGTCGGTCCTTCCGATATCGTAATCGGTGCTGACTCCCACACCTGCACCTACGGCGGTCTCGGAGCATTCGCTACCGGAATGGGCTCTACTGACATCGCCGGCGGTATGGCACTGGGTGAAACATGGTTCAAAGTACCTCCTACCATCAAAGTCGAGATCGAAGGAACTCCCGGCAAGTACATTGGTGCCAAGGATTACATCCTGAATCTCATCGGCACTATCGGTGTTTCCGGTGCACTGTACAAGGCGCTCGAATTCAGCGGTTCTGTTGTTGATAATCTTTCCATTGAAGGCCGCATGACCATTGCCAACATGGCAATCGAAGCTGGCGGTAAGGTCGGCCTGTTCCCGGTTGACGCAAAGACTCTTGAATATTGCAAGGCCGCGGGTCGCACCGGCGATGTTGAAATGCGTGCTGACGAAGGTGCAAGCTACGAGCGCGTAGTCAAAATCGACGTAACGGGTATGAAGCCCCAGATCGCCTGTCCGCATCTGCCGGATAATGTTAAGCCCGTTGACGAAGTTAAGGATATGACCATTCATCAGGCTGTCATCGGTTCCTGCACCAACGGTCGTATTGAAGACCTGCGCGAAGCCGCAGCAGTGCTGAAGGGGCGCAAATCTAATAAGAATGTTCGTCTGATCGTGTTGCCCGCTACCCCGAACATCTGGAAGCAGGCTCTGCGCGAAGGTTTGATCGAAACTTTTATGGAATCCGGCGCAATCGTAGGTCCTGCAACATGCGGTCCCTGTCTCGGTGGGCATATGGGTATTCTTGCAGGCGGTGAAAGAGCAATCGCCACCACCAACCGTAACTTCAAGGGCCGCATGGGCAGCCTCGAGAGTGAAGTTTTCCTCTCCAGCCCCGCTGTAGCAGCAGCTTCCGCTATCACAGGTATTATTACTGATCCTGAATCTTTGTAAGCTGATGCGCTATGCGCTTTGAAGAATTAATTGATTTTGCCTCCGGCGGCTTAAACCCTTTTGCAAAAGGGTTTAAGAATCCCAAAACCTTTTAGTTGAGGTTTTTAGAAGTGGGGCATCGAATATATTTTATGAGTTTAAGTTTCTAGCGGGGAGCAGTTATCCCCAAGGAGAATTTTATATATGTCTATTAAAGGTACTGCACATAGAGTCGGGGCGCATATTGATACTGATGCCATCATCCCGGCCCGTTTTTTGGTTACCACCGATCCTGATGAACTCGGTGCGAATTGTATGGAAGGTCTTGAAGAAGGCTGGATTAAGCGTGTTAAAAAGAACGATATCATGGTTGCCGATGAGAACTTCGGCTGTGGTTCTTCTCGTGAACACGCTCCTATTTCACTTCTCGGTGCCGGAATTCCGGTTGTTGTAGCTAAGAGTTTTGCCCGTATTTTTTACCGTAATGGTTTCAACATGGGCCTCATTCTCCTCGAAGTGGGTGATGATTTTGAAAAGCTCGGTGACGGCGATCAGCTTGAAGTTGACGCAGATAAGGGTGAAATCAAGAACGTAACAACAGGCGAAACCATCACCTGCGCCCCGGTTCCCCCGTTCATGAAAGGCATCCTCGATTGCGGCGGACTGGTAGAATACGTAAAAGAACGTCTTTCTAAATAGAACTAATCAAGATGCAGGGCAGCTCGTTTTTATCTAAGACGATCTGTCCATCTAAGACGGCGAAGCCATAATAAAAGTTTCTCTGGTCCCCGAAGGGTCGCCGAAGGCATCTTTTAAAATAGCGCGATAGCGCATCATATAGGGATTTAAAATGAAAATATGCGTAATGCCCGGTGACGGAATCGGGCCGGAAATCATGGCTCAGGGCGTCAAAGTCCTGGACGTAATCGGTGAAAAATTCGGTCACAAAATTGAGACAACTGAAGCACTCATCGGCGGCGCAGCTATCGATGCTACCGGAGTTCCGCTCCCGGACGAAACCGTCAAGGCTTGCAAAGAGTCTGATGCTGTACTGCTCGGCGCGGTGGGCGGCCCTAAGTGGGACACCATTGATCCCGCAATTCGTCCCGAAAAAGGTCTGCTCGGTATTCGTAAAGAGCTTTCTCTCTTCGCCAACCTGCGTCCTGCTGCTCTGTTTCCTCAGCTCAAAGATGCCTGTTTTCTGCGTCCTGACATTGTTGAAAAGGGCATCGACATCATGGTTGTCCGTGAATTGACTGGCGGTATCTACTTTGGTGAACCTCGCGGTACCAAGGAAGAAAACGGCGAACGCATGGGCTACAACACCATGGTTTACTACGAGCATGAAGTAAAACGCATCGCTAAAGTTGCTTTTGAAGCTGCACAGAAACGCAACAAGAAGCTTTGTTCCGTGGATAAAGCCAACGTGCTGGATGTTTCCCGTGTATGGCGTGAGATCGTCATAGAAGTCTCCGAGGATTATCCCGATATTGAGCTGACCCACATGTATGTGGATAACGCCGCCATGCAGCTTGTGCGCGATCCTTCCCAGTTCGACGTCATCGTGACCGGAAACCTGTTCGGTGACATTCTTTCCGATGAAGCTTCCGTTATCACCGGGTCCATCGGCATGCTGCCTTCCGCATCGCTTGGCGCATCCAACCCCGGCCTGTACGAACCCATCCACGGTTCCGCACCGGATATCGCAGGCGAGAATAAAGCCAACCCGCTGGCAACTATTTTGTCCATCGCCATGATGCTGCGCTATTCTTTCAGCATGACTGAAGAAGCTGATTGCATTGAGGCCGCAGTAGAAAAGACCCTGTCCGAAGGGCTGCGTACCGGAGATATCATGGATGAGGGCGGCAAGCTCGTAGGCTGCACCGAAATGGGTGAAGCCGTTATTAAGAATTTGTAAGAATTGCCTCCGGCGGCTGGGGAAGGAAAACTTTTGCAAAAGTTTTTCTTCCCCAGACCCCATCCTTTCAAAACCTTTTGGTTTGCTTCGCATATAGATTTTTTAGACTGTCTCCGTTTGAAGGTCGTTGTATATTTTGAGCAGTTTGGTCTTTTGAGGCCGGACTGCTTTTTTTATTTGGGCAACAATTTATTGCAGTTGAAATTTACAGAGGACTCAATTTTAGTATATTAATTAAAGTATGACCCGACATAAAACAAAGAGACTAATTTTGCGGGGGTGGAAACCTTCCGATTATGCTCCGCTTGCCCGGATTAATGCGGACCCGGATGTTATGCGCTATTTTTATGCTCCTCTTTCAAAAGCAGAAAGTGACGCCAATGCAGATGCAATAAATGCATTGATTGAGGAACGGGGCTGGGGTTTTTGGGCCGTGGAGATTCCAGGTGTTGCGCCATTTATAGGATTTGTCGGTTTGCATGTTCCGATTGTTAAATTGCCTTTTTCTCCGTGCGTTGAAGTTGGCTGGCGACTCGATAAACAATTTTGGGGACATGGATATGCCACTGAGGCCGCAAGATTTGCTTTAAATTATGGTTTTACGGAGCTTGATCTTGATGAAATTGTGGCTTTTACCGCGATCGAGAATAGTCCGTCACAAGCCGTGATGAAGAGGCTTGGCATGGCTTACAATAGTGAAACTTTCGAGCATCCGTCAGTCCCTCGGAACAGTTCATTGCGAAAACATGTTCTTTACAGGATGACTCGGGAAGATTGGCGGGCAAAGCAGTATGGATGATACTAATCGGATTCAGTTAATTTTCGAAATTTGTTTTTACGCTATAATTTAAGGCGCATAATTGTCCTATATTAGAGAGTTGGGCTAATTATGCGCCGAGTTGTTTTAAGGCTAAATATGTAACTGGTTGTATCTTAAGGCGAAGTTCTGGTTGGATTCATTTATGCTTTAGTTGAAATGAGTAATTAATATCAGAACAGGAGGCATTATGCTTATCGCTGTAAGTGCAAATAATTCTAATGTGGACAGTCCGTTTGAACCTCGTTTCGGCAGGGCTGCTGGTTTTGTCATTTTTAATAGCGAAACCGGTGAAAACCGTTTTGTTGATAATTCTGCAAATGCGCAGGTTGCTGGCGGTGCAGGCTTGCAGACTGCGCAGTTGCTGGCTGATCAGGGTGTTAATGTGGCTATTTCCGGTACATTCGGCCCAAAGGCTGAACAGGCTTTGCAGGCTGGACGTATTGAAATGGTTACCGCTGATTCAGGTACTGTGCGTGAATTGTCAGATAATTATGTGGCTGAATTTGGAGGTTCAGGCCGGCCCGTTGCTGATCTTAAGAGATCTCCAAATAACTTAAGTCGTTTTGGTGGTGGTTGCCGCCGTATGGGCGGAACAGGACGCGGAATGGGTATGGCTGGTGGAGGCCGTGGTATGGGCAGCGGCGGTCGCGGTATGGGCGGCGGTGGCCGTGGTATGGGCGGCGGACAGTATTAGGCGGGAGGATCAGGATGAGTAAGATAGGAATGATCCGCTGTGAAAAGAATGAACATAAATGTCCGCTGACCAATTGCATTAAAAGTCACGACCAGACTCTTCAGGCGTTCAGTGGTTATTCTGAATGTTCACTGGCAGGAGTTTTTACCTGCCGTTGCCCCGGTGATAACTTTACGGATATGGTCAAGATTTTAAAAGCCAAAGGTGCTGAATCCGTTCATGTCGTGACCTGTTCTTTCTCCAATAAAGCACAGGATGGCTGGAAATTAGGAAACGGATTCTGCGATAATATTGATGAGTTGGCGGGCAACGCTGCTTCAGAGGTAGGCATTCCGGTAATCAAAGGAACAGCCCATCTCCCGGAAGGATATACGCCTGAGGTCTTTAAGTAAAATTATAAAACAACGCTGCGAAGCATAATAAAAAGTTTAGGAGAGTCCAGAGAACCCTTTTTAAAGGGGTCTTTGGCCGCCGGAGGCTAAATCTTTTAATAAAAGCGCGTAGCGCATCCAAACAAAGAAATCCCCGCACGGTGAACCGTGCGGGGATTTTAAATTGTATTGCTAAAGCGATCTAGATCAGGCCGCTTGCTTTGAGCTGAGCTTCAAGCTTGGCACTGCTTTCTTCCATGAGCGGAACCAGTGGCAGCCTGAAGGAAGTCTCGAACCTACCCATCATACCCAGTGCAGTTTTGACCGGAATAGGGTTGGTTTCAACAAACATGACCCTGTTAACAGGCTGCATTTTGAAGTGCAGTTCCTGTGCTTTTTTCATGTCTCCGGCCTTGAATGCCGCGCACATGTCGGACATTGTTTTAGGCATAATGTTGGAAACAACGGAAATTACGCCGTGCCCGCCAAGGGAGAGCAGGGGCAGTACAGTGAAGTCATCGCCGGAAAGTACGGTGAAACCTTCGGGGCACTGCTCGATTACATCGGAAACCTGTCCGAGATTGGCAGTTGCTTCCTTTACGCCAACCACGTCAGGAACTTGATTTGCGATCATGGCGATGGTTTCAGGAAGGGCGTTGAGTCCTGTCCTACCGGGCACATTGTAAAGAATGAAGGGCATGGATGCCTCTTCGGAAAGGGCTTTGAAATGCGCCAGCAAGCCCGCAGGAGTCGGTTTATTATAGTAAGGTGTAATCTGGAGGGTGGCGTCTGCGCCTGCCTGTTTAGCAAGCTTAGTCAGGTTTACGGCTTCCTTAGTATTGTTTGAACCCGCGCCGGCGATGACCGGGACACGTCCCTTGGCCTGCTCGACACAGATTCTAATAACCTCACCTTGTTCGTCATGGGTCATTGTTGCCGCTTCGCCGGTAGTACCGCAAGGTACAAGACCGTCGATCCCCTGTTCAATCTGCCACTCGATCAGTTCGCGGTATGCGTCCTGATCAATCTCCCCGTTTTTGAACGGAGTGACCAGAGCAGTGAATGCTCCTTGGAATGTCATTGTCTAAGCCTCCAAATTAATTTTACTTATCGTCCGAAATACCACTGAGCAGCTTTACGGCTTCAGGTGCCTCACGGAGTTTTTCCGTCAGAGTCTGCAAGAACCATTTTACATTTTGCCCGGAAGACCATTTGAAATCATCAGCTCTTGAGGGCCAGTCGTAAATGTCGATCCTATTAACCGCTTTTCCGGTAGGGTAGCTGCGAACCCACAAAGTCTTGCCTTTTGCGGTAAGACTACCGGACATTCCCGGTCCGTCACCGCTTCCCAGGAGAATGTCCGGGGGAGCCTCGCCAATGACCGGATTGGCGAGAAATTTTTTCTCCCTGAAGTAACCCCATGAGCTCATGGTAATTACTAGATCCGCTTTATTCCTGTGTTCTTTGATCAGTGTGGCGCATTCATCAATAAGATCATCAGGAAGGTCGTCGGACCCTTTTTCAAGGTAGGGAAGTACGATTATGACCGCCTTTCTGCCATGGGCAAGGGGCTTGTTGATAATCTGTGCTTCTGTGTTGCCGATCCAGTTTTGCGGAATTCCCGTGGGGGATTTTTGCAGAAAACTCAATTCAGCAGGACTAAGAATTCCTAAATCATAATTAATGATTTGGAAAGCTTCAGTCAGCGCATTTCGTTTTTTATCGGAAAATTTTTCGCCGGAGGTCGGCAGAAATTCATACGCACCGCCCAGTATCAGGACGTCATGCTTTTGTGCTACCCGTAAATCCTGAAGATATCCGGCCCGCCGGGCCAGTCCGCCAAGGGTCTTGTTTCCTCAGGTGGGGCAGGGATTGACAGTCCCGAAAGTATTAGCGGTGTCGGCAATAGACAACAGTACATCCTTGCCAGCGTGGGCCATTGAGGTTCCCATGCTGGCAAGGATAAGAAAAACAACTATAAGAAGCCGCATTAACCGTTCAGATATTCTTTCAGCTCTTTACCGGGGCGGAAAAAAGGCAGTTTTTTAGGGGTAACGTCAACAACGTCACCTGTCTTGGGATTACGTCCGGTGTAGCCTTTGTATTCTTTCATCTTAAAGCTGCCGAATCCTCTGATTTCAACTCTGTCGCCGCGAACAAGCGCCTCTTTGATTGCATCAACAAATGCATCAACAATTTCGGCAGATTCATCCACGTGGAGACCTCTTTCTTCCGCAAGACTCTTGATCAGTTCGCTTTTGTTCATGTCCTCTCCCACATCGTGTTGAGTGTGACGAGCTAGTGTTTTTACCATTTCTAGTACAACTATGCCGAAAAGTTACCCTTTTCGTCAAGCATAATTACTCGTCTAGTGTTGGAAATTTTTTCATGACAGGTCTTTCACTGAGTCTGCCCATATTTTCCATCCTGATCTTCTGAATTTTAACCGCAATATTGAGGATATCCCGGCTGGCTTCAGATTTGGGAGCATACTTAATAAAAGGAATCTGCCGTCTTACAGCTTCTGTTACCGCAGGATCATAACGCACATGACCCATATTTTTCAACTTAATATTAAGAAATTTTTCGCAGGCCATGTTCAGGCGTTCAAATGTTTCTCTTGCTTCTTTTTCATTGGAAGCCTGATTGACTATGATATTGAAATCACTGACATTGTGTTGAGAATGCAATACCTTAATCAGGGCGTAGCTGTCGGTCAGGGATGTCGGTTCCGGGGTGATTACCACAATTCTCATCTGGGTCATGGCGGCAAAAGAAAGAACTGTGCCGTTGATTCCCGCGCCAAGGTCGAGCACCAGATACTGGTAACCGCCCACAAGGTTGGTTATTTTGCTGAACAGAAGGTCCTGCATATCCTCGTCCATTTCAACCAGTTCCGGTACACCGGAAGCAGCGGGAAGGATGTCAAATTTCTTTCCTTCCTCAATGGGGATTACAATATCGGAAGGTTTGGCTCCGCTGGTGAGCAGGTCCTGCATATTTGATTCCGGGGAAATGCCCAGCAGAACGTCGAGGTTGGCCAGTCCGAGGTCGCAGTCCATGAGCAGCAGGCTGTTGCCCCCGGTGTTCAGGGCATAGGAAAGATTAAGGGAAAGGTTGGTTTTACCGACTCCGCCCTTACCGCTCATGATAGCAAGGCTTAGTGTTTTGTTGGCGTTGATCATGTCTTATATGTTCCTTTATTAGGGTAACAATAAAATTTAATAGAGATTCAAAATAAATAGAAATTTATTTCGAGAGTGCGGCTTTAGTTTCCCGTGAATAAAAATTTTTTTTCATTGGCGTGTACAAGGGTTTCCTTGGTCACTGTTTCAAAATCAAGAATGTCGGCGGAGCAGACCTGATCCTTACCGGACTTTTTGGCTTCATATAGAGCTTTGTCCGCTTTGCTGATCAGTTCGTGCATTTCAATATCCACCATGCCTTTGAAGCAGGATATTCCCGCAGAGCAGGTAATTGAAAAGCTTTCATTGCTGCCCGGCTTGGCAAAGGTAAGATCGCGTACTTTATCCAACAATCTTTCCATAAGCTGTTTGGCTTTGACCAGCCCCACCCCGGAAAGGATGATTGCAAATTCTTCCCCGCCGATGCGGGCTACCAGATCGTAGCGCCGTGAATTCTGGGAGAGGAGGTCTGCAAAGTCGATCAAGACTTCATCACCTTTCAGGTGCCCCCACGTATCGTTAACCTTTTTGAAATTATCAAGATCAAGTATGGCAAGGGTCAGCGGGGTCTTGGCCCTTCTGGTCCTTTCAATTTCCTGATCAAGGGTTCTTTCAAAGACCCTGCGGTTTGAGAGACCGGTCAGCGGGTCGTGCTCTGTTTTGTAGGAAAGTTCTTGCAGCACGGATTGAATATGATTCAGGTGCGGAGCCATGTTCTGGTCAAGGGGCATGGTCATCCAGTCGTTAAGACCGTGTCTTTCCGCCAGTATCTCCCATGCCTCAAGAGTCATCCCCGGACAGAGCCTCATTACGGTCAGTCCTTCCGGGCATTTCTGAGAGTGGCAGACACCTTTTTCATTGCAGAATCTGTCCCGTACGGAAAGCAGTTCCTCCAGAAGGCTGGCTTCATTTTCAGCGATGTACTCAGCGCTCATTTTCTCCGCCGTATGCTTCAAGCATGTATTTTCTGATCAGGCCGTCGAGTTCGCCGTCCAGAACCGCTTCGACATTACCGTCTTCGGCTCCGCAGCGATGGTCCTTGACCAGTCGGTAGGGTTGCAGAGTATATGTCCTGATCTGACTGCCGAATCCGATGGAATCCTTGGTGGCGTAGTCAGCTCTCTTGCTTTCTTCCTGTCTCTTGAGTTCCTGCTCGTAAAGCCGGGACTTGAGGACCTTCATGGCGGTTTCTTTGTTCTTCAACTGCGATTTTTCATTCTGGCACTGAACAACAATATTCGTGGGCAGATGGGTGATGCGTACCGCAGAGTTTGTCTTGTTAACGTGCTGCCCGCCGGGACCGCTGGCCCGGAAAACATCAAGACGTATATCTTCATCCTTGACTTCGATTTCTATATCCTGAGTGATCTCAGGATAAACATCCACTGACGCGAAAGACGTATGTCTTCTGCCTGATGCATCAAAAGGGGAAATTCGAATTAAGCGGTGGATACCTGCATCACCTTTAAGGAAGCCGTACGCGTAAAGCCCTTCAATGCGCAGGGTTACGCTTTTGATTCCGGCCTCATCATCCGGCTGGTAGTCGAGATAGCTGGTTTTCCAGTTTCTCTTATCTGCCCAGCGCAAATACATGCGCAGCAGCATTTCCGCCCAGTCCTGTGATTCGATTCCGCCTGCTCCGGGATGAATTTCCAGAATGGCAGTGCTTTTATCTTCCGGCCCGGAAAGCAGGGCTGCCAGCTCGGTCTGTTCCACCAGCTTGGCAAGTTTTTCAACGTTTTCGGAAAGGGCTTCAAGAACTTCCTGCTCCTGATCTTCCGAGGCCATCATCAGCCATTCTTCGACATCATCTTTTGTGGAGGTCAGGTTTTCATATGAAGTGACCTTTTCTTCGAGCATGGATTTCTCGCGCAGAACCGGGGTCAGCGCGTCAGGTTTGTCCCATGCGCCGGGTTTACTGAGGTCGTGTTCTATTTCTTCAAGTCGTTCTTTGCTCTGTGCGTGGTCAAAGACGCCCCCAGAGGGATTCATATTTTTCTATACAGGTCAAAGCCTTGGATCTGAGGTCTGAAAATTGAAGCATGTTCTGGTGTAATTCCTTTATATTTTAATTCCCGCCGGATTTTTGCGGCGGTTTATAATTATCCATATTGCGGCAAACAGGGTCATTATCAACGGGGTCGTTGTAACTGTTTTGTAGTTTGCGTGGTAAAACGTATTGCCGCCCATGAGTTCGGCATCAGCCGCTACTGCCGCGTCGACAAAAAGGCCGGTGGCGTGGCTGATCCGGCCCAGCGGATCAATGCAGGCGGAGATTCCGGTGTTGGTGCCTCTTAGCATATAGCGACCCTGTTCCACAGCTCTCATTGTTACCAGATTGAGATGCTGCCGCGGAGCGGATGTGTCGCCGTACCATGCGTCATTACTGATGTTTATAAATATGTTGGCACCTTTTTTCACCCGTTCCTGTGCCAGTTCCGGGAAGATACCTTCATAACAAATGAGCATACCCATAGCAAGGTTGCCGCTTTGCAGCGGAGATGCGTCGGAACCGGGCAGAAAATCCCCTGCGCCCTGCACCAGCTTGCCAAGGGGCAGGAATTCCTTAAAAGGCATATATTCACCGAAAGGCACGAGGTGTGCTTTATCGTACCAGTCCATGTATTTTTTATCCGGTGAGATAAGATAGGCCCGGTTGTAGAGCGAGAAGTTGCCCTTGCTGTGAAGTACGTATCCGGGGGCACCGGTCAGGACGGGGGTTTTGGTTTCAGTGGCGAAATTAATTAATTCCGCGCGCATGATTCCGCCGTCCTGTAGATAGAAAGGCATGGCTGTTTCCGGCCAGATAACAAGATCAGTCTTGTCTATAACCTCTCTGCTCAGGCGCAGATATTTTTCGAAAGTTGTTTTTTTGTATTTGGCATCCCACTTCTTGGCCTGATCAATATTGCCTTGAATCAGTCCGATGGATGTGTCACCGGTTTTCACCAGATTGGAAAATTGTTCCGGGCTGGTACGCATTCCACCGAGGATGATGATAAGCATGACCACTGAGATAGCCCAGATCTTTGCCGGATGGGATACTTTGCAGCACAGGATAGCGGTAGCCACGGAAACCAGCAGTCCTGAAAGACCGTAGGCTCCGATAAAAGCAGCTCCCTGAATCCACTCCGGCCTGAAAGCCAGTGCTGAAGATAAAGTCATCCATGGAAATCCGGAGAACAGATATCCTTGCGCGGTTTCCATGCTGGTCCAGAGCAGGCCGCTGAATATGAATAGTGCAAAGGGCGGTAAGGCACGGGCCGCATGGCTTAGAATATAGGTGTAGCCAGCATAATATGCACCGATCAGCATGGCGACCAGAATAGGGCAGGGGATAGCCAAAGCCCACGACAGTCCGCCGTAAACACCTACCGGATAAGCTATCCAGTACATGCAGGCCAGCGCGGCTAATGACCCGGCTATCCAGCCTTGTTTAAGGGCCTTGCGCGGTGACGCAGCTGAAAATGCAATCATGCCGAGAGCCAGCGGGAAGGCTAGGATTGCAGCAGGGAGATGGAGCAGGGGGGTGGCATAACCGAGTCCTGCGGACAGCATTGCAATAAGAATCGGAACAGCTGGATGCATTCTAGTTACCGGTCGGTGGGTCTATGAGGATTGAAATGATTTGTTTGGCATCACCTTCGTGTACAGTGAATTTGTAGCCCGAAATATTGATGAATTCTCCAACATGGGGAATTCGCCCGGTCAGCTCTGAAATATAGCCGCCGATTGATTCCACATGTTCGGAATCGAGGCTAAGGTCGAGTTTTTCAGAGACTTCAGTCAGGGGAACCCTGCCGGATATAAGGAATTTACCGTTTTCCAGTTCTTCAAAGTCTGAAGGACGGTCGGCATCATGTTCATCGGAAATATCACCGACGATTTCTTCCAGTACGTCTTCCATGGTGATCAGGCCGGATGTTCCACCGTACTCGTCTTGAAGGATAGCCATATGAATGCGGCCGGTCTGAAACTCTTTAAGCAGGGTTTTGACTTTGACATTCTCAGAAACAAAGAAAGGTTTCCGCATAATTTCTTCAAGCGGAGTTTCGGTGCTTCCGCTGAGAAGCGGGGCAATAATATCTTTGGCGTGAATAATTCCTACGATTCGGTCTTTGGTTTCCTGATAGACAGGGATGCGGGAGTGTCCATGCTCAATGATCTCCTGCGCAACATCTGCCAGACCGCCGTTTATTTCAACGCCGATCATATCAGTGCGGGGAATCATTATTTCGCTGGCTTCGGTATCCTTGAGTTCAAGGACATTGAGCAGCATGGAAACGACTTCATCTTTGATTTCGCCGTCTTCGCTTGCTTCGAGGATGTGCTCTTCAAGGGGGGAGTCTGATTTTTTAAAAATATTGACCATTTTGGCCCACAATCGGCCTTCAGAACCGTCGTCCAATTCAATTCTCCTTTTTGCGGTTATTCCTGATTCTCATAAATAGAAATTAAGTCTGATCTAATATCTACTTATTATGTACTGCTTGTGTCAACAACCTTAATTATTCATTACCTTCTCTGTATAGCTCAAGGTAAAGGTTATAGGTCCAGTCGTCCATTTCCGGGCAACCGTTGTTGCCAACTTTTTCCCATTTGGGCTTTTTGGTGTCTTCATCAAATCCCATAAATTGCGACTCAAATGAAAGCCCAAGCTGTGCCCTTCCCTGAGTGGGGTCGATGAATACTCGTCTGATTTTGGTGACAAAAAGATGGCGTACAATGCCTCTATCACCGAAATCAACAAGGCTAAGCAATACCAGAAAATTCTGACCTTTGTTGATCTTGAATCTCGAAGCCCGTTTACCAGTCATGTGGGTCAGCTCAAGGGAGAGCCCGCCACCGGAGATATCCGAAAGGAATACATTGGCGTCTTTTCCGCCCATGTGTCCGGGAGCATATTCGCCGTTGGTGGCGATAAATTTAAGTCCGGCAGCCACACCCTGCTTAGTGTCGGGGATTATGTTTGTGTAATCATAGTGGCGTGAAGGGGGCGAGACCCGCAAAAATTCCCGTTTCTGAGTCTGTTCCAGATGGTCAGGTAGTGCAACTATCAGATTGAAGTATTGTGATCCTTTGGTTTTAACGTCGGTAATTGTTGAAGTAAAGTTGTAGAAAATAACCATCCCGGCCTGCTTGGCGGGGACATGGAAAAAACCGGCCACCTCACGTCCTAACCAAGATTTGCCGATGTTTCCGTTAGCCGGTATTTCGAGAACGAGGTGCTCATTTATATCGTCAATGGAGCAGGCTATGGTACGTCTTTTTTCAGATTTTGAATGAAAACTGAGATCAATTTTTGAACGGTATACCAGAGCTGTTTCAAATATTTTATCAAGCTGGTCTTTATCCGTAATCCAGCTTGTAGGGACAACATTCAGCTTCTTTTTCAATTCTCTGTTATTATACCAAAGCACGGCGGCAACAAGGGCAATAATGCAAAAGCCGACAACAATCAGCATATTGACTGTCTGCTGGGGGAGTCCCGTATCTCCGAAACCGCGCAGGGTCTTGTATAGGAATTCCTGATCTACTGCCATCTGGTACAGCCTTGATTAAATGTTAAAGCCCTTTGTTTACTTATACTTATTTTTTATGATTTTGAAAAGTAAATGCTTTAACCAACAGGCGTTATAATTAAATGGCACCGATTTTTTTCAGATGAATCTCAATTGAAGAGACCGCAGCCGGAGTAATTCCGGAAATTCTGCTGGCCTGTCCAAGTGTCAGGGGACGGACTTCCGTGAGCTTTTCAACTGCTTCACGGGTCAGCCCTGAAACTTCAGAGTAGTTGATTTCTTCCGGCAGGCTGACAGATTCCATTTTGCGGAATTTATCTACCAGTTCCTGCTGGCGGACGAGGTACCCTTCGTATTTGATTTGGGTTTCCGCTTCAGTGAGAATATCGTCAGCATAGCTTTCAATTTCAGGTCTGAAATGTTTCATGTCTTCGATGGAAAGTTCGGGCTGGCGCAGCACAGCTGAAAGGGTGACTGATTTATTTGGAACAGTGCCGCCGATCTCGTTAATGATCTCGCGGGTGGGTTGGTCCGGTTTTATGCGGGTGGAGTTCATCAGTTCCACTACTTCATCAAGCCCTTTCTTTTTGGCAGAATAAAGTGCCCAGTGTTCGTCTTTAACCAATCCCAGTTCGCGGCCTATTTCGGTAAGGCGTAGATCGGCATTGCCTTCGCGTAGCAGCAGTCTGTATTCTGCACGGGAAGTGAACATGCGGTACGGCTCCTGAGTCCCTTTGGTGACAAGGTCGTCTACCAGCACGGCAATGTAAGCCTGATCGCGGGAAAGCAGGAACGGGTCGCGCCCGGTCAGTTTACAGAAAGCGTTGCAGGCGGCCCAAAGGCCCTGTGCCGCAGCTTCTTCGTAACCGGAAGTACCGTTGATCTGCCCGGCCAGATAGAGGCCGGGGAGTACCTTGGTTTCAAGGGTCGGCAAGAGCTGGGTGGGCGGAACGAAATCATACTCAATGGCGTAACCCGGACGGACGATCTGGGCTTGTTCCAGACCTACGATGGAATGGATCATGCGTTTCTGCACATCCAGCGGAAGGCTGGTGGGGATACCGCTGGGGTATACTTCAGGACTTTCGTAACCTTCCGGCTCAAGAAAAATCTGGTGGCGGTCTTTTTCCGGGAATCTCGCAACTTTATCTTCAATGGAAGGACAGTAGCGTGCTCCGGTTCCCTTGATAACTCCGGTGAACATGGGCGAACGTTCGAAGCCGCTGCGTATGGCCTCGTGCGCCTTTTCGTTGGTGTATGTTATGTGACAGGAAACCTGCGGCAGGCTGATTTCCTTGGTCCGAAAACTGAACGGTTGCGGTGGATTATCTCCGTGCTGTTCTTCCAGTTTATCGTAGTCAATGGAGTCTTTAAGGAGGCGGGGAGTTGTTCCGGTTTTGAGCCTGCCGAGGGTCAGTCCGGCTTCTTCAAGGCTTTTGGACATGCCCACGGATGCAGGGTCGCCCATGCGTCCTCCGCTGAAATTTTCCAGCCCGATGTGCATCAGTCCCTGTAAAAAAGTCCCGGTGGTCAGCATCACTGAACGGGAATGAAATTTTTCACCGATCTGCGTCACAACCCCGGCAGCCTTGCCGTCTTCAATGATCAGGGATTCAGCCATAGCCTGCCGGACCCAGAGATTGTCCTGCGCAAAAATATCTTTCTGGACGACACGCATATATTCATTGCGGTCCATCTGGGCGCGGCTGGCACGTACTGCCGGACCTTTGCGCGTATTCAGGATGCGGAACTGGATTCCGGCCTTATCGGACCACATACCCATGTAGCCGCCCAGCGCATCAATCTCTTTGACCATGTGCCCTTTAGCAAGCCCGCCGATGGCAGGGTTGCAGGACAAATGCCCGATGCGATCCACATTGATGGTCAAAAGCAGGGTCTTGAGGCCAAGGTTTGCAGCAGCCATGGCGGCTTCGCAGCCTGCATGGCCCGCTCCGCAAACAATAAGATCGAATTTAGCTGGGGGCGGTGATTTTTTGATCATGATATTAACTAAATTTTCTTAAAACGGCAGAAGCGCCATCACTTTTGCGTCGTTCAAGGTATTGCTGATGGACCCTTTTTCATTGGGCTGGTGGGCCTGATGCAGCAGGGTGGACCATACAACAGTCTGGTGTCCGCGTTCGCGCAGATGTGCGGCAACGGTTCCGCCGCCGATTCCGCCGGGTTTTGCGTTCACGCCGTAAACTTCCTTGACCGCGAAAACAACTTTCTCCACGATTTCGGAATCCACCGGGGTGGGCGGGGCAGCCTGACTTTTGCTTTCAATATCCACAGTGATTTTTACGCCGTATTCTTCGGCAACGTAAAGAGCCATGCCCTTAACCTGATCAATTACTTCCTGAAGGTCATAACTGGGCAGTATACGGCAGTCGATGTAGAAGACATCCTTGCCCGGAATGGTGTTGATATTTTCAACGTTGGCTTCTTTCTTGGTCGGTTCGAAAGTGGAGTGTGGCGGAGAAAAAAGTTCATCTTCTTCGTCAAAATGGAATTTCAGTTCCGGTACTTCCATGATCATGGCTGCGGCAGCCACAAGTGAGTTCACGCCCTGTTCGGGAGTAGATGCGTGGCACTGTTTTCCTTCTACGGTGACTTTGAACCAGACTGAGGACTTTTCCGCAATTTCAACCAGTGCGGAATCAGGCTCTCCGGAATCGGGTACGAGGAACAGGTCGTTCTTTTTGAACAGGTCTCCGTGTTCTTTGACCAGATATTCGAGGCCGTAATGGGAACCGGTTTCTTCGTCAGCTACAAAAATGAGGCCGACATTGATGCCCGGAGTCATGCCGGAATCCATCAAGGCTTTGGCTGCAAGCACTGAGCTGACCAGACCTTGGTGATTGTCTTCCACTCCGCGTCCGTAAAGGGCATCCCCGTCCTGTACCATTTCAAAAGGATCAGTTTTCCAGAGGCTGAGATCTCCCACCGGAACAACGTCCATATGGGAGATGATCCATAATGTTCTGGAGCTGTCCTGACCGGGAATTCTGGTAACCAGATTCGGCCTGTAACCGCACTCAACCCTGTCATCCGGCGCATTGTATGATTTGACTTCACCAAAACCGTTCACTTTGAGGTATTCGGTCAGGAAGTCCGCTTTTGCTTTTTCCCCGGTTCCATTGTTGGTGGGACCGATAGCGGGAATGGCAACCAGCTTGGCGTGGAGGTCGAGAGCTGCGTCTTTCATGTCGTCAATTTTTGAAAGAAGCTGAGTGGGCATGGGTATATCTCCGGTTATGCATCAGATACAGGGTTAAGAAAATTGAAATACGTTCTAACGTACCAAAGAGAAGAGCCGGAACAAGTCCGGCTCCCATGATACACGAAATGAATCAGTTGAAAAACATTCGTAAAGAATGTTTTTCCGGTAATATTAGTTAACGACTTGCCTGAAAAGACAGTGTTCGCTTGAAACTAACACCGTGTTCATAAAATGAACTATGAATACAATTAATGATTAATTGTGCTGGTGCTATACTAGCGACCGCGTGCAGCACGCTTGGATGCTTTAAGCGGGTTAACTTTAACTTTACCTTCTTTGTCAACACCGGCACGCACGTGGGTGGCGAAGTTACATACGCTGTGAGACCACTTTTTAGCGGGCTGAGCGTAGCTGG
Organism: Desulfovibrio sp. JC022; assembly: GCF_010470665.1. Taxonomy (NCBI): domain Bacteria; kingdom Pseudomonadati; phylum Thermodesulfobacteriota; class Desulfovibrionia; order Desulfovibrionales; family Desulfovibrionaceae; genus Desulfovibrio; species Desulfovibrio sp. JC022. Next base: position 200,789 of record NZ_VOPZ01000007.1, on the reverse strand, counting down.
GACAATATTTGGAACCTTCGAATTCAACTGCGCGTTCACAACCGTCACATTTTTCAACAACGGTTTCGAGAATTACGCCTTTGTAAGAAAGACCTTCAGCAGTCATTTCTGCACCTTCGAGTGCGTGTACTCTTGCATTCTTTTTAGCCATGTAGCGCCTCCTGTTTGGCAAGTCGCTTGCGAACAAGCGTTGTTTTATCTTTAAATATCTTTGCTTGGAAAAGCACAAATCCATATGCAGTCTTCCCCTATGTTGTCAAGGAAAAATCTGTTTTTGGATCTTAAAAAAATATCCGATCAGCGGCTTTCAAGCCGCTTTAAGGCCCATTCTACGGCCTTTTCCGCTTCACGGGAAATAATTTCAACATCAACGCTGAAAAATTCTCCGTCACGGTAAAGGACCTCTCCATCGCATACCGTCAGGCAGACATCCTGTCCTCCGGCGGAGTAAATTACGTGCGAGAGGGGGTTGTATACAGGTTTAAGGTGCATCTTGTCCATATTTATAGCGACGATGTCCGCTTTCATGCCCGATTTAATTGCTCCGGTGTCCTTAAATCCCAGAAAATCAGCTCCGCACAGGGTCGCCATATCGAGAACTGTTTGTGCGGGCATTGCTTCCGGATCTCGCAGGAATCCCTTTTGGAGCATGGCTGCGGTGCGCATCTCATCAAACATATCAAGATTGTTGTTGCTGGCTGCTCCATCAGTACCTAAGCCTGCATTGACCCCGGCAGCGATGAATTTAGTCAGCGGACAGATGCCCGAGCCCAGTTTCAGGTTGGATTGCGGATTATGGGCGATCATAGTCCCGGAGCCCTTTATCCATCCTATCTCCTCGTCAGTTACATCCACACAGTGATGCAGACGGGTGCGTTCGCGCAGTAATCCATAATCTTTAAGAATCTCAATGGGCCGTTTTCCGAAAGTTTCCAGAGTGAGCTTTGTTTCAGGTACGGATTCCGCCGCATGAATCTGCCAGAGAAGATCCAGCCGCTCGGCAAGTTCCATGCTTTCGGCTAACTGATCCGGGTCGGTTGTAAAAACCGCATGAGGTGTAACCGAAGTTTTGATCCGCTCATGTTCTGCAAATTGGTCATGCAACGCTTCAATTGTATCCCATGCATCCTGCGCAGTTTTGAAAAACGGTGAAGGAAATTTAAAAAATCCTTCCCCCAGAACAGCCTTCATACCAGTCTCATCAACTGCCTTGCCGACCACATCTTCATACATGTAACCGTCAAATATTGCAGTTGTTCCGCTGGCAACCATCTCAGCACAACCCAGTCGCGCTCCCAATTCAACCAAATCCTTGGTCAGACCTGATTCAATGGGAAACATATAATTATGCAGCCATTCCAGCAGGGGCAGATCGTCTGCTACCCCGCGCATAAGCGTCATAGGCACGTGAGTGTGTGAGTTAATCAATCCGGGCATAAGGACTGATTTACCGCAATCCACGGTTTTATCAGCAATCCAGTTTTGTTCAATATCAGACAGCTTGCCAACAGCAGAAATAATTTTCCCGCTGACAGCAATAGCACCGTCTTTAATTAACTCACGCTCCTCATTCTGGGTAAGAATGTAAGAGCCTTTGATGATTAGATCGCATTTATTCGGCTGCATAAATTTATTCCGCACAGCTTAACGTCAACAGTGGCGAAGCCATAATAAAAGTTTTAGGAGAGTCCAGAGAACCCTTTTTCAAAAGGGTTATTTGGTCCCTGAAGGGCCGCCGGAGGCAACTAAATCTTTTCAATAGTCTTGATCAGCATGGAAGTTACATTCTCGGCATTGGCTTTGAAAATAGCGAGAATATCATCCCATGTGACAGGTGCTTCGTCGGTCTTCCAGCAATCGTAGTCAGTGGACATGGCTACGGCGGCGTAGGGGATTCCGGCTTCGTTGGCGAGAATCGCTTCAGGCGCGGTGGACATGTTGATGATGTCTGCTCCCCATGCGCGAAACATATGCGATTCAGCGCGAGTGGAGAAACGGGGACCTTCGATGGTGACTACTGTCCCTTTGTCGTGAACCGTAACGCCGAGTTCTTTGCAGGCTTCGTTCAATTTTGTGCGCAGTCCGGCATCAAAAGGCTCTGCCATGGGAGTGTGGGCCGGGGCGTGCGGCTCAAAACTTTCGAAAAATGTAAGCTCACGCCTGCGGGTGAAATCAATGAACTGGTCGATGATGACCAGATGTCCACGGTCGATTTCTTCGCGCAATGATCCTACTGCGGTGGTGGCCAGAATGCAGTCGCAGCCGAGATCCTTGAGAGCCTGAATATTGGCCCGGTTGTTCACGTAGGTCGGGGGGATAGTGTGCTCGCGTCCGTGACGGCCGATGATGTGCACTTCTTTTCCGGCGATTGTTCCGGATTTGATGGGGGAGCTGGGGCTACCCCATTTATTGGAGACTTCCGAATCCTTTGCGTCTTTCAGGATATCGGGATTGTCCAGACCGCTGCCGCCTATGATGCCGATTACTGCCATGATTGTATCTTTCCTTATTTGCAAAGGTGAAAAAAGAAAACTCCTGCCGGGATCATTGATTTGTAATCCGTGATCCGGGGCAGGAGTTTTGAAATATCCTGATTAAAGCTGGATGAGGCTGGTGGTTTCGATTCCGGCCAGCTTGCTTTTTCCGTTAAGAAAACCAAGTTCGGCGATGAAACCCATTGCGGATACGTTTCCGCCTGCTTTTTCAACCAGTTTGACCATTCCTTCTGCTGTTCCGCCAGTGGCGAGAACGTCGTCGATGAGCAGAACATTTTCGTCCTTGGCAACTGCATCAATGTGCATGCTGAGGTTGTCAGTGCCGTACTCAAGGTCGTAGCTTACGGAGATGGTCTCGTAAGGCAGCTTGCCGGGCTTGCGGATAGGCACAAAGCCGATATCAAGCTTGGTGGCCAGCGGTGCTCCGAAGATAAAGCCGCGTGCTTCGGCAGCAGCGATTTTGTCTATTTTGTAATCAGCGAAGCGTTCAGCCAACTGATCAATAGTATATTGAAATGCTTTGGGCTCAGCCAGAAGCGGGGTGATATCAAAGTATACGATACCTTCTTTAGGGAAATCGGGTATGTCGCGGATGTAATCCCTCAGATTCATGAAATTCCTCCATACGGATTGATTTTATGAAACTGGCTTAAAATCTTTCGGGGCCGTTGTCAAAGTCCGTTGGAAAATTATGCTGAAAAACCAAAAAAGCTGTAACTTGCGATAAATTTTGCGCAAGTTACAGCTTTATTTGTTTTGTGTGCTTTTCGAATTAGGTCAAGGAATTGCCCATGCCGTTGGCACGGGTTCCACCGCCGGAGCTGGCTCCTTCGGCTTTGTTTTTTTGTGTTTGTAATTCAGTTAGCTGCCCCTGATATTGCATCAATTCATTTTGCTTTGCCGCAATCTGGTCCTTGTTCTTTTCAGGGTCTTTTTGCAGCTTTTCGATCTCTTCTTTGATCTTTTTTATCTGCTCTTGGAGTTTTTCAATCTGCTGGTCGATGCTTGAAGTTTCTTCAGAGCTTTTTTCAGTACCGGAAGCACCGGATTGCATGGCTGCAAGCTTGTCCTGTCCTGCCTGAGAGATAGAAACGGTGTCACCGTCTTCACCTTTACCCATGGTCAGTCTGGTGGTTTTGTTTTCCACTCCTTCGGCTGCTGCGGTTTGAACTGTTGAAGTCGCGTATGCCTGCTGGTCTCCACCGACACGAAAATCAAAACTCATATAGCTATCCTCTTATTTAGAGTTATTTGCGAAATACGAACTTTGTATCGGCGTAAGTTAAGATTACTTTAGGGTTGTTTGTTTATTTTTATATTAATGCTGCTCAGCTTAAACTTGCATAACTGGCCTTACTGAAGCTAAAGTCACTTTTTTAAATTAATATATTTAGTGGAGTTTTTGTGCAGACCAGACACAGAGCAAAAAAGAGTCTCGGGCAGAATTTTCTGCAAGACGCCAATATAGCACGTAAAATAGTAGATAGTCTTAAGATATCTGAAGCAGATTCAATTATTGAGATCGGTCCCGGTCAGGGAGCTTTGACAAGGTTTATCCTTGAAGCCGGTCCTGAAAGTCTTACTTTAGTAGAAAAGGACCGTGACCTTGCTCCGGCCCTTGAGCAGGAATATCCGGCAGCAGATGTGGTTCTTGAGGATGCCATGAAGTTTGACTGGGCCGGGCTCGATCCTGATAAAAATTGGAAAATTGTGGGCAACCTGCCGTACAACGTGGCTTCGAAAATTATGTGGGATATAGCCGCGCAGTGTAATGCCACTTGCGTTTTTATGGTCCAGCACGAGGTGGGCTTAAGGATAACTTCCGGGCCGGGATCAAAGAAGTACGGAGCGATCAGTGTCTGGATACAGAGTTTTTGCCGGACGGATTATCTTTTCAAGGTTCCGCCGACTGTTTTTAAGCCGAAACCCAAAGTTGACTCTGCGGTGATAAAATTTTTTCCACGTCCCGTTGAAGAAAAGCCCAGTGATATTGCGGGGCTTGCCAAGCTGGTTAAATACTGTTTTCAGTATAGGCGCAAACAATTAGGTAAGATATTGAAATCATTCATTTCTGACGAAGTGTTGCAGTGGGCTGAAGAGGAGGGGGTTTCACTCAAAGATCGCCCGGAAGCCTTGTCACCACTGCAATTTCAGAGTCTTTATAAATGCGTTAAAAACGATTTTCCCTCTTGACTTGTTGGCGAAAATTTTGTTTTAGATTTTCATCAAGGTCGTTTGAACAGGCAATCCTGCTTTGTTTTCTACGGAGAATGCGGGATAGGGGGCTTGTTTTAAACGGTTTTGAGTGTTAGCAAGACAACTTGCTGGCTGGGGATGCCCGGCAGTTTCTTAATGAACCCAACTCTCGCCCGCAGGCGAGTTTAATGGCAGGCGCGATAACGTGCCGCAATAATCATTTTCCGTTTCAAGGAGGAAGGACTGATGACTAAGGCTGAACTCGTTGTTAAGATTGCTGAAAAAGCAGGAATGACCAAAGCTGATGCAGAACGTTGCCTGAATTACTTTCTGGATACAGTAGAAGAAACCCTCGTTAACGAAGGAAAACTGACCCTTACAGGTTTCGGTACTTTTCAGGTTGACGAAAGAAAAGAGCGTGTAGGTCGTAACCCCCGCACTGGCGAAGAAATCAAGATTCCCGCTTGCAAGGTTGTGAAATTCCGCCCCGGTAAGCTTCTGAAAGACGCTGTAAAGTAGTTTAAGGAGATTTAATTATGTTGCATGGTGAAACCGTTCAGAGTCCCCTTCCTATGGATCTTCCCTGGTGGATGCCTGATCACTTTATTTTCTTCGGCGTCCTTTACATTGTGCTCGGTCTTCTCGGTGCCGGAATGGCCTACTGTGCTGTAAAAGCATGGATGGATTCCAAAAAGGACACCGCCGCTCACTAGTTCCACTTCCAAGGTGAATATTTTGTTCAGCATTTGCGCATGCGGATGCTGAACATTTTTTTTGAGGATAGCTCTTGACTCCATGCAATATTTGAGTTTATTAAATATCTCTTCCGCACATTATTTGTGCGAGATTAATTCAGGGGGGTGATTTGATTGCCCGGTGTATATCTCGAAGATTCTGATAATTTTGAAATAGCACTTCGCCGCTTTAAGAAGCAGGTTGAAAAAGCTGGAGTTCTTTCCGAACTCAAAAAACGTCAGCACTATGAAAAGCCCAGCGTACAGCGTAAGAAGAAAAAAGCTGCTGCCCGCAAAAGGCTCATCAAAAAAATGCGCAAAATGTCAATGGGTTAATATATGAGTCTCATTGAGCAGATTGATAAAGACTACATTGCGGCCTACAAGGCCAAGGATGATGTGAAGAAGACAGTTTTGAGGCATCTCAAAACTGCCATCAAGAATCGCATTGTTGATTTGAAAGGGGAGACTCTTTCCGATGACGACGTACTTGATCTTGTTGCAAAACAGATCAAGCAGCGCAAGGATTCCATTGAGCAGTATACCTCTGCCGGACGTCCTGAGCTGGCCGAAATTGAGGCCGTTGAAATTGAAGCTCTTTCCGGTTATATGCCGGAGCAGCTTTCCGAAGAGGAAACAGCTGCTGCTATCGACAAAGCGATCGCCGATCTCGGCGCATCGTCCATGAAGGATATGGGCAAGGTGATGAAAGCCATCACTGAAGCTTATAAAGGACAGGTTGACGGCAAGGTTGTAAGCACTCTTGTTCGTGCCCGTCTCTCCTGACATCAGCTTAAGCTGAATTTTAACGGCAGGCCCCGGAGTTTCTCCGGGGCTGTTTGCCGTTTTTTCTGTATTGGTATCCCGGTTCAGGCGGGATGCGTTCTCTAACACTTTTCTATATTGGAATCCCATGGAGTCAAGATCTCTCCAGCTACTCGAATTTCCGAAAGTTCTTAACGTCCTTTCAGGCCACTCAGTCTCCACGTCCGGTGCAGAGGCTTGTCTTGCCCTGTCTCCAATGGATGATGCCGATTCCATTAATTCCAAAGCTCAATTTTTCAGACAGGGTCAGAATTTCGTTAAAGAAACGGGATTCCGTCTCGGCACATTCCCTCCGTTGGAAGGACTGTTTCAGTATCTGGTCAAGCCCAATAACGTACTTGACGCAGATGCCCTCTATGCTTTGGTGCAGACTATCGGACAGGCCCGGACTCTCAAGGAAGCACTTGAAATAGCGGAGAAGAGAGAATGGGATACCATCCTAGAATTTATCGAAGGTGTAAGCTGGCCTGAGAAAACCTTTTCCGGTCTTAAGCGTTGCCTTGATCAGGACGGTAACATCAAGGACGAAAGTTCTCCGGAACTTTACGATATCCGCCAGTCCATCCGTTCCCTGCATCAGCGTTGCTCTAAGAAAGTTCGTGATTTCATCCACGGTGAAGATATTTCCCGCTTTTTGCAGGATGATTTCATGACCATCACCAACGATCGCTACGTTCTGCCGATGAAGACAAATTTCAAGGGCCGTTTGCAGGGGATTGTTCACGACTATTCCAATACCGGTGAGACCTGTTATTTCGAGCCCATGTTTCTCGTGGAGCTTAACAATACCATGCAGGAACTCAAACAGCAGGAAAGGACAGAAGAACTGAAGATTCTGACCTACCTGACCGGACTTGTGCGTTCTGAATATGACCAGTGCGTGGCTGCTTACGGTTTTTTGGTTGACTATGATGTGTTGCAGGCCAAGATAAATTTTGCTGAATCCGTAAAGGGTGTGGCTGTTGATGTGCAGTCCGGTTGCGGTTTTGATCTGCGGGGTGCCCGGCATCCGCTGCTGGCTGCTGCCGAGGGCGGGGTTAATCCGCTCAATATTGAGCTGCCTACTGAAAATAAAGTTCTCATCGTTTCCGGTGGTAATGCCGGTGGTAAGACTGTCTGCCTGAAAACTGTGGGACTGCTTTCAGCCATGGCTTTCAGCGGGATTCCCGTTCCGGTGGAAAAAGGGTCCGTACTGCCGCTTTTCAAAGAAATTTTTGTCATCATGGGAGATGAACAGTCCCTTGAGGATAACGTAAGTACTTTTTCGGCCCAGATTCAGTCCATCAGCCGTATCTGGGAGGCCATGGATTCCTCGACCCTGTTCATTCTCGATGAATTCGGTTCCGGTACTGATCCGGCACAGGGTGCTGCTCTCGCGCAGGCTGTCGTAGACGGTTTGCTTGAGAACGGGGTGACCTGCTTTGCGGCGACTCATTTTCCGGCACTCAAGACTTACGCCCTTGTGACTGAAGGTGTGCGCGCTGCCAGTGTGCTTTTTGATCCTTCAACCAAAAGGCCCCTTTTTTCCATTGCTTACGATCAGGTGGGGGCTTCCATTGCCCTTGATGTTGCTCGTGAACACGGTTTTCCTGAATCTCTTCTGTACAAGGCTGAGCAGTATCTGCTCATGGAAGGCTCTGATTCCGGTTCAGTTATGAACAGGCTCAATGAACTTGCGGTCAGCCGTGAGAAAGAGCTTGAAGAAATGGACCGCATCAAAGCAAAGCTGGAAGCCAAACGCGCCAAGCTGGAAGAAAAATTTGAGCGTGAACGTCTCGCTGTTCTTGCTGATGTTAAGAAGCAGGCTCAGAATGTGCTTAAGGAATGGCAGGACGGCAAGCTCGGACGCAAACAGGCCCTGAAAAAGCTTTCTGAAGCTCGTGGAGCAATTGGTGGTGATGAAAAGCCAAAGGCTGATGTGAAGCCTTTTTCTTTTGATGACATCAAGGTTGGTAAGCAGATTCTGAATATCAGCTGGAACCGCAAGGGTGTGGTCCTTGAAAAGGACGAACGCAAAAAGCGGGTCAAGGTTGATATGGACGGCGTTGCCATGTGGATTCCCGCTGATCAGCTCGGTCCTGTTGGTAAAAAAGCCGTGCAGGAGAAGGTTCGCCAGTCTGTTGAAAAGACTGCTGGGAAAGCCGATAAGAAAGCACCCAAGGGTGAAATGACCCTCAAGGTTGATCTGCGCGGAAAGCGGGCTGATGTTGCAATCAGTGAGCTGGCGCGTTTCTTTGATCAGGCACTGCTGCGCGGAGCTACTGAGCTTGAAATTGTCCATGGTCGCGGTACCGGGGCTTTGCGTCGTGAGGTTCATATTTTTCTTGATGGCAATCCGGCTGTTGCCGGATACAGCCTTGCTCCGGAAGACCGGGGCGGCGACGGTATGACCGAGGTTGAATTAGTATAGTGCAAATTATTGCATGCCGTGCTATGGATGTGCAGTCTGCCATGATTGTGCATTATTTCAACTGTTTCGAATTGTTTCGATGATGTTACGGAGGATTCTTTGGATAGAGCTGCCATAGAGGCCATCAAAGAACGTCTTGACATAGTCGATATCGTGCGCAGGTATGTGGAACTGAAACCTGTTTCCGGACGCTGGATGGGACTCTGTCCTTTTCATAATGAAAAGACGGCTTCTTTCAGTGTCAATGGCGATGAGGGGTTCTTTTATTGCTTCGGTTGTCAGGCTTCCGGGGATATTTTTGATTTTTACTCCCACATTAACGGGGTGGAATTCAAAGATGCCCTTGAGCAGCTTGCAGCAGAGGCCGGGGTGGAGCTTACTCCGGGCAAGGTTGACCCGCAGGCAGCCAAAAGAAGTTCCGAGCGTAAAATTTTCATGGATATGCATGAACTGGCGGCTAAGTATTTCAGCCGTCAGCTTAAGCTTCCTGAAGGGCGTGAAGCCCGGAAATATCTCGAAGGCAGGGGAATGGATTCCTCTGTGGTCGAATCTTTCGGTCTGGGGTGCAGCACCGAGGACTGGCAGGGATTGGAAAAGTTTTTGGTTTCCAAAGGTTATACAGCCGAACAGGGAGTCAAAGCCGGACTGCTTTCCCAGAATGCCAAGGGCCGCACTTATGATCGTTTTCGTGCAAGACTGATCTTTCCCATAACAAATTTATCGGGGAGGGTTATTGCTTTTGGCGGAAGAATAATTACAGATGGAGAACCGAAGTATTTAAACAGCAGTGATACCCCCATCTATAAGAAAGGGGAACACCTGTACGGCCTTTCAACGGCCCGGAACTCCATAGCCCGGACCAAGCGGGCCCTGCTGACCGAAGGGTACATGGATGTTATTTCCCTGCACCAGTTCGGATATACAAATTCATGCGGGGTGCTGGGTACGGCACTTACCCCGGATCAGGTCAAACGGCTTTCCGGGTTCTGTTCTAAAATTGACCTCGTTTTTGACGGGGATGCTGCAGGGCTGAAAGCGGCCCTGCGCAGTACGGAAATGATTCTTACGCAGGGGGTTTCCTGCGGTGTAGTTGTCCTTCCCGACGGGGAGGATGTGGATAGCCTCCTTCAGGCCCGTGGTGCTGAAGGTTTTCAAACGTTTCTGGATCAGGCCCGTGACGGTCTGGCATTCAGTCTGGAAACATTGCAGAAGGGGTATTCTCCCCGTGAAGTAATGGATTGGGCGCAGGGATTCCTGAAAAGGATGACCAGCACGTCTTTGCGTGCGTTTTATCTGCCCAAGGTCGCATCAGGCCTTGGAGTGGCTGAAGCTGAATTAAGGTCTGTTTTTTCCGGTGCTCTCAATGCTCCGGTTGCGCAGCAGCAGAACAATGTTCAGAGGGAACAACCTCGCGCTGCTGCACCGGTGGGGGCACAGGTCAAAGATGATAAATATTTCTTGAGGTATGCGGTAAAGCATCCGGATTATGTCACCGAATTATCGGAAAGGGGAGTAGCTCAGGTCCTGACCTCGCACTGGGGCAAAACACTGTGGTCTAAAATAACGGCTCACAGCGGGCAGGACATTATCCCGTTACTCGATGATTCTGAAAAAAGATTCTATGCCGGTTGTCGGATGGAGGAAGCTCTATCCGGTGATGAACTGGAAGATGAATGGCGACATGTCTGTAAGGTAATTGCCCGGCGGCGGTACGATATGGGCCGAAAAAAGCTCACCGATGCCTTGCGCCGTGCTCAGGCTCAAGGCGATACCGAACGCGTAAGCGCGTACCTCAAAGTTCTGAACGACTCTGTATGGAGGGATGATGAGCAACATTAAGGATATTCAGGCGATTAAGACTCTGATTTCAGAGGGTAAGAAACAGGGGTTTCTGACCTTTGAACAGTTGGGCAAGGCTCTGCCTGCCGAGTTCAACAAGGTTGACCAGCTTGATGACGTTATCAAGATTTTCGACCAGTTGAACATTGCAATCGTCAACACACCCGAAGACGGCAAAAAGATTATGGATGCCGGGGTGGATAGTGATAATGAAATCAATCTCACTGAAAGTGAAGAGGATACCGTAGATTACGTTTCCCGCTCCACCGATCCTGTACGCATGTATTTGCGTGAAATGGGTGCGGTAGGGCTTCTGGATCGTGAGGGCGAAGTTGTTATCGCCAAGAAGATTGAAAACGGCGAGATGGACGTTCTTTATGCACTGGTTGAAATCCCGGTGGCTATTGAAGAACTCATCAGTGTCGGTGAAGATCTTGACGAATCTCGTATCAAACTGAAGGACGTCGTTAAAACCATTGAGGAAGACGACCCCAGTGAAGATGAGATGAACCAGCGTCAGCGCGTTATTTTTCTGCTGGACGAAGTCAAGAAGCTTTATGAGAAAAAGAGGAAACTCTACGACAATCTCGATTACTGTGCCCGCCTTGATAAAAAGGTCGCTAAGGAACAGAACGAGATGGTTAACTATAAGCAGGAAATCGTCGAAAGACTCCGCGATATCAAGATCGAGAAAACTCTTGTTGATCAGATCATTGAAACCGTGGGTGACTACGTAAGGCAGATGCATAACTGCCAGCGTGACCTTTCCGCATACATCCTCTCCACCGGGAAAACCCAGCAGGAGATCAAGGATCTTTTCAAGCAGATTGATGATCGCGAGATCAACCCTGTTGCGGCTTCAGATGAACTGGGGCTGACTGTGGATGAGCTCTTTTCCTTTAAGGAAATGATTTCCGGTAAGATGGAAATTCTTGTCCGCTTGCAGGCAAAATGCTGCCACAACGTGCACGATCTTGAGGAAGTTCTCTGGCGTATCAAGCATGGTAACCGCAGCGCGATGCGGGCCAAGCAGGAACTTATCCGTGCCAACCTTCGTCTCGTTGTTTCTATTGCCAAGAAATATACCAACCGCGGACTCCAGTTCCTTGACCTGATTCAGGAAGGTAACATCGGTCTGATGAAAGCGGTTGATAAGTTCGAATACCAGCGTGGGTATAAATTCTCCACCTACGCAACATGGTGGATCAGACAGGCCATTACCCGCGCTATTGCGGATCAGGCCCGTACCATCCGTATCCCGGTTCATATGATCGAGACTATTAACAAGTTGATCAGAACCTCCCGCTACCTTGTACAGGAGCTGGGACGCGATCCTTCCCCGGAAGAAATTGCGGAGCGTATGGATTACCCGCTGGAAAAAGTTAAGAAAGTTCTTAAGATTGCCAAGGAACCCATTTCCCTTGAAACACCTATCGGTGATGAAGAGGATTCGAGTCTCGGCGATTTTATTGAAGATAAGAAGGCCGCAGCACCGGCTGAAGAGGTGGTCAGCACCAAACTCGGCGAACAGATTGCGACCGTTCTTTCCGATCTTACCCCCCGTGAGGAGCAGGTCCTGCGTAAGCGGTTCGGTATCGGTGAAAAATCCGACCATACCCTTGAGGAAGTCGGTAAGCTGTTTAACGTTACCCGTGAGCGTATCAGGCAGATTGAGGCTAAGGCCTTAAGAAAGCTGCGCCATCCGGTGCGTAGCGCGCTACTGCGTTCCTACTACGAAAATTAGAATTAAGAGAGCGGTACGGATTGTTGTCCGTGCCGCTTTTTTATATGATGGAGAGACAGCAAGCACCCGGTTCTGTGGGAAGGACTGGATGCGGGGCTTTTATTACCCATTTGAAGTGGGTGGAATAGTGAGGTTCCTGTCCCCGGCTGTCCCTGTGTGTCGGTTCCGGTGTTACGTTTGTTGAATTCATGGATTTGAATTTAATGTTTAAAATAAATACGGATTTATTTTAAGTGCGTCGCGCTGGTCAGTCCGGCCAAACGCTTTAAGATTTGAGGTTGAATATCTGATGGACAATTCTACTGTTTTGTTTCTTGTACCTATCATCGCACTTGTTCTTGATTTCGTTTTGGGAGATCCCAAGTGGTTCCCCCATCCTGTACGTTACATCGGAATGGCTTTGGATAAGTACAAAAACTGGGTTTATTCCACCGGCATGTCCCGTAAAGTAATGGGCGGTGTTGGTGTATTGGCTTTCGCAATAGTGGTTTGGGGTGTTCTCAAGGTTTTTCTTGCAATCCCCTTCCTCGGTGTGCTGATTGGTCTGTACCTTGCTTATGCTGGTCTTGCTCTTGGCTCCCTGCTTAGCGAGCACAAGAATGCAGCTTCTCTGCTCGATAGCGGCAGAATTGAAGATGCCCGTTCCGCAATTGCAGAACTGGTCAGCCGCGATGTTTCCGAACTGGATGAAAACGGCCTGCGCAAGGCTCTGGCTGAATCCACCAGCGAAAATCTGAATGACGGTTTCGTAGCTCCTTTCTTCTACCTTGTGGTTACCGGACCTGCCGGAATGTGGGTTTACAAAACCATCTCCACCATGGATTCCATGTGGGGTTACAAGAATGAAGAATACAAAGAGTTCGGATACTATGCAGCCAAAGCTGACGATGTTCTGGCTTTTATTCCTGCCCGTATCACCGGATTTATGATGCTGGCAGCTGGTCGTATCATGAAGCTTGATTGGGAATCCGCTTACGACAATCTCATCACTGATGCCAACAAGACCGAAAGCCCCAATGCGGGTTGGTCCATGGCTCCTGCTGCATGGCTGCTCGGTGCACCCATGGGCGGTAAGGCCGTGTACTTTGGTGAAGAAAAAGAGAAACCTGTTCTCGGTCCCGAAGCAGGCGAATGGACTTCCCTGAAGCTGAAAAGACTCGGCGCGCTGGTTATGACCACCGCTATCTTCTCCGCTGTACTGCTCGACATTTACTTTGTATTGGTCTGGGCGTCTGGCGCAGTTCACTAGTCGATTTACAACTATACGTTGATTTAAACCGGAATCTCTTAGGAGGTTCCGGTTTTTTTGGGTGCCTCCGGCGGTCCTTTCGGGAAACTCTGAAACTGTTCATTAAAGCTTCGCCGTGTAGCTTGTTAGATTTTTACCCTATTCAAAGAGCTTCAATCCGTATAAAAGAATAAAAATTTACGGAGTCTTTCATGTTGCAGGATACAAATAGAAACCGTGTGGTGCAGGTTGTTCTTATTCTGGCTATTTGTGTTTTTGTCGGAGCCAGTTTTTTTGCCTTTAATTCCTCCGTATCCGAGTCGGAGAATTCTTATCTAACTGCGCATCCCGAAGCCCGCTGGATCAAGCTGGATTTACCTTTTCGTTTGAATGCCCGCAGTAACGGTTCTGAGATGATTCTTTTCCGGCGTGTTTTCGAGTTGGCTGAGCAGCAGGATGTGGTTATTCATCTGAAGGCTTTCCGGGGTGCCGGGATATGGCTTGATGGAATGCCTGTACGCAAGTTTGACGGTGATACGGATAAGTGGCGTGAGGTTGTAACGTTTAATTTGTCAAAGCTTCCTGCCGGGAAACATGAATTGAAAATTGCGGTGGTCAATGAAAACGCGCATCCGGCATTGCTGTTCTGGGCGGATGGGCTGGATATTGCCACCCCCCATGGCTGGGAGGCCAGCCGTGATGATTTTGTCTGGAATCCGGCTGTGGATGCCTCTAAAACAGGGCGTTTGCGTATTACTGATGAGTTTGAACGTTCAGACCGGGCATTGCTGAATTCGTTACCATTGATGTTCCCCTTGTTTTTGCTGGGAGCAGGTTTTGTCTGGCTGCGCGAGAACAGGAATGAACTTGCTTTTATACGTAATTTTGAAATAGCTCCCGCTCATTTCAGATTTATACTTTTGGGGTTGTGGGGTGTCATGGCATTCAATAATTTTCATGAACTTCCACTTAAACTGGGAATGGATTCAGTCGGTCATTTCAAATATATCGAATATGTAGCTGATAATTTAACTCTTCCCAGCCCGCTGGAAGGGTGGCAGATGTTTCAGCCTCCGCTTTACTACATTATTTCCGCTGCATTTTATAAATTCCTGCTTCTGTTCATGGATATTGAAAACAGTCTTTATTGGTTGCGGCTAATTCCGCTTGCTTGCGGTGCGGTCATGATCGAGATCTGTTACAGATGTTCGGTCCTTGCTTTCAAAGAGGATCGTTTTGCTCAGATCGGGGCAACAGTCCTCGGCGGATTTATTCCGATGAATTTCGTAATGGCCCAATTCTGGGGTAATGAACCGCTGGCGGCGGTTTTTTCGGGGCTGACCATCCTCATGGTCCTAAGCATCGTTCAAACTCCTGAGCAGCGAAATTTGAAGGAATTTGCACTGCTGGGATTATTCCTCGGGCTGGCGATTCTGAGCAAGGCTACCTGCACGCTCTTGATACCGTTGATCATCTTTTTTGTGCTGCTTCCGCTGCTGTTTGAGAAAAGTGAATCTTCCGTACATAAAGTCAGTAGTCTCAGGGGGATTGTTCTGAGCTTGATAACCACAGCAATTGTCGGCGGCTGGTACTATCTGCGCAATTGGGCCAGTTACGGCAAACCCTTTATCGGCGGTTGGGATAAGATTCGCGAGATTGCTTGGTGGCAGGATCACGGCTATCGTATCTGGGAGCATTTCAGCAGTTTCGGAAGTTCCATCCTTAAGCCCGTGTATTCTACAACCAATGGAATCTGGGACGGGCTTTATTCCACATTGTGGCTTGATGCTAATCTCAGCGGAATGAGCAAATTTATGAGCAGGCCGCCATGGGACGAGCAGTTGATGATGGCGACAGCACTTTTGGCCCTGATTCCTTCAATTATGATTCTAGCTGGGATCGGGCGTACATTCTATAAGCCCGTAAAGTCTGTTTTTAACGGGCAGATGTTCCTCACAGCTTGCATAGTGGTATATTTTGCTGCCGAGATGTATCTCTACCTCAATCTGCCAATCTACAGCACAGCCAAGGCCAGCTATACCCTGGGCCTGCTGCCATGTTACGGTATCCTAGCCATGGCAGGCATCCAGCCGTTGCTCAAAAATATTTATATCAAATCCGCATTTTGCGGCTTCCTGACGCTCTGGGGAACTACGATCTACTTGACTTACTTTGTCTAAATAAAGAAAGGGAGACTTGAAAATTCAAGTCTCCCTTTTTTTCTTAACTAGTTATGCCTTACCGAGCTAACTCAAATCAAAACTATTAAAAGTTTTTGAAGAGTCCAGAGAAACTTTTTACAAAAAGTTTCTTTGGTCCCCGAAGGGCCCTCGGAGAGCCGCCGGAGGCATTCTTTTTCTTATTTTTTCCCGAGTTCTATGCTGCGCTCATAGCTTTTGCGAACCGCGTCAATAATATTGCCGCGGGTAGCAGTGCGGTCCAGATGCACGAGTGCTTTAACGGTAGTTCCCGCAGGGGAGGTTACCATTTCACGCAGATGTGCAACATGCAGCTTGCTGTCCTGAGCCAGTGTCGTTGAACCTTCAAAGAGTTTCTCCACCATGCCGCGAGCAAGGTCGCGGGGCAGGCCGAGTTCGACAGCTGATTCAATCATGGCATCCATGAAGTAGAAGACGTAAGCGGGACCGGAACCGATCACAGCTGTGAAACTGTCGAACATACTCTCTGCAAGTACGTGGACATCACCGAGAGGGGTGAACATTTCACTTGTAAAAGAGCGTTGCTCATCGCTCAGGTGAGAGTCGTCAAGGCAGACGGCGAATACTCCGGCATTAACCAGAGCAGGTGTGTTAGGCATAACCCGGACAACAGCACACCTGTTTTCGCATAATTCCCTGAGCTGGTTCACAGTGAGTCCGGCGGCAATGGAAATCACACATTTGGACTCGCCCAGTTCAGGAGCAATTTCTTCCAGAACTGCGGGGGCGTGCTGGGGTTTGACCGCCAGCACGATAAAGTCGGATTCCTTGGCAAGATCGCGGGCATTTTCACACTGGGTGAGTCCGGTCTCTTCAGCAAGGGCTTTCAGTGACGCTTTGTTCAGGTCAGAGCCAAGCAGGTTGATGTTGTCATCGCCGGCCATTCCTCTGATTATGGCGGCGCCCATGTTGCCAGTGCCGATAAATCCAACTTTTTTTGTCATATTAGTTTACCATTTCGAGGCTGCTGAAGAAGTAGGGTACTTCGATGGCTGCGGTTTCGGGAGCATCGGAGCCGTGGCATGCGTTTGCTTCGATTCCGGCACCGAAAGCCTTGCGGATAGTACCTTCTGCTGCTTCATTGGGGTTGGTGGCACCCATGAGGTCACGGTAACGTTTGATGGCGTCTTCGCCTTCAAGAACGGAAACCACACAGGGACCGGAAATCATGAATTCAACTAGCTCGCCGAAGAAAGGACGCTCTTTGTGAACAGCGTAGAAACCTTCAGCCTGAGTCTGGGTCATGTGAATCATTTTAGTTGCTTTGATCTTCAGACCTGCATCGGTAATCATTTTAAGGATGTCACCGGTTTTACCGTCTTTTACTGCGTCAGGTTTGATGATGGAAAAAGTAAGTTCGCCCATTGTTTAAGTCCTCCAAGTGTATTCATTATTGCGGATTTTCGCATTTCTCAGGTGTAACCCTGAACGGGAAGTTCATGCAGCAGCGATCAGGAAAAAAGCATCCTGTCAGTAGCTACATCCTCGCCGCGAAGGGAGTAGAATCGATCCAGCAGATCTTCAACTTTCAATCCCTTCTTCTCCTTCCCGGAAATATCCAGAATTATCATGCCCTGATGGAACATGATTAATCTATCGCCCATGTTGATGGCCTGATTCATATTATGGGTCACCATAAGTGTGGTCAGGTTATCACGATGCACAACGGCGTCGGTTATATCAAGAATTTTGCGTCCTGTCTTGGGGTCCAGCGCGGCTGTATGCTCGTCCAGTAATAAAATGTCCGGCCTTGTCATTGTTGCCATGAGCATGGTTAACGCCTGTCTTTGTCCACCGGACAGTAATCCAACCTGATCTGCCAGTCTGTCTTCCAGTCCCAGCCCGAGGGTTGCAAGCTGCTCCCGGAACAGCTCCCGGTCGCGAGCTTTTACGCCCAAGCCCAGCCCTCTGCGTTTGCCTCGTTTGAGAGCTAAGGCCATATTCTGTTCAATGGAAAGAGAACCGCAGGTGCCCAGTAGAGGGTCTTGAAATACACGTCCAAGATTGGCTGCACGCTTATGCTCAGGCCATCTGGTAACATCATTGCCTGCAATGGAGATTTTTCCGCTGCTGAGCATGAAAGTCCCGGCAATGGAATTTAGAAAAGTGGATTTTCCGGCCCCGTTGGAGCCGATTACAGTGATGAATTCCCCACCGTTAACATTAAGGTCTACGCCACGCAGGGCCTGTACTTCGTTAACGCTGTCCGGGTTAAAGGTCTTGGCTGCTTTTTCAACTGTAAGCATTTTATTGAGATGGCTCATTAGGCGGCCCTCCTTTTGAGCAGACCGGATTTAATCTGCGGAGAGACCAGCGCCACAACAACCAGTGCGGCAGTGACGAGGTTCAGGTCACTGGGGGTGAATGCAAAATTGCCGAGACGTACACCCAGAGCCAGCGCAATGGCAATACGATAGACAACGGAACCGAGTAGCGCGGCGAGCATGGCCCGAGTTACATTGGGTTTGCCGAAAAGGGTTTCCCCGATGATGACCGAAGCCAGCCCGGCAATGATGGTTCCGATACCCATGTTCACATCAGCTGCCCCTTGGTTCTGGGCTACCAATGCGCCGGAAAGGGCTACCATACCGTTTGAAAGACCCACGCCGAAGATGATCATCATATCGCGGTTAACACCGAGGCTGGTGATCATTTTGGGGTTGTCGCCGGTGGCGAGCATTGCCAGTCCGAAAGATGTTTTCAGAAACCAGATCAGGGTCAGCAGGGTCAGCCCGGAAATTATGGCGAAAAGTATAGGAGTGGAGAAGTGGGGCGCAAGACCGCTCAACTCAATGAATTGGTCAATGAGCGTGTCCTCACCGAGCAGGGTCATGTTCGGCCTGCCCATGATACGGATATTGATGGAGTAGAGGGAGATCATAGTCAGGATGGAGGCCAGCAGGTGTAGGATCTTGAACTTGGTGTTCAGTATTCCTGTAACAGCTCCGGCAATGAATCCGGCCCCTACAGCCATAGCCATGCCCGCTACCGGGTGATAGCCGTTACTGATGGTCACTGCCGAGACCGCAGCACCGAGAGGCAAACTGCCGTCGACAGTAAGGTCGGGAAAGTCCAGAACTCTGAATGTCAGGTAGACACCTAAAACCATGAGCCCGAAAGCAGTGCCTTGCTCAATGGCTCCCATAAATGCGTATAAACTTATCATGATTATTGTAACTTTTATTTTAAAAGAAAAAAGGCGCAGAATGTACTGCGCCTTTAACTCTTATACGGAATATTTGCAAATATTTACTTAATCACTTCGTCGGCCCGTTCCATGACCTGTCTGGGAATTTTCACTCCCATTCTGGCTGCGGCTTTTTCATTTACGAAAAGGCGCAGATTCTGGAGCGTTTCAACTGGCATGTCAGCTGGCTTGGCTTTTCCGCCAAGAACGCGAGCAGCCATATCGGCGGTTTGCAGTCCCATGCGGTAATAGTCGACAGCCAGCGCGGCTACGGTTCCGCGTTTTACGGAATCAGTATCTGCGGAGAAGATAGGCAGTTTGTTCTGGCGGCAGACTTTGATGGCAGCTTCAAGACCGGAGACAACAGTGTTGTCAAGCGGGATGTAGATGGCATCGCATTTACCTACGAGGCTTTTGGCGGCCTGATAAACTCCGCTGGAGTTGGCAACAGATGCTTCTTCTACCTTGATCCCGAAATCTTTGCAGATTTCTTTGAGCAGGTTGGTCAGCACTATGGAGTTGGCTTCTCCGGCATTGTAGATGGTACCGATTGTTTTAACTTCAGGCAGGAACTCTTTGATCAGTTCAACCTGACGCAGAACCGGGCTCATGTCGGTCATGCCGGAAATGTTCTTGCCGGGCAGCATGAGGCTCTTTACCAGTCCCGCAGCAACAGGGTCGGTAACACCGGTGAAGAGTACGGGAATGTCCTTGATCTTCTGAGCGACAGCCTGCGAAGAAGGAGTGGTGATAGTCAGCACCAGGTCTGGGTTTTCACCTTTGATCTGGTTTGCAATCTGAATGTTGGTGGCCTGATTACCCTGAGCAATATGCTCATTGTAAATCACATCAAATCCGGCCTCTTTAAGGCGATCTTTAAAACCGTCCCTCATGGCATCGAGGGAAGGATGTTCTACAATTTGGGAAATAGAAACAGTGTGAGTTTGAGCGGAGTGGATTACGGGAACCGTAACCATGAACAGTAGTACGAGAAATAGGAGGATTTTTTTCATCCTGATACAACCCTTTATTAAATAATTATTTATAGAAACGAATTTGCCCTTAAAATGGCACTTAAGTCAAGACAGGATCAAAATTATTTTTTATACTTATAGATTTAGCCGCAGATTAAAACCTCGGCTTCATTTCAGTTCCGCAACAGGCAGATGGTGCGGGGCTTAACTGTCGGGACGCAGTGAACTTACCGGAACGATCCTGATTTTGCCTTTGTTTTCAGCTACCCACTGGCGGATGGCCTTAAGGGTTTCATGGTTCGGATGTCCGATGGCAATGGCCTGTCCCCTCTTGCGGGCAATTTTGGCAGCCTTTGAAAGCTGGTATTTGATTGCTCCGATATCTTTGACATTATCGAGAAAAATATTGCGCTCGTAGAAGGTTACGCCCGCCTTTCCGGCGGCTCTTCGGCCTGCGCTTTTCGGGGTGGTTCGGCTGTCGAGGAAAAACAAATGTTTCTTGCGAAGCTGCTTCAACACAACGACCATGCCGTTATAGTTTTCTGTGAAGCTGGATCCCATGTGGTTATTAAGTCCGGTGGCTCCGGGTACTTTTGATATGGCCGCATGGGTGATCTTGTTTATTTTGTCTGCATTCATGCCGACCAGCAGGGCGTCCGCTCCGGGATTGATCTTGGGGTACCCTTTAGGCTGCATGGGCAGGTGAACCATGATTTCATTGCCGCTCTTTTTAGCGATTGCAATGGTCTTTTTCACGTGTGAACTGCTGGGCCAGATGGAAAAGGTTATTTTCGCATCAAGGGCTGCCAGACCTTTGGCCAGACCAACATCCTCGCCCATGTCATCAATGACAATCGCCATTTTAGGAGCATTGGGATCGAGCTTCACCGGGGCGGGTTTTGTTTTTTTCACCACCGGGGTGAAAATGGAAAACTTGTGGGTAGGCACACCGTTGATGCTGATCATCCAGCTGTCAGCTGCAATTTCATGAAGGCTGGCGTTGAGTGCTGTGGACTCCAGCCCATGCTGTACATTGGCTAGGAACTGTTTTTTATCACCGGGTACAGGGAAGCTGAGCTGCTGGAAATGGTAATCCCGTCCCTGATGTTTTTTCAGGGATACATCTTCCAGGCGCAGGTCGCCCATGGATATTTTAGCTGCCTTGAGGGTGTTGATGAGACTCAAATCAATCTGCTTGACCAGATCATCAAGATCCCCTTCCATGGGTTCTTCATAGAGCGGCGGTGAGGACGGAGTGTTCTGGTCTGCTATCTGCTCGGTAGGTTCCTGATTAACAGAGGCGTTGCTCTCCGGTGAAGGAGCAACGACTAAGGCAATTATCAGACATAGGGCTGCCGCAAAGACAACGGTCAGGACGCCAATGGTGATAGGTCTGGAAAGACGAGCCCGAAATCCCGGTTTTGTTTCCGGGATTTCGGGCTGTTCGTTTTGTTCGGGGTTGTTTTGATCCACTTCTTGTAACCCTTGATGTTACTTAATTTCTTTAAGACGGGGAAGTTGCTTGACCATTTGCAGGGCCAGTCTGAGCTGGTTGTCCCTTTCAAGCATCTTTTTGGCCTTATCATCCTGTACTTTTGCGTTTTGTTTGTCCTTGCCGTTGTTTTCAAGATGGCGGCTGAGGTCTTTTTCACGCAGGATGAAGCGGTCGTCCTTGTCCTTGTCTACTGCGGGAGCAACAAAGGGGTAGACGATGTCCGGATCAATCCCTTCGGCCTGAATGGAGCGGCCGCTGGGAGTATAATAGAGCGCGGTGGTCAGTTTGATACCGGAACCGTCGGCCATGGGAATGATGGTCTGTACGGAACCTTTACCAAAAGTGCGTTCACCGAGCAGCAATGAGCGGTCGTGGTCTTTAAGCGCGCCGGCTACGATCTCGGATGCGGATGCGGAACCCGCATTGATCAGGGTTACGATGGGTACGTGTACGTCGGTGGCCTGTTCATCTGCCATGAAATCCTTGCGACTGGCTTTGCTGCGGCCTTCAATGTAAACGATTAAACCGTCATTGATAAAAGTATCAGCAACAGAAACCGCCTGTGTGAGCAGTCCGCCGGGGTTGTTGCGCAGGTCTAGTACTACCCCTTTGAGGGTGTGTTTTTTCTTGTAATCGCGCAGGGCTTTATGCATTTCACGGGTGGTGTTTTCATTAAATCTGGTCAGTCGCAGGTAGAGGACGCCGTCTTCCAGTTCCTGGCTTTTAGCACTGATGATGGGGATGGTGTCGCGGGTGATGGTCACCTTTTCAGGCTTGTTGGCATCCTTATGCAGGATGGTCAGGATTACGTCACTGCCGCGTTTGCCTCTTATTTTACCCACTGCTTCCATAAGGGATATGGACTGGGTGGATTCACCGTTGATCTCCAGGATCAGGTCTCCGGCCTTGAGTCCGGCTTTGTAGGCGGGGGTGTCCTCAATGGGGGAGATGACGGTCAAACGTCCTTTTTCCATGCTGATTTCAATACCGATGCCGCTGAACTCACCGCTGGTGGATTCCTGCATTTCCTTGAAATCATCAGTGGAAAGAAAAGTGGAGTGGGGGTCGAGCTGTTCAAGCATGCCCTTTACAGCGTCATCGACAAGTTCTTTGCGGGAGATGTCGTTAACGTAATTATGTTCCACCAGATCAAGCACCTGCGAGAATCTGCGCAGGGGTTCAAAACGGTTTTCATCAACGGCTTGTGTTGGTTCCGGTGCAACGGAGATTACGAAAAGACAGATGATAGCTATCATCCACAAAGATTTTCTCATGTGTTCCTCCAGCGTGGTGGCTGCTGTATCTTGCTCAAGTTATTATTCATTAATTTCGGGCAAGCCATTTTTGCGGGTTAACGGGTTTCTGATGAAAACGCAATTCAAAATAGAGTCCCGTTTCTTTTAAGTTAGGGTAATACCCTGTTTTACCGATAATTTCATCTTTTTCTACCTCCTGTCCGGTTTTAACAAAGCTTTCGGCAAGGTAGGCGTAAAGGGAGTAGTAGTTGTAGCCGTGATAAATAATCACAACCCGCCCGAATCCCCTGAGAGTGTCATTATGGACAACTTTGCCCCAGAAGATTGATTTTACATCAACATTTCCGGTGGTCTGGATTCCGATACCGCGTATCGGCGGTTTGGCGGAAGGCTTGAACCTGGCTTTGACGTCTCCAGCGCAAGGACGGGGTAAGGAGCCTTTAAAAGTAGCAATTTTTTTGCTTGTGAGACTCTTAAGTCTGTAATTCAGTTTATTAATTGTTTCAAGGAGACCTTTCAGCTCCTGCTCTCTGTTGATCTTAAGGGCGCGGATGGATTTAATTCCGCTAAGCAGGCTGAGTTTGTCCTTGAGCAATCCGTCTTTGGTTTTGTTAATTCCTGAAAGTTTGGTCTGCGCTTTCTTGCGCAGCTCTTTCTGGACTTCAAGGTTGACCGAGATTTCGTCAGCTTTTTCTTGCGCTTTATTCAGTTCGGTTTTGGTTTCTTTGTACAGGGATGCCAGCCAAACGAAGTTGCGGTCAGCTTTTTCCCAGTCGTCAAGTGAACCGAATTTGTTTTCAAGCTTGCGGGAGTGGACAGGCCATAGCTTGGTAAGCATAGATTTAAGCTTATCAACTATTTCTGAAAGCTCATCTTCAAGAATTCGTTGATCAGCTTTAGCTGCCTGCTCGTCTTCCATAATCCCTGCCAGATCGTCTTCCTGCCGGAAAAGTTCCCGCTCCACATTGGTAATGCGGTCTTCAATTGCGGCTAGCTCTCCGAACATATTGCGTTCTTCACGGGTCAGCTTGAGCAGTTCCTGCTTCTGCTGTTTTACGGTCTGTTTTGTGTCCTGAATTTCTCCCTTCAGTCTGTCTACCGTAGAATCAGCAGAAGCCAAAGAAACCCCGCACAGCATAAGCAATGCGAAGGTCACGGTGACTAAGTAGGTTTTTACAGAAAATCGGGACATAGTTTGAAATCAGTTTTCCAGAAATTTACCCAGCGGGCAGTTTTCACAATCAGGATTGGATTTTTTACACCATTCCTTGGCTGTCCTCACAATCAACGCATGATATTCATTGTACATTTCCACATCTGGATCAAGTACGTCCATGAAGTAATCCTGTAATTCATGATAGTCTATGTCTTCATGAATCAGCATGTGGCGATTGAAAATCCTGCGCGTGTAGGCATCGACTACAAACATGGGTTTGTTCAAAGCGTAAAGCAAAATAGAATCTGCGGTTTCCGGGCCGATTCCGTTGACTGCCAACAGCTTCTCACGGAGTTCAAAGGTCTCTGCTTCTTCCAGGTCCGTGATACACCTTGCAGAATTGGCGTCAAGGAAATCGAGGAAATTATTGAGCCTTACCGCCTTCATACGAAAGAAACCGGAAGGTCTGATCAGTTCCTGCAATTTTTCCATGGAAAATTTACGCAAGCCCTGCGGGGTCAGACCATCGTTTGCTTTAAGATTATTGATGGCCTTTTCAACATTAGTCCAGTTTGTATTCTGGACTAGAATAGCACCCACGGCAATTTCAAACGGGCTTTCACCCGGCCACCAATGACTGGGGCCGAGGTGCTTTGAAAGAGTCTCGTAGTATTCTAATAAAGTCTGTTCACGACTCATATAAACAAAAGATGCGAAGCATTAATAAAAGTTTTTGGGATTCTTAAACCCTTTTTTCAAAAAGGGTTTAAGCCGCCGGAGGCAAAATCTGTTAATCAAAAAGCGCGAAGCGCATTCAAATTAATCCGCACTTACATCGCGCCAGAGAAGTCCGGCCCATTCGCCCATGGTGAATATTTCGGGGGCGGGCAGTCCTGCCTGTATGTATGCTGCTGCGACCTTTTCGGCCTGTTCCACAAGAATACCGGACAGAATCAGGATTGAGTTTTCTTTGAGACGTGCAGTTACGTCCGGGCAAAGTTCAATGAGCGGCCCTGAAAGAATATTTGCTACGACCAGTTCGTATTTGAGCTTGGGGTCAATGGAATCGGCAGAGCCTACTGAAAGAATGACGCCGTCCACATCGTTGTTGTCCATGTTTTCCTGTGCGCAAACGATGGACTGCGGGTCGATGTCCACACCCACTCCTTTGAGACCCAGCTTGGCAAGTGCAATCGCTAGGATCGCCGACCCGGTTCCGAGATCGAAAAATTCCATGTCCGCATTCAGTCTGCCTTCTTCGGCAAGCTTGCTGATCAGTTCAAGGCAGAGGGCGGTGGTGGGGTGGCTGCCTGTGCCGAAAGCCATTTTCGGCTCGATGATGATATGCTCTTTGCCTGCGGTCTTTTTTTCCAGCAGCCACGGGGGCAGTATTTCGAATTGTCCGCAGGTGACGGGTTCGAAATAATCTTTCCATGCAAGGCCCCAGTTTTCGTCTTCGATTTCTTCACCAACACAACCTGCATTAGGCCAGCGGGATTTTATTTCTTCCACAATCTCAACGCCCAGCGGATGGTCTTCCAGATGGATGGTGTAAAAGATGGAATCGTCATCAAGGGGCTTTTCTTCCCAGCCGTGAGCCACACGTGCGCCAAGATAAACCTGACATTCATCACTTTCCAGTTCGGAAAGGGTAAACTGGATTCTGAGCAGTTTTGGCATTGGTGTTCCTTATATTTAGATCAGTTTGAATGATTCGTTGGATTTTGAAATAGCAGTACATGAAAATGCCCAGATACTCTACCGAGTACCTGAGCCCAGACTGATGATAAAGCACCATCTGCGTCGTCACCGCAAAAAAGACTGAAACTCACGTATGTCTATATACGCGTCGTTCCAGTCTTTTTTTGGTTCCTAGCATCTGGCACTTTCTTATCAGTCTGCCAGCTTTATTTGTGTAATTTTTGCTTAGACAATACGGTCAATGAGATTACCCTTGCCGGTCAGACTGTGGATGGCATTGTCCACGGCCTTCTGCTGCTCGTGTTCGTGCAGGTTCAGAGTAGGCCCGTCAATGCCGTCCGGGACGGTATCGGGTCGCTCGGTTGGCAACCAAGGTTGCAGGCTGGTGTCCTGAACACCACCTTCTACAGGTGTGGCAAGTGCAATGTCATTCATAATGTTAAGATAAGCCCGTATAACCTATTGGTCAAGCTATGCCTGTTCTGCCAGAAGCCCTTCCAGAGCTTTGAGAAACATAACAAGGTCTTCTTTCTCAATAGTCAGGGCCGGGAGCAATCTTAATATTGTTCCTTTGGTCAGATTGAGGATGAAGCCCTGTTCGCGCAGGGCGGTGAAGATTTCGCTGCCGTCAAAGCTTAGTTCCACACCGAGCATGAGGCCGAGTCCGCGTACGGATTTGATTTTTCCGGGGAACTTATCCTGCAGTTTTCCGGCTTCGGACTTGAAGAAATCGCCCAGTTCGGCTGCGCGTTGGTCAAGTTTATCTTCGGTCATGATGTCGATGACTTTGGATGCTACTTTGGAAACCAGTGCGCCACCGCCGAAAGTAGTGGCGTGGCTGCCGGGGGTGAACCCTTTGGCTACTTCCTCAGTTGCAAACATGGCCCCCATGGGCAGACCATTGGCAAGAGCCTTGGCAGAGGTGAAAATATGCGGGGTGACTCCATAATGCTGGTGTGCCCACCATTTTCCGGTTCTGCACAACCCGGACTGAACTTCGTCCACGATGAGCAGGATGTCTTTTTCGGCAACCAGTTCGGTCACAGCTTTGACGTAATCCTCGGGTAACGGCTTGATGCCGCCTTCACCCTGAACCATCTCGATCATGACCGCAGCGGTCTTGTCGGTAATGGCGGATTTGAGGGCTTCTACATCTCCTGCGGGAACGTATTTGAATCCTTCAGGCAGGGGCGCGAATCCGTCTTTAATGGGACCGGTCTGGCCTGTTGCAGTCAGGGTGGCTAGAGTCCGTCCGTGGAATGAGCCGTCAAGGGTGATGATTTCATAGGCATCCCTTTCCTTGACAGTGCGCATATACCGTCTGGCCAGTTTGATGGCGGCCTCGTTGGCTTCCGCACCGGAGTTGGAGAAAAAGACCTTGTCCGCATCGCAGGTGGCGAGCAGTTTTTCAGCACACTCCACCTGTTCTTCCTGATAAAAAAGGTTGCTGACCTGTACCAGCTTGCGGGCCTGCTCAGCCATTACGTCTGCGAGATCATCGCGGCAATGGCCGATGTTGACCACGGAAATGCCGGAAAGCAGGTCGATGTATTCTTTGCCGTCAAGGTCCCAGAGTCTGGAGCCTTTGGCTTTGCTTACGTTTACGGGATATCTGCCATAGGTATTGCAGATGGATTTTTGTTCAGCGGCTACGAGCGTATCGTGTTTATTCATGGTATTTTTATTTCAGTGGAGATTATTTTTTACCTGTATGTCCGAATCCTCCGGCACCTCTGGATGTGTCGGAAAGTTCTTCGCTGGGAGTCAGCCGGGCATGGCAGTAGGGCATGAAAACGAGCTGTGCAATGCGTTGTCCACGCTCAATTCGTCGTTTTTCGCCCGATGTGTTGAGCAGGGAAACTTTAATTTCTCCACGGTAGTCAGGGTCAACTACGCCGACTCCCTGACTGACGGTCAGTCCGTCTTTGGTGCCCAGTCCGCTACGGGAATAAATAAATCCGGCGATACCCGGAGATGTTATTTCAATAGCGATCCCGGCGGGGAAAGCGTACCTTCCGCCTGCTTCGATTTCCACGAAATCATCTTCAATGCAGGCGCGCAGGTCCACTCCGGCGGAGTTGGGCGTGGCATAGTCGAGACTTCCTTCGCGGGCGGTCTCATTGAGGAATTTAACTTTTACTTCAACTGGATTGGATTGGGTAGGATTCATCTTTACTATCCTTGAACAAGTGATATTTTGAAGAGGCAGAATGCTCTTGTAAGCCGAATGTGTCAACTTTCTATCCAGAATATTGCTAAACTGTCTTGAAATGTTAACCTGAATAAGGCAAATAATAAAAATGAGTGTAAAAGGTTCGGGGTTTCTGATATATTCGATTAATCATCCCGTTTCGAATCATTATTTAAGGAGATAACTATGCAGCCGCTTCGCGTATACAGCGTCGTTCCACGTCTGCCCAGTCAGCTCAATGAGCTTTGGGACTTGGCATATAACTTTCTTTTTGTCTGGAACAGCGACATTGCCAGTATATTTTCTTCAATTGATCAGGTTCTCTGGCGTGATTGCCAGCAGAACCCGGTAAAGTTTCTGAACAGTCTTCCTCAGCAGCAGCTTGAGGAGCTGGCTAACGATGATTTTTTTGTGCAACGCCTTAAGGAAGCTGCCAAGGTGCAGAGAAATTACCTTGCCCGCGAAGGTTGCTCCTACCAGTTTGAAGGTGCCAAGAAAGGTGAGCCTGTTGTAGCCTATTTCAGTTTTGAATACGGTATCGGTCTCAGTCTGCCAATTTATTCCGGCGGTCTCGGGATTCTTGCAGGTGACCATCTGAAATCCGCAAGTGATTTGAACATCCCTCTGGTGGGGATCGGACTTTGTTATCAGCATGGTTATTTCCGTCAGTATATGACGCAGGACGGCTGGCAGCAGGAGCGTTACCCCAGTCACGATTTCGAGGAAATGTCCATCAAAGCCGCCAAGGATAAAGACGGTAATGAGGTTAAGTTCTCTCTGGATATGAAAGGTGAGCCTCTTCATGTCAAAGTCTGGTATGTTGAGGTGGGGCGCGTAACTCTTTATCTGCTGGACACCAATATTTCTGAAAATCCGGCTAATTTCCGCAATATAACCGCCCGCCTTTACGGCGGTGACCTTGAAATGCGTCTCTGGCAGGAAATTCTGCTCGGAATCGGCGGGGTCAAGGCTCTTGCTGCTCTCGGTCTTGAGCCCAGCGTCATTCATATGAACGAAGGGCACTCTGCATTTGCCGGGTTGGAACGCATCCGGGTATTCATGACCGAGCACGGTCTTTCTTTTGAAGCAGCCATGGAAATGGTGGCTTCATCCAGTATTTTTACAACCCATACCCCGGTTCCGGCGGGTAACGACCGTTTTCCTGCGGATCTGATGCGTCCGTACTTTGAACCGTATGCCCAGACCATGGGCCTTGCTTATAAGGTTTTTCTTTCCCTCGGCAGGGAAGACCCCCGTGATGATGCGGAACAATTTTGTATGACCGTGCTGGCGCTTAAACTTTCCCGTTTTAACAACGGTGTTTCCAAGTTGCATGGGCATGTTTCGCGTAACATGTGGCAGAAAGTGTGGCAGCAGTATCCGGTGGAAGATGTACCCATTGGGGCCATTACCAATGGCGTACATATGCCCACATGGGTTGCCACTGATTTTTCACTCCTTTTTGACCGTTACCTCGGCCCGAACTGGCGTGAGGACCCGGATTGCACAAGAGTCTGGAGACAGACTGACAATATTCCGGATGCTGAACTCTGGCGCACTCATGAGCGGCTCAGGGAAAGGCTGGTTGATTTCGTGCGTAAGCGTCTGCGTCGCCAGTTGATGAATATCGGTGCACGTCGCAAGGAAATCGAACTTGCGGACGAAGTGCTTGATCCCCGTGCATTGACCATTGGTTTTGCGCGCAGATTTGCCACTTACAAGCGTGCCGGGCTTTTATTTAAGGATAAGGAAAGGCTGCTCAAGATTGTTTCTGATGCAAAGCAGCCTGTGCAGTTCATTTTTGCCGGGAAGGCTCATCCGCAGGACAACGAAGGTAAGAAACTCATTCAGGATTTGATTCAGTTCTGCCGCCGCGAAGAGTGCCGCATGAGTCTTGTTTTCCTTGAAGATTATGACATGAAGATCGCCAATTACATGGTTCAGGGTTGTGATATCTGGCTGAACACTCCGAGGCGTCCTCTTGAAGCTTGCGGAACCAGCGGTATGAAGGCCATGGCTAACGGCGTGCTTCAGTTCAGCACCCCGGATGGCTGGTGGGATGAAGCCTATGAGTCTGATAACAGTCTCGGCTGGGCTATCGGTCGCGGAGAAGATTACAATGACCATGAATATCAGGATTTTGTGGAGAGTCAGACTCTTTACAAAGTGTTGGAAAATGACATAATTCCCGAATTCTATGACCGTGGACACGGCAGCCTTCCCCGCAGCTGGATTACCAAGGTCAAGAAGGCGCTTCGGATTCTGGGGCCGGAATTCAACGCTAACCGTATGGTGGAAGATTATACTGAAAAGGCTTACCAGCCTGCTTTCAGCAATTACGCCACCATGCATAAGAATGACTTCCAGGGTGCCAAGGATCTGGCTGCATGGAGAATGGAAGTGATGACCAAATGGTCGAGTCTCAAGGTCCGCAACATTACTTCGGAAACTCATACCGATGTTTATGTGGAAGAGCCGATTATCGTCACCGCAGAAGTTTTTCTGAATGGTTTGACCACGGATAATGTTCAGGTTGAAATTTACTCCGGCCCTGTTGGGCAGGATGGCAAGTTCGCCCGACGCAATACTGTGGTCATGACCCCGGAAGAGGATCTGGGAGGCGGATGGCATGTCTATCAAGGCGAAGTAATGCCTCATGAGGCCGGAAGGTTCGGCTATACCGTGCGTATTCTGCCCAAGCATGAACTCCTGCTCGATCCCCATTCATTAGGTCTGATTCACTGGGCGCAATAAAAGGAATTAAATGCCGAAAGGAAAAGTTAGAATAATCAAGTCACGAAGCGGGGTCCTGAAGGGCCCCGTTTTATTTTTTGTGCTTTGTTGCCTGCTGTTCAGTGCGGTAACAGCATCGGCTTTTGAAGGTAAGGTCCGTTATGTGATAGACGGCGACACCTTTATACTTGCAAATAATAAACGTGTACGCATTGCCGGAATTGATACACCTGAAATAGGGCGGGACGGCAAAGCTGATCAGTACTACGCTCAAAATTCTAAGGCCCTGCTTAATAAACTGATTCTCGGCAAGCGGGTTCGTATTGAATATGCCGGGAAAGGTAAGGACCGCTATAAGCGCATAATCGGCTGGATTTATCTGGATGATGTCTTTGTAAACGAAGAGATGATCCGCAAAGGGGCTGCTTTTTTTTATTTCCACAAAGGAAATGACAAAGGCAAACAGAAACGTCTTTTACAAGCCCAGCGAAAAGCTTACAATGAAAAGAAAGGTTTCTGGCCTGTGGTCAGCAAATTAAAGAAATTCAACAAGCCATGGGTGGGCAATAAAAACAGCCGTCGCTGTTTTCTGCCTAACGATAAATACGCCAAAAAGATCAATTGGAAAAACAAAGTCAACTTTTCCAATCTAGGAGAAGCGTTTTACGATGGCTACTCACCAGCAAGGCATCTGAATTTTTGGCCCGTTGTTAAGTGATTTTGGATGACGCAAAACTGAATAAATTCAGTAGCGAAGCTTATTAAAAGTTTTTGGGATTCTTAAACCCTTTTGCAAAAGGGTTTAAGCCCTCGGAGAGCCGCCGGAGGCATCATTGCTTTTCAGAAAATTTGCCAGCACATTCCATGAATTCCGCATAGTGCGCGACCCGGACCTGTGCATCGACTGCAAAGTCTGCATCAGACAATGCTCTTATGATGCGCATTTCTGGGACGATGCCCGCGAAAAAGTTGCCCATGACAATCGTAAATGTGTGGGCTGCCACCGTTGCGCGGCCATGTGTCCCACTGCGGCACTGACAATCAAGTTGAATGAGTCGGATTTCCGGCCCAATGCCACATGGCGTCCTGAGTTCGCACGTAACATCTATAATCAGGCCGAAAGCGGAGGTGTGCTTCTGGCAGGCATGGGCAGTCCGGTTGATATCCCGGTTTATTGGGATCGACTACTGCTGGATGCCAGTCAGGTAACCAACCCTTCCATTGATCCGCTGCGTGAACCTATGGAACTTAAAACTTTCCTTGGTTTCAAACCGGACCGGGTGGAGGTTGAACTCAATGCAGACGGTATTCCTGAATTAAAAACTGAACAGACTCCCCAGATAGAACTTGCCACCCCGATTACTTTTGCAGGCATGTCTTTTGGAGCTATTAATTATAACCTGCACGTGGCAATGGCTATGGCAGCCAAGGAGCTTGGCACGGTCTACAACACCGGAGAAGGCGGGCTGCATAAGTCACTTTACGAATACGGACCGTGGACCATTGTACAGGTTGCTTCCGGTCGTTTCGGGGTTCATAGCGATTATTTGAATGCCGGGGTAGGTATTGAGATTAAGGTCGGACAAGGTGCAAAACCGGGAATTGGTGGCCATCTTCCGGGTGAGAAAATTAACGGCATGATTTCCGAAACCCGTATGATCCCACCGGGGTCAGATGCTATTTCGCCAGCTCCGCATCATGATATTTATTCCATCGAAGATCTGCTGCAACTTATTTTCGCGCTTAAGGAAGCAACGGAATACCGTGTTCCGGTGGCGGTTAAGATTGCGGCGGTGCACAATGTTGCGGCTATTGCTTCCGGCGTGGTCCGTGCCGGGGCGGATATCCTTACCATTGACGGTATGAAGGGCGGCACCGGGGCGGCTCCGGCTATGACTCGCGACAATGTAGGTATTCCTATTGAACTGGCTCTTGCCAGCGTGGATCAAAGGTTGCGGGACGAAGGTATTCGTTCCAAGGCTTCAATTATTGCCGGAGGCGGATTTCGTTGCAGCGGCGATGTGATCAAGGCCATTGCTCTGGGGGCGGATGCGGTCAATATCGGGACAGCGGCTCTGATCGCCGTGGGTTGTACCTTGTGCGGGCGTTGTTATACCGGGAAATGTCCGTGGGGAATTGCCACCAACGATAAGAAGCTTGCCAAGCGTCAGAACCCGGAAGTTGCGGCAGAGCGGTTGGTTAATCTTGTGCGCAGCTGGTCCCATGAGATCGAAGAAATGCTCGGCGGTATGGGGCTGAATTCTATTGAGAGTCTGCGCGGGAATAGGGATAAATTAAGAGCTGTAGGACTGACTGAAGCTGAAATGCAGATTCTGGGTGTCAAGCATGCGGGACGGTAAACAAATATGAAACGTATTTATCCGGATAGGGAATTGTGCATCGGGTGCGGCCTGTGTGTTTTAGGTTGCCTTGCTGCTCACTCAAAATCTCATGATCTTGTTCTTGCTTACAAGGAAGAGCGGGCCAAGGGTCTGGTTTCCCGTAAGCGGCTGATTGAAGATGATGAAGTCTGTATTGCCATCAGTTGCAGGCATTGCGAAGAACCGGAATGCGTTCCGGTTTGTATTTCAGGTGCATTGACTAAGGATGAAGTCACCGGAATTACGGTTTACGATGCTGATAAATGCGTGGGTTGCTGGACCTGTATCATGGCCTGTCCTTATGGGGCCATCCAGCGTGACAAGTATAATAATAAGATTATCAAATGTGATCTTTGCGCCGGCAGGGAAAACGGCCCGGCTTGCGTGGAAGCCTGCCCCAATCGAGCCTTGAGATACGAGGAGAGGTAGTTATGGCATATGTAATTATCGGTAACGGTATTGCTTCTCTGGGAGCCATTGACGGCATCAGGAAATATGACCGCAACACCCCGATTACTGTGATTGGGGCCGAGAATACTGCTGCTTACGGCAAGCCGCTGACCTCCTATCTGCTGGCTGGAAGAATCAGTCCGGAAAGATTGTCCATGCGCCCTGATGATTATTACAAGGGGAAAAATGTAAATCTAAAGCTGGCTACATATATTAATAAGATTGATCTTGAAGCGCGGGAGTTGCGGACCTCTGAAGGTGAGCAGATCCAGTTTGAAAAACTTCTTCTTGCCACAGGCGGCAAGCCCTATGTGCCGCAGGTAAATGGTCTTGAAGGGGAAGGTGTTTATAATTTTACTGCCGCTAAGGATGCATACCGTTTGATTGAGTCGGTTAAAGATTTGAAAAGGGCGGTAGTGATCGGTGGCGGGCTGATCGGTTTGAAGGCTGCGGAATCCCTGTATAATCGCGGAGTTGAGGTGGCTGTTGTTGAGAGTGATCAGCGAATTTTACCCCTTGCTTATGATGGAGAAGCTGCCGCATTGATCGCCAAACGGGTTGAGGAAGCTGGAATGCTGGTTCGCTGCGGGGTAAGCGGTAAAAATATTGTGCGCGACAAAAGCGGCAAGCTGCGCGGAATTCTGCTGGAAGATAAAAGTTTCCTTGAAGCGGACGCCATTGTTATTGCCATCGGGGTGGTTTCCAATACCGAACTTGCAGAGCAGGCCGGGATCAGGGTGGATAAGGGCATTGTTGTTGATGACAATATGTTCACCGGAAAAGATGGAATATATGCTGCCGGGGATGTGGCACAGGCCCGTGACGTAATCTTTGATAAAGATAAAGTCGTTCCGGTCTGGTCCAACGCATATACCCAAGGTTATTATGCCGGAAGGAATATGGCAGGGAATGAATCGAAATATCCCGGAACCATGTCCATGAGTTCGATAAGTTTTTTCGGGCTGCCCACAATTTCAGTGGGGGAGGTCAATCCTGATCCAGATAATTCTGAATACGAAATCTATACTTTTTTTGATGAACGCAAGCAGAGTTACCGCAAGCTGGTTTTCAAGAAAGACCAGCTTGTCGGTTACGTGTTGGTCGGTGATATTGATTTCGCGGGAATGTATACCTCGTTTATTAAATTCAAATTTAAAGTAGACGCGATTACCCGTAAGAGACTCAGCCAAGGCGAACCGGATGTACTCATGTGGCCCGATGAATTTTTCAACAAAGCATGGAATCCAGATTCAAAGTAAGCCGCCGGAGGCACCAAACATGAAAGCACCAGAAAATTATCATGATTTTGAGAAGGACATATCCGGTTGCGGGGTGTTCGGTGTAATCAGTAAAAGCCGTGCATGCATTCCCGGCGATATTCCCATCCGGGCCATGAGTTGTATGCATGACCGTGGTAATGGGCTGGGCGGCGGGTTTGCGGCCTATGGAATTTATCCTGACAAGGCCGATAAATATTGTCTGCAATTGCTTTGCGATGATCAGCAGGCCCTTGATAAGGCTGAAGTAATTATCAAAAGATATTTTGATATTAATGAGTCTGAACCTATCAGGACCCGAAAAGTATTGACCATCCCTGATCCGCCGGTGGTCTGGCGGTTCTTTGTTTATCCTAAAGAGTTGCGGCCCCAATCCCGGTTCAGCGCAGGGAGCGAATCCGATTACATTGTCGGCGTGGTCATGAAGATCAATAAAGAGGTTCCGGGCGCGTTTGTTCTTTCCAGCGGCAAAAACATGGGTGCATTCAAAGGTGTGGGCTACCCGGAAGACATTGCGGAATTTTATCGTCTGGATGAATACGCGGCTTATATCTGGACGGGGCATAACAGGTTTCCCACCAATACTCCGGGCTGGTGGGGCGGCGCGCACCCGTTTACCATTCTGGACTGGTCCATTGTGCATAACGGGGAAATTTCATCATATGGAATTAATCGGCGGTATTTGTGTACTCACGGATATGAATGCACCATGGATACGGATACGGAAGTTGTTGCTTATTTAATTGATTTATTGGTACGTAAGCACGGTTTGAGCCGAAAACTGGCTTCGTCTGTTTTTGCACCTCCTTTCTGGGAGGAAATTGAAAAAATGGATGGCCCGGAGAAAAAGCTTTACAGCGCACTGAGAACCACATACGCAAGTGCAATGTTGAACGGTCCGTTTGCCATACTGGTGGCGGATTCAGACAGTTTGTGGGGACTGAATGACCGCATCAAGCTGCGGCCGCTTGTAGTGGCTGAGAAGGATGACCGGGTCTACATGTCCAGTGAGGAAAGTGCCATACGGCTGGTCTGTCCCGACCTTGATGAGGTCTGGATGCCCAAGGCCGGGGAACCGGTCATAGTTCAGGCGGACGGGTGACGGTATGGCTGGATCATTAAATATAGATGCCACAGGCATGGATTACCGCAGGCTCAATGAAATAGTGCGTGAAAATGTTCGAAACGGAGTAGGTGAATTCGTTCTCGACAATGTTGTAGGACAAAGGTACATAGCTACAGCCCTTAAAGGGAATTTGACTTTCACAGTCAACGGCACGCCCGGTCAGGACATGGCTTCTTTTATGAAGGGGCCGAAAATAGTTGTGAACGGCAATGTGCAGGACGGCACCGGAAATACCATGGATGACGGACAGATCGTCATTAAGGGGTTTGCCGGGGATGTTCTGGGTTACGCAATGCGTGGTGGAACTATTTACGTTCAGTCCGATGTCGGGTATCGGGTAGGAATCCATATGAAATCTTATATGGATCAGCAGCCTGTGATTGTCATCGGCGGCAAGGCCGGTGATTTTCTGGGTGAATATATGGCCGGAGGAGTGATTTTACTTCTTGGCATGTTTTCTGGTAAACCAGATGCTCCCATCGCGGGAATGTCGCTTGGGACCGGGATGCACGGAGGTGTAATCTACGTGCGTGGAAAGGTTTCCGAGGATATGGTCGGCCATGAAATAATGGTTGAACCCGTGGATAAGGGCGATCTTGAGGCAATAGCCGAGATTGTCCGGGATTATTCAGAGGAAATCGGTGTGGATGCGGCAAGAATAATGGCTTCAGATTTTATGAAGCTTCTACCACGGTCACACCGCCCTTACGGGGATATGTATGTCCCCGTGTAATAGGCGGATTGTTTTATTCGTACACAGTCTTTTCAGGAGGACGTAATGTTTTTTGCAGATGTCGCACACGCGATGGGTGCAGCCGGACAGCAGGCCCAGGGCGGGCCTATGGGTGCACTTGGTTCTTTTCTCCCTCTCATCCTCATGTTTGCAATTTTCTATTTTCTGCTCATCAGACCGCAGCAGAAAAAAGCTAAAGAGCACAAAGCCATGCTGGAAGCAATCCAGAGAGGCGACCGCGTTCTTACCGCAGGCGGCATTTACGGCAGGGTAACTGCTGTAGATGGCGATGAACTGACCGTTGAGCTTGCAGAAGGCTTTCAGGTCAAGGTTGAAAGATCTTTTGTCTCCAACCTCGCTAATCCTGCGAAAAAAGAAGAAAAGAAAGACAAGTAAGTCTTTTGGTGTAGTGAAGCCTATCAAGGCAAGACACTTTTCGGATGAGTCCGTAAGTGCTTGCCTTTTTAGTGTTTTTGTAACCTATCCTAGTTGAATTTATAAAGGGAGAGGAGATGAACGGGAGTCTTCGTTGGAAAATAGTCCTGACCCTGCTTGTTGTCGTGTTTGGAGTTGCTTACCTCCTTCCTTCACTGCCTGCGGTTCAGAATTCGGGAATGGCTCATTTCCTGCCTGATGACAAAATCAGTTTGGGACTTGACCTTAAGGGCGGTATCCATCTCACACTTGGTGTGGATATGGATAAAGCCATGGATAACAACCTTTCTCGTATGGGAGACGACCTCAAGGCCGTTGCTCGTGAGGAAGGCATCATTGTACTGAAGCCCAAAGTTCTCAAGGGCGAGAGAGTTGAAGCAATTCTCCTTAAGCAGGACCAGCAGGAAAAGCTGGAAAAGCTCGTTAAGGAAAATTTCGGAAACCTTACTATTCTCAGTACAGCAGTGAAGCCTGACGGCAAAGTCACTTACGTTTTTGCTCCTACACCGGAATACAAGAAGTACCTGACCAAGCTGACTATGGATCAGGCTATCAAGACCATCCGCAACCGTATTGACCAGTTCGGTGTGGCTGAGCCGGATATCCGCAAACAGCAGGGCAATCGCATTCAGGTGCAGCTGCCCGGTATGCAGGATCCCGAAAGGGCCATCAAAATCATCGGTAAGACCGCACATCTTGAATTCAAGCTGGTGGACGAAGCTGCTGATCTTGAAAAAGCACAGAAGGGCATTGTTGCCCCCGGACGTGAAGTTACTGTCATCATGCACAGACTTCCCGACGGTTCGTACATTGAAAAACCAATTGTTCTTAAGAAAGACGCCATGCTGACCGGTGAATACATCACCGATGCTCAGACCCGTTTTGACCAGTTCAACCAGCCTTATGTCACCCTGAACTTTAACAGCAGGGGCGCAAGAATTTTTGAACGGGTCACCGGTGAAAACATCAAGAAACGCATGGCTATCGTTCTTGACGGAAAAGTTTATTCCGCGCCGACCATTCAGGATAAGATTGCTGGGGGCCGCGCTTCTATTACCGGTAGCTATACCACTGAAGAAGCACACGACCTTGCTATTGTCCTGCGCGCAGGTTCACTGCCCGCTCCGGTTAAAATCCTCGAGCAGAGAACTGTCGGTCCTTCCCTTGGACAGGAATCCATTGATAAGGGTGTTGCCGCTGCCGTTGTAGGTAGTGCTCTCGTGCTGGTTTTCATGCTTGTTTATTACGGCTTTGCCGGATTTGTTGCTGACATTGTGCTGGTGCTCAACGTTGTACTTATCCTTGCAGGTCTTGCAGCATTCGGCGCGACCCTGACTCTTCCCGGTATTGCGGGTATCATCCTGACCATCGGTATGGCTGTTGATGCAAACGTCATCATTTTCGAACGTATACGAGAAGAACTCAGAAGAGGGCTTACTGCTAAGGCTGCTATTATTGAAGGCTACAGCAGAGCGACCCTGACTATTCTGGACGCAAACATCACCACTGTGATTGCTGCGGTTATTCTTTACCAGTTCGGTACCGGGCCGGTGCGCGGTTTCGCGGTAACACTTACTCTGGGTATTCTTACCTCCATGTTT
Organism: Desulfovibrio sp. JC022; assembly: GCF_010470665.1. Taxonomy (NCBI): domain Bacteria; kingdom Pseudomonadati; phylum Thermodesulfobacteriota; class Desulfovibrionia; order Desulfovibrionales; family Desulfovibrionaceae; genus Desulfovibrio; species Desulfovibrio sp. JC022. Next base: position 162,403 of record NZ_VOPZ01000007.1, on the reverse strand, counting down.
ACCGCTATTTTCGTGACCCGCATCTTGTTTGATCTTTACACCTCCAAGCGTGCCGCTGATGCGCCGCTGAACATTTAAGGAGAGTGAATAAATGGGATTGCAGATAATTAAACCCGATACCAAAATCGATTTTATCGGATTCAAGGCCAAGGCGTTCGTCATTTCCGCTGTGCTGATCCTTCTCGGACTCGGCTCTCTGGTAATGAACGGCGGCCCCAAGTACGGCATCGACTTTGCCGGCGGTATTGTGGTTCAGGTTAAGTTTGATAAAGAAGTAGGCGTAAAGACCGTTAAAGGTGCTCTCAAGGAAGCTAAGCTTCCCGGACTGGTTGTTCAGAGTTTCGGTCATGCCGATGACAATGAAATCCTGCTCAGGACTTCTTCCTCCGAGATCAGTTCTTCAGAGGTAAGGGATAAAATATCCTCCGGGCTTGAGTCCGGTCTGAAGGGTACCGGCTTTGAAATTCAGCGTCTGGAAATGGTTGGACCCAAAGTTGGTGCCGACCTGCGTACCAAGGCTATCGAAGCATTGTATTTCGCGGTGCTCCTGATTGCTATTTACATTTCCGGTCGTTTTGAGAAACGCTGGTTTGCTGCGGCAATAATGGCCGGTGGTCTTTTCGGCGGAATCACCCTGTTGCAGATGATCGGTATGTCCACCACCGTACTTATCTTCGGTGCACTGTTCATTACTATTGGATTGTGTTGGTACCTGAAGCTTAATTACGCGCTTGGTGCAATTGTGGCACTTATCCATGATATTATGATTACTGTGGGTATTTTCTCCCTGCTCGGCAAGGAGTTTGACCTGACCATCATCGCAGCCCTGCTGACCATCATCGGTTACTCCCTGAACGATACCATTATCGTTTTTGACCGTATCCGTGAGAATCTGCTCGGCAAGATCAGTGATTCCCTCGCTGAAACCATCAATATCAGTATCAACCAGACCCTTAGCAGAACCATCCTTACTTCCGGCACAACCCTGCTGGTTGTAGCGGCTCTGTTCGCATTGGGCGGCGGCGTAATCCACGATTTCGCCCTTGCACTGCTCATCGGTGTCGGCGTCGGTACTTACTCTTCAATCTTTGTTGCAAGCCCCATCCTTCTCGGATTCGGACCCAGCAAGATCGAAGACGATATGGAAGAAGCTGAAGCTGCATAGTTTCAGAAACTTTCAGATTGCTTATTCAAGCGGGAACGGCTCAGGCTGTTCCCGCTTTTTTTGTGCGTTTCTTGTTGATTGATCTTGTGGTGTGGTTTGGATAATATTAAAAGCTGTTACGGATAGTTCTGAAAACAAAACATGTTGTCTGTATGGTTTAGCCAAATTAATCTGAGTCTTCCGCTTAAGGAGTTCCTTTGCATAGCCCATTCTTTTTTTTGCATATTCCAAAAACTGCAGGGACAACATTAAATCATATTTTTGCAGCTAAATTCCCTGAAGAAACAATTTGCTCTGTATACACCAAAGAAGAGTTCAGTTTATTCAAAAAGATTACCACTGAAGAATTGGAAAGGATCAAGCTTGTTCAAGGGCATGTCTTTGTGCACGATTTTGATGAATTCTTTTCCGGTTTTATGGGTAAAAATGCCTTTACCTTTTTAAGAGAGCCGATTTCGAGAGTTGTTTCTGAATATAATTTTTTACGTACATGGCCGGGGAATCACCTTTATAAATATTTGAATGAAGAGAACGTCACTCTGGCAGAGTATGTGAGCAGTGAGCGTCCTGAGCTCATATATCGCGGGAAAAATCTGATGACGCGATCTCTTTGCGGTGCTGTAGATGATGGTAGGACCATGCTTGAACGGGCAATGGAAAATTTACAGAGATTGCATCTCGTCGGTATTACAGAGCGATTTGATGAAAGTCTGCTGATGCTGAAGAAGATGATGAATCTTGAAAATATCTTGTATGAGAAGCGTAATGTCAGAAAGAAAAAAGATGAAATAGCAGAGGAAGAGTTAGCTGTTGTGCGCGAGTACAATGAGCAGGATATTGAGCTCTATAATTTTGCATGCCGGATTTTTGAACAACGTGTTAAGGATTTAGGTCCTGATTTTAAGAAAGAATTTAATATGTTTCAAATGATGAATGAACGCTATCAGCGAATATCAGCACTGCTCATGAAGCAAAATGAAGAAAACGGGGAAGATTTTATTTACGGCAAGTAAATTCGATCATACACGTAGGTAATCTTTTTTTGCTGCTTGGTTGATTTATACAGATTTAAATGAACGGGAATGCTCTGGGCGTTCCCGTTTTTTTATGGTCTAGCGTTTTAGTGTGGAAACTTTAAATTTGACGCATAAATTTGTTATCCTTAAAATTATTGCAAATAATTTCGATAAGAGTATGTTTTTTAAAAGGGAATACGAAATAAGTAATTTCTGCTTCAAAGCTCAGAATGAACTTCATTTGGTCTTTGTTCCGTGTGCTTCAATATCCCGTCTATATAATTTTTGTTTCCAACTTCTGTCAGACTCAACCCTTGTATTCTTTCTTGGAATGCAGGTGTTTTTTTGATGATTATCTTTTAAGGAGATTGTTTTGAATACTAAAACGCTAGGCGCAATCAGCGTTGTGGCTGGAACTTCTATTGGTGCAGGTATGCTGGGCCTGCCAATGACTCTAGGAAATCTCGGATTCACCACTGGAGCGTGTGCTCTTGTTTTTATGTGGGTCGTGGCTGCTTACTCTGCTTTGATGCTATTGGAAATTAATTTGGAATTCGGGAAAGGCGTTAATTTTAATTTCATGACCCGCAAAATCCTTGGACATACCGGACAGCTGATAGGAACCGGAAGTGTTTTCTTTTTGTTGTACTGTCTGATTGTGGCATACCTTAGTGGAATTGGAGGTCTTGTTTCCAATGCAATCGGAGTTGAGCCCCGGCTGGGGGCCGCTTTTTTTACTGCCATCAGCATTGTGGTTCTTGTTGCCGGGACTCATATTGTTGTGCAGGCGAATAAATATCTTTTCATTTTGATGATTGCAGCGATGTTTGTCTGTTTCGGAACTCTTGGTGGGCAGATGAATTTAAATTTTCTCTCGCAGGGCAATCCTACTCCTCAAGCCCTTTTTGTAACCTTTCCTGTTTTGATTACTTCTTTCGGCTATCATGTCTGTATTCCAAGTATTGTGAATTATATTGGGGAAGACAAAAAGAGTCTCATGCGAATTTTACTTCTCGGCGGGGCCTTGCCGAGTTTTTGCTATCTTCTGTGGCTGTTTCTCTCCCTTGGAAGCACAACCCCGGAGCAGCTTGCTTCAATCACAAACGTTGATGCTTTGGTCGATTTGATCAGCGGTGGAACCGTGTGGGTCCAGACTGTCGTCTCTGTCTTTGCGTCACTGGCCTTGATTACTTCGTTCTTGGGTGTTTCGTTGAGTTTGTTCGATCTTGTTGCTGAAACTTTTAAGCGCAAAGATAACTGCATGGGACGCATCGGGACCAGTCTTATTGTATTTCTTCCACCGCTTGGCGCATCAATGCTGGCACCGGACGGTTTTATCGCAGCCCTTGCTCATGCCGGTGCAGCCTTTACTGTAATTGCGGTTTTGTTGCCATGTATCATGATTTGGAAAATGCGCGCAGCCGGGTTGAATCAGAAGTTCAGAGTCTTTGGAGGGCGTCCGGCAATTGTAGCCAGCTTTGTTTGTGGGCTGGCAATTATTCTCGCAAATTACGTTCATGCATAATTAAGGGGCCGTTGGCCCCTTTTTTTATCGTCTGTTTAATATCTAAAAATCCAAGGTAATACGAGGACCGAGAAGCCGGTCCAGATTGCATAAAGGGGAAGGTAGCGGGCAAGTCCGATCTCGATATCTTCCAGTGTTCCTTTGCTGGAATGATAGCGCAGGTAGCCCATGCCCATGACTGCCAGATTTCCGAAAGTAACAAGGTTAGAGCCGAGAACACTCATCCGGTTAGCAGTCAGGCCGTATTCGAATATACGCCATCCGATGGCGCAGATTCCTACAAGGTCAAGAATAACGGTTGCTACAACCATTAAACTGATTACTGCGGTACTGAGACGGCCTGCTCCTTTTTCTCCCCGTCCTGTCAGCGTGAATACGGCAGTCGCCAGCACACTTAGCAGCAGTATATTGTAGGTAAGCAGGGTGGAGCGGTCCTGAAAAAGTTCTTCAGTGTTCCATGCCATTGCCCCCATGTAGCTGAGAATAAGTACAAGCAGTAGCGGCGAGAAAATACGGGCTAATAAGGGGACCAGTTTTCGAGCAGCAGAGTATGTGTCCGTAGCCCATGCTGCCACCAGCGGGATTGAAGCCATTCCGTAAATCGCCAGATCTTCAATTATCCAACTACTGTCGATGTGCAGCATGTCAAATAATCCGAAGGTCAGCAGAAGTAGTACGCCTCCCCCTAAAAAAAGAAGCCCTGCGTGAATGATCAACTCTCCGCTGAAGCGCAGGTATTCGATTCGCTGGTCTGTTGATTGCCAGTTATTTGCAACCCGGCATAGTCCGTATAGGGACCAGAGAAAGAAAGGCAAATTAAGGCAGACCAGCGTATACACGTCATCCCATTTTTCAGGGATGAAAGTCATGAATAATCCCAGAAAAAGACTGATCCCGATTCCAAATTTAGTCGTCTTTCTGGGCCAGCCGTGCATGTGCATTGTGTAAAGGAACATGGCTGAAAGTGGGATCAGCGAGACCATCCAGCCGAACAGTTCAAAATTATCAAGGTCTGTCCATTCCGGAATTTTCAGCAGGGTCCCGGCAGCAAAGCAGAGCAGGAGCATGATCATAAGGTCAATTGATGAAAGGGCTTGAGTCTTTGCAGGCGAGAAATTAAGCCTAGCCTGCCATGCTCGGAATAAAAGTGAGTCCTGCTGATTTACAAACGCATCCTTATATGATTTGCGAAACCCTTTTGGGTCATCCCGGTAGATTTCTTCAAGATTTTCAGGGTCGGTAATGGTTGTCCGAATTTTTGATTCAATCGTCATTTCTTCTCCCCATTGCATAGTGTCGGAGCTGGTTTATTGTATTTGAAGTTAAAATATTCTGAAAATTGAAAGCTAGTCAATAATCATGAAAAAAATGTAACATTAAAATATTGCAAACTCTCGTAATGTAGTGTTGCGATTGTGGTGATTATTTAATGTAGAATAGATCGAGTTGTGTTTGTGTTTATATGTATTGTGCAAAGTTGTTGGTGCTGTTTTGCAACAAAAAGTATAAATATGTCAAAAAAGATATAATAAAAACTTATGTGCTTGCCCGGATATAATTTAAAATCTTTGACAAGCGTGTGTACAAGTATATAATTACCTCACTTATTAACGGAAATGATTTATTTAAGAACGAAGGTTGGTTTTACTAATTTTTCAAAATCTATAGGTGGTTATTATGCCCAGAATCCTTAGAATCAACACCCGTACCAAAGAGTTCAAATTTGAAGAACTCGGTGATTACGCAGGTCTCGGCGGACGCGCTCTGACTTCAAAACTCGTAAACAGCGAAGTTCCCGGTGATTGTCATGCTCTTTCCGCAGAAAACAAGCTCGTATGGGCTGCCGGTATCCTTGCCGGTTCCGGTGCAGCAAACTCCGGTAGACTTTCCTGTGGTGCTAAGTCTCCCCTGACTGGCGGTATCAAAGAAAGTAACTCCGGCGGCCAGTTCGCACAGGTTCTGCCCCGTCTCGATATTCTGGCTATTGTTTTTGAAGATAAGCCTGAAATGGACGCTCCTTTTTCCATTGTTGAAATTTACGCAGACCGCGTAGAGTTCAAAGATGCTACTCCCATCGTAGGCATGGATAACTATCCTGCACACGAAAAACTCAAAGAAACCTACGGCGACAAGGCTGTTACCGCTCTGGCAGGTCCTGCCGGTGAACAGTGTCTTGCTGCTTCTACCATCCAGTTTTCCGATCCCCACCTGAATCCTGCACGTTCCGCAGGTCGTGGCGGTATGGGTGCTGTTATGGGTTCCAAAAAGGTTAAGGCTGTTGTTCTTGATCCTGAAGCAAAGGGCCGCATCAAGCCTGTTAATGAAGAAGCTTTCAAGGTTGCGCGTAAGCGTTGGCTCGAAATTCTCATGGGTCATCCCGTAACCAGCGAAGGCCTGCCCGCATTCGGTACCGCTATCCTCGTTAACATTATTAATGAAGCCGGTGCACTGCCCACCAAAAACTTCCGTTACGGTCGTTTTGACGATGTAGCAGAAATCTCCGGTGAAAAAATTGCTGAAGTTATTGAATCCCGCGGCGGTAAAACCAAAGAAGGTTGTCACACCGGCTGTGTTATTCAGTGCTCCCAGCGTTACAACGATAAAAACGGTAACTACCTGACCTCCGGTTTTGAGTACGAAACCGTTTGGGGATTCGGCGCAAACTGCCTGATCAAAGACATCGACGATATCGCTACCATGGACCGTATTTGTGACGAAAAAGGTATCGATACCATTGAAATGGGTTGTACCATGGCTGTTGCAATGGACGGCGGTGTACTTGAATGGGGCGATAGTAAAGCCGGAATCGAGCTGCTTAAGAAGATCGGTTCTGCCGATGCCATGGGCCGCATCATCGGTAACGGTGCAGACTTCGCAGGTCAGGCTTTCGGCGTTGACCGCATCCCCACTGTTAAGGGACAGGGGCTGCCCGCATACGATCCCCGCTCCGTAAAGGGTGTCGGCGTTACCTACGCAACTACCCCCATGGGCGGCGACCACACTGCCGGTTACGCAGTAGCTACCAACATCCTCAAGGTCGGTGGTGATGTTGATCCTCTTTCTAAAGAAGGTCAGATCGAACTTTCCAAGAACCTCCAGATTGCTACCGCAACCATTGATGGTCTCGGCCTCTGTCTGTTCGTAGCCTTCGCAGTTCTGGATACCGAAGATGCAGTTCAGTGCATCTGTGACCTCGTTGCCGCAACACACGGTATCGAATTCACCGTTGAAGACTTCATCGCTCTCGGTGTGAACACCCTTAAGGATGAACTTGATTTCAACCGCAAGGCCGGTTTCACCAAGAGTGACGATCAGCTGCCCCGTTTCTTCAGCGAAGAAAAACTTGAGCCCCATGACACTGTATGGGAATACACTGTTGAAGAACTTCAGGCTGCTAAAGTCTAAAGCTGCTTAAAATAAAATGAGTTAAGCCCGGTTGAGAATCTCTCAGCCGGGCTTAATTTTTGGCTTCATCTATGGGGTCGGGATTGTTCCTTTCAAAGAGTGCATGAATTATATTCCAGAGAATCAGTCCGGCTAGGATACCGCATAGTCTTGTAATTGGAGGCCCCAGCTCTGTGCCCGGACCAAGACCCTGCACAAGGGTTAAAGTAAGGGCTATGCCTGCTTGCAGACCCATGTAGGAGCAGCGCGGGTCGCCATGGTCAATGTAGGAAAAAATAAAGATAAGCAGTCCATAGGCAGCACCCCAAGTAATAAGGTAGTGCCCCGCTGTGCTTCCGAGCAGGAACAGGCCTATGCTTCCTCCTGTCACACATCCCAGCAGTCGCAGAATTCCCTTGCGCCATGTTTCTACCGGGGTTGGTTGAAGCAAGATCAATGAGGTTACCCCGATTTGCAGGACTCCCGGCAGGTCCAGCCATTTCCAGATCAGGGGAACTGAAACCATGGCAAGAGCCAGACTGATAGCCTGCTTGACCAACTCTGATTCCTGTTTCGCTGTCATTTTGTTGGTATCGGGATGGTTGTCGGTGTTTGCAGAGGGAGTAGTTGATGGTTGTGAGGTCTTGTCTGTTTCCGGTGGGGAAGGATTGAAAATCGCGCTCATGATGATTGCCATGATTGTTCCAAGACTGATTTCAAAAGTGCGGTAAAAAGCGAAATTGAATATTGAGTGCGGTACGACCAGCCCGGCAATGGAGAGTAGAACAATCATGAAGCCAGCCATGGACCATGCATAGCTGTCCCTGCCTCGTAGGGACGAGACCATTACAGTGGCTACAGAAGCAAAAAAGATAAGACATAAAATGGCAAAGACGTTGTCAATAAACGTCCCCAGTAGAATCAGGGCCAGCAGACATCCGGCTATGGTTCCGATAATGCGCAGTGTACCCTTGATCAGCGATGCATCATAGCTTGAGCGGGAAACCACCAGCGCGGAAATTCCTGCCCAGTACGGTTTTTCCAGATTCAGCCAGTTGGCGATGAGCACCGCGCAGAGAGCTGCCATGGCCGCTCCAAGAGCGCAACGGGCCTGATTTGCATTAAATCGGCTTAATTCTTTGGCAAGACCCTGCTTGAAATCACGGAAGACAATGGCGGCATGCATTTCAAGGTCCTCAGTACACGACTATTGTGCGGGCATCGGAACCGCTTAGCAGGCGGATTCTTTCCGGTCTTTTGATGTGGATACGTACCGGAAAGCGGCGGGAGAGCCTGATCCAGTTAGTCTTCGGTTCCACATAGGGAAGCAGTTTCTTTGAGACCGGACTGCGCGAAACCCCGCGGGCGATTCCCTGTACTTCGCCATCAAAAAGCTGCCACGGGTAATTATCCAGATGCACGGTTACATGTTGTCCCGGTTTGATATGACGTACCAGCTGTTCGCGGTAATTGGCGACTACCCGCCAGTCTTCATCTGAAACAACAGCCATGATGGGCTGGCCGATTTTAGCATAGTCACCGGGTTTGATGTTCAGGGCGGTGATAAATCCATACACCGGGGCATATAGTCTGGTGTGTTTCATTTCATATTCCGCCATATCCAGCTGGGCCTGCGCATGATGTGTATCGTGTGTCTGAGCGACGACAGCGGCCTTTGCCTCGGCTACTTCCGCCCCGGTTTCCTTGTGTCTGTCCAATGCCTTGCGGTAAGCCTCCAGTTTTTCATCATAAGCCTGCCTTGATACGGTCTTAGCTTTTATAAGTTTGCGGAATCTTTGTTCAGTTGTTGCGGCAAGTGTTAGAGCTGCTTGACTTTCTTTGAACAGGGCTTCTGCTGCTTCAAGGTTTTTGTTCTGCATTTCAAGTCTTGAACGGGCTTGATTCAGTCTTGCGTTTGAGCTTTTAAGATTGATTTGAAAAGGAGTGGGATCGATGACTGCCAGAAGTTCGCCTTTTGCAACCATCTGGTTGTCTTTTACTTCAACCGAAAGCACATGCCCTTTCACTCGCGGAGCCATGCGGATGATGTCCGTTTCCAGATAGGCATCATCAGTGTAGGCGACGAAATATGTTGAGACCCAATATATAAACAGCAGAAACAGGGCTGCAAAAAGCAATTTGAAAACGGTTTTGCGGTTCATGGTTGCTTCCTTTAATTGGGGTGCTAGTGCGGATTAGGGTATAATGATAAACTGATTTATGTAAATTTACCACTGTTACAAAAAAACGGCACCCCTCGACTTAGATAGTCGTGAGGTGCCGTTTTTGATTTTAAAGTTCAGTTGTTCTTTTACATCATCATATAATATTTACGCAGCATTTCCAGCGGGTACGGTGAATCCCAGTGGTTGGTGAATTTTGCAGCTGCATAGTAGACCAGCAGGATCAGCAGCGACCCGGCAGCGATTACATACCACGGCAGTTTTACCCGGCTTAAACGGTCGGTGACATTCAGGCAGCCGTCCACCGGGCAAGCGTTGATGCATTGGGTGCAGCCGACGCATTCAGCGGAGTTGACGGTCTGTTTCAAGTCCACCTCAATTCCGCCGGGACAGGCCGTATTGCATTTTCCGCAGCTGATGCATTTGTCCTCATCACGCTTGATGGCAACCGGGGATACTTTGGAAAGTATGCCCAGCAGTGCTCCGTAGGGACAGAGGAAGCGGCACCAGAAATAGGGGATGAAAATTCCCAGCAGCAGGATCACACTGACCACAATGGCAGCAGTCAGACTCATATCGGTAAAGAAGAGCATCATTTTGGCTTCGGCTGTGAAGTTGTAAGGAGAATGGATAAAGGTATCCACCTCACGTCCGCTCATCTTGAAGAAAACCATGTTCACAAAAAAGGCCAAGGCAATATATTTGGGAATAAGCATCCCGAGTTCGATTTTCCCTTTGATGGTAATGATCTTGCCTGTTTTACGTCCGATTCTGTTTAGTAGATTGTGAATAAATCCAACCGGACAGAGGTAGCCGCAGAACCCTTTGCGCACGATCAGGCTCATGACCATGACTGCGATAAAAATGGTCAGCCCTGCTGGATGCACTTCATCAAAGATTCCTTTACTGAAAAGCTGTTTCAGGGAAAGCAGGGAGCTGATTGGCAGGAATCCTTCCACGGCTCCGGGTTTGCTTACGGCAATGTCGGATTTGCCGATCATCCATTGGTAGAAAAGATAAAAGCGGTATCCCACCCAGATGCAGAACAAGGTCATGGCGCACTGAATGGAATCCCGCAGCAGTTCAGGGGATATTTTTTTCATTTTTCCTTTGGCGGGAAGATTAATCTTCCTGATGGTCTTTCAGGTCGTTGTAAACATAGTCCCTGAGAGCCTGAACCCACGGGCGCGGAGTTGTTCCGGTCACCTCGGTAAATTTTGAGGTGTCCAGCACTGAGTAGGGCGGTCTGGTGGCCTTGGTGGGATAGGCGGAAGTTGGGACCGGGTCGACCCGGCAGTTGATGGCGCAGCAGTTGATGGCCTCGGTGGCCAGTTCACACCAGCTTGCCTTACCGGAGTTGACTACATTGAAAATTCCCTTGGCTTCATTCTTGAGCAGCTCAATTGTGTACTCTGCAAGATCAGGTGTGTAGGTGGGCGATCCGGCCTGATCATGAACGACGGTCAGGTTTTCCCTTTCTTTGGCAAAGTTCAGGATTTTATGTACGAAGTTGGTTTTGTGCGGGCCAAACAGCCATGCTGTGCGGATGATCAGGATATCTTCGTAATCAAGTTCGCTTAGTCGTTCTTCTCCGGCCAGCTTGGTTTCTCCGTAAACAGACTGAGGGTTTGTACGGTCCTCTTCCGTGTAGGGAGAGTCCTTTTTACCGTCAAAGACGAAGTCCGTGCTGTAGTGAATCAGCTTGATATTGAATTGTTTGCAGAGCCTGCCCAATGTGGCAGGCAGTGTGGTGTTTAGCAGGTGGGCGTTGTTTTCTTCATCTTCAGCAAGGTCTACCATGGTGTAGGCCACTGTGTTGATTACGAAATCCGGCTCTTCCCTTTCCAGCAGTGCTATCAGGGATTCCTCGTTCATGGGGTCAAAGTCGGAGCGGGACAGAGGAATGGTTACAATCTCCTGCGCCTGCATTTTTTCTGCAAGGCTTTGCCCGAGAAGTCCGGTTCGTCCACCGAGAATTACTGCCTTTTTACCTGCTAAATCAATCATTTTCGCTCTCCGTACCATTGGTCCATGAATTCGCGGTAAGCTCCGCTGCGAACATCTTCAAGCCATTGTCCGTTGTTCTGGTACCATTCTATGGTCTTGCGGATTCCTTCATCAAAAGTCACTGCCGGGGTGAAGCCAAGTTCCTTTTCAGCCAGTGAATAGTCCATGGCGTATCGCATATCATGTCCGGGCCTGTCTTTGACATAAGTTATGAGCGACTCATTTTTTCCAAGAATTTCCAGAAGCTCTTTAACCAGCTCAAGATTGGTTTTTTCAGCAGCACCGCCAAAGTTGTAAGCCTTTCCGGGCTGTCCTTTGAGCAGAGTGAGTTCCACCCCGGTGCAATGATCATCAACGTAGATCCAGTCTCTGACGTTGGAGCCGTCACCGTAGATGGGAAGGCTTTCGCCCGCAGTGGCTTTGATAAACATGAGCGGGATGAGTTTTTCCGGGAACTGGTAGGGACCGTAGTTGTTGGAACAGCGGGTTATGGATACGGGAAATTTGTAGGTCTCGAAGTATGCCCTTGCCATGAGATCCGCACCGGCCTTGGAGGCAGAGTAGGGACTGTTGGGCTCAAGGGGATTTTTTTCGCTGAAGGCCGGGTCATTCGGTCCGAGGGTTCCGTAGACTTCGTCAGTGGAGACGTGGACGAATTTTTCGATTCCGGCACTGCGGGCGCATTCCATCATGTTTTGCGCGCCGAGGGTGTTGGTGGTCAGAAAGGGAGCTGGGTCATTGATGGAGCGGTCCACATGAGATTCAGCCGCAAAGTTGACCACTGCATCGATCTTGTAATCGTGCAGCACAGAGGTGACGAATTCCTTGTCGCAGATATCGCCTTGGATGAATGTGTAGCCGGACTTGTCATCCTGCTCCAGATCAAACAGGTTCTTGCGGTTTCCGGCGTAGGTCAGTTTATCGAGATTGAATAGTTTCCAGTCAGGATGTCTTTCTTTCATCAGGTAGATGAAGTTGGTTCCGATAAACCCGCATCCGCCGGTAATAAGAAGTCGCATAGATTCTCCGCTGAAGATTGAAATTCGAGGGCGAATATACCTCTTGCCGCAATGATATGCAAGAAAGTGCAGTGTGCAAATTGCAGTGCGGCAATCAGTGTCTATTGAGGAAAGTTATTTAAAAGAAACTTCTGCGTCCAGACAGGACAGTGCTTGATAGAGAATGATCCCAGCCGAGGTGGAAAGGTTCAGACTGCGCACGTTATCCGTGGTGGGGATGTTCACCGCATGTTCGAATTCATCAAACATCCAACCCGGCAGGCCTCGTGTTTCCGGGCCAAGCACAAGATGGTCTCCGGGTAGAAATTTAAAATCGAAAAGATGGGTTCCCCGTTTGGCACTGGTGGTGACAAGTCGCCGGGGTTTTGCGTTTTCTTTGTAGTCCTGCCAGTTCTCCCACACGGAAAGCTTTACCTTGGGCCAGTAATCAAGCCCGGCTCGCTTAAGATGCTTGTCGGAAATGGAAAAGCCCAGCGGCTTAATGAGATGCAGCTCGGTGTCTGTTCCTGCGCAAAGCCGGGCAATATTTCCGGTATTGGGCGGAATTTCCGGTTCAAAGAGAACAATACTGAAAGGATTTGTGAATTTTTCCTGCTTCATGGCTGGAATCGATAGCAGGTGAAAGTAGATAGGGCAATCCCTGATTCAGGATTAAAATTCGGGCATAAAAAAATGTCCGGATCAATCGCGGGAGGGAGGGCAGAATCGCTTTTGTGTATAATTTTTTTCTAAGCTGTTCGTTTCTACCGTTTCCTGCACTCGCCTATCAGTCCAGAACATTTTTTAAAGATGGATGAAGAACGACTCTTATTTTTAAATTTATTGTTGTGTTTGTTTAGTCTGTTCTTTTTGTCCGTCTTATTTGTTTATAAGCAGAATACGTGCCAGTAATTATTGGTAGTGAGTAACTACTTTGATTTGCGTGCTTTTTCCTTTGGCAGATAAGTACGCAAATCGTAGGCGGTAAGGCAGTGTCGGAAAACGGACGGATTTTTGGCAGCAAAAAAGGGACCGCGAGGCCCCTTTTAAAATTTCAAGTAAGATATGCTAAGCGAAGTGCCGGAGGCAAAATCCTTTCATTCTTAATAGCGCGATAGCGCATCAATTAACTAAATAGCAGCAATGCACTTGATTTCAACGAGTCCGCCTTTAGGCAGCGCGCTTACTTCAACAGCGGCCCGTGCGGGTTTGTGATTGGCGAAGAATTCGGAATAGACTTCGTTAACCTTGGCAAAATCGTTCATGTCGGTCAGAAAAACGTCAACACTGATGACCTTGGTCATGGCACTTCCGCAGGCATCAAGAATGGCCTTCAGGTTCTCAAGGGCTTGTCTTGTCTGTTCCTGCACATCAGTGGAAACGAATTCGCCTGTCTCCGGGACAAGTCCAAGCTGTCCGCTTACAAAGGCTTGCGAGTTGTAGATGGTAGCCTGAGAGTACGGTCCGATTGCGGCAGGCGCGTTTTCGGTGTTTACGGTAGTAACTATCATATCCATTCCTTGTTTTTTTAAGATTGTTTGGGGAGTCCCCATAAATATTTGTCGGAAAAGCTTTCCGGTATAAATTTGGTTATTTGAACTAATGCCGCCACAATCAGGCAGGACATGATCAGCCGTCCCCAAAAGAGTCCGGAAACGTGTCCGCCAATCATCATGAGCAGCAGGGTGTCTTCGATCAGGCTGTGGCAGATGCTCATCAGGGTCAGAGAATAAAAAACGTCTTTTTTATCAATGCGCCCGGATTTTGTTTCATGGATGATCATGCCGCCGCCGTAGGAAAGGCCCATGGTTAACCCTACTACGGTTAAGGCAGAAGCCTTGGTTCCGATTCCCATCATGGTCAAGAAGGGACGGAGCAGGAAATCCATGGCCGCAATGACCCGGATTTTGGTCAGGATGCGCATGACCGCCAACAGACACAAAATTATACCGAAGATGGAAATAAGATTGCGGATTTCGCCCAAGGCCCACTCAAAAATTGTTTTTTCAATGGCGGAATTGTCCGGGGTGAGCAGGATATTGGCCGGCCCCTGAAGCATGTCAAAGTTCTGGTAGACTAGGTTCAGGATGAGCCCCATCAGGAAAGCCGCTGCCATCCTGATCAGTAATTGAAATCCGAGCTTGGGGCCTGAGCTTTGGACCACCCGCAATTCTACGGGCATGGAGTGGGCCACAAGAATCATTGTGCCTAGAACAGTTGCCTGCGCAGCTGTCAGGGGCTGGTCTTGCGCAAGGCTCAGGAAGACTATCAGGCCGCTGTATATGTTGTTGATGAGTGCGGTGGCCCAGACAAGACCCATCTCACCGGGAAGCCCTACCAGCTTCATGACCGGGGCAAGGGGAGCGGCCAGGTAGCCTACCAGATTGAATTCCTGAAGAATTTTAACGGCAATGACCACCGGGATCATTATTTTGAACAGATCCAGACTTATGCGTGCAGCATCTTTTACAGTAGCCAGAATAGGATGGAACAGATTTTCTTTGGGAGACATGATTGTGATGGGTGGAGGATGAAAAAAGAAAACCGGACAGACTTTCCAGCCTGCCCGGTGTTTATATCGAGTTCAGTTAGGCCAGCATTTTTTCTTTGAGGCCGTTTACTGCGTCTTCTTCAGTTTCGTAAAGTTCGAAAACTTTGTGCAGGGCGGCGATGTCGATGATTTTTTTGACCCGGTCACTGATGTTGAACATGGCAATGTTGCCTTTTTCTTTCATCAGCTTGTTGCGCAGGGTGATCAGAGTGCCGATACCCATGCTGTCCATAAAGTCAACGCTGTCCATATCAAGTGCTATGTTAAACTGCTTTTCTTCGAAGATCGGGTTGATCTGACGCTGAAAATCATGGCTGACGACATGGTTCAGTTCCGAGGATTCAATTTTTACAACGGTGATTTCATCTATCTGTTTAAAGCTGAGTTCCATTTTTTTTCCTTCTTATGTGGTTCTATTGCAAGGATCACGGCTAGCAAGCTACACCGCCTTTTAATTTCAATCAAGTCTGAGTTTAGCCGGGAAAGCTGATTTGGAATGTAGCCCCGTTGTCATTGAAAAAGTTGACTTCCCCGTTAAGCTGCTGTGCAAGTGTTTCCACAAGGGTCATACCAAGGGTTCTTGAACCGCTTATGGAGAAATCTTCAGGTAGTCCTACGCCATTGTCGGATACTTTCAACTCGATACGGTCATTTTCCCTGTGCATGGAAACTTCAAGTTCACCTCCGGTATTCATTTCGTAAGCATGGGTCAGAGCGTTGGAAACAAGCTCATTAATGATGAGGCCGCAGGGAATGGCGGAATCAATGCCCATATGAATGTCTTTAATTTTATATGAGGGGCTGACTTTTCCATCCACGGAATAGGAGCGGAGCAGGAAGCTGATCAGGGTCAGTGCGTATTCGTTCATATCGATGCGTGATAGATCTTCGGAGCGGTAAAGTTTTTCGTGCAGCATGGACATGGAACGAACCCTGTGCTGGCATTCACGCAGCAGGTTGTGTGCTTCGGCATCATCGGTGTAGCCGCTTTGCAGGCTGAGCAGACTTGAAATAACTTGCAGGTTGTTTTTCACCCGATGGTGAATTTCTTTAAGCATGACCTCTTTCTCTGCAAGTGAGGCCCTGACAAGTGCTTCGGTTTTTTTACGGGCGGAAATTTCTTCTGAAAGGACTTTGTTGATTAGTTGCAGTTCTTCAGTTCGTTCGCGGATTTTTCGTTCCAGTTCCTCTTTGTATCTTTCATTTTCAACTAGAAGGCGTGCTCTTTCTCTGGTGCGGAGAATTGCATTTTCTAAATCGGTAAGATCAGTGATGGGTTTCGGAATGTAATCCCATGACCCGAGCCTGACCGTGGCAATTACATCTTCGAATGAACCTGTGCCTGAAACAACAATTACCGGAGTCTGCGGGGCTTCCTGTCCAAGCTGTTTAAGCACGGATAAACCGTCCATTTCAGGCATTCTGAGGTCGAGCAGGACCACATCAGGCTCTTGTTCCCGGAAAATTTTTAATCCTTCGTGGCCGTTGGCTGCCTGTAATACTTTGTATCCGCTGTCTTCAAGGTAATGTGCAATGGAAAGGCGTACGCTTTCGTCATCATCAATAGTCAAGATTTTGGGGGCTTCATCCATGGGCAGTATCCAATTTCAGCTTAGGTTTGTTTTTTTGATAAGCAGCAAATTTGCCTGATAATAACTTTGCGTATTGGTTGTTAGTACTTTCGGCTTAAGTTATGTTAATGTTTGAAAACCTTTATAACTGTGTATTTTTTGATTTTGTGAGTATATATTGATAACGACAGTTAGCCAAGTGGATATTTTTTTATGGAGGGTCATTAAGGGTGGACAGATTGAGAATTTTACTCGTTGCAGCCCCCGGGGATAACAGGGGGATATATCTTCAGGCTTTGAGGAGTTTTGATATTGACTGTGATGTTGCCGAGTCTCTTCATGAAATTTCCCTCAAGCACAATAAGATTAAGTATAACGGATTCTTGATTGATATTCCGACTCTCCTTCGCTCAACAGCCGCGGATAAGGCCGATGCTAACCTTTTGAGCGACAATTTCCCTGTGATGCGGCTTAGTTATAAAGCTACTGAGGGAATACGCTGTATTCCTACCGGTAAGTTCTCAGGGCATGGTAACACTCTTGAGGAATTCTTCAGGGAGAGCTGCCAGAACTTTACAGCAAGATCGTTACGTGGCACCAAAAGGGCGAACAGGGTTTTGAACGTCTTGCTGAACAGGGATATTAATTCTCCCAACAGCCATATGGAAAAGAGCGTTGCCCTTAATTTTTCCGCAGAAGGTTGCTTTTTGTATTCTGTTTCGCGGTGGAAAAAAGGTGAAACTCTTTGGGTGGCGTTTATGGAATTGAGCGATAAAACCCCCATTAAATCGGAAGTGTTGTGGAATGTTCCGTGGGGTGTGAAATCGCAGATGCCCGGCATAGGGCTTAGGTTTTTGTCTCTTTCCGAGGAACAGGCGGATCAGATTGATGATTTAATTCAGGTTAAGAAGGTGTAATGTGGGTGAGTTAAAAGAAGATAAGAATTTTGAGCGGTTGCTCGAATGCATGGCTCGTGGGATTCTTGTGGGCGGATCGGTAGGAGCTATTGCGGGGTGGTTTTTTATGGATATCCAGCGGGCTTTGCTGCTTGGCATGCTGGTCGGTTGCGTTGCCGGACTGACCATGAAGAATGTCCGCGATAAAAAGGATGTCGAAGATTAGTTTTTTACATGTTTTTCAAATAAAAGCGGCCGCTTCCATATGGAAGCGGCCGCTTTTATTTTGAGCTGTAAAAAATTACAGAATCTGGCTGAGGAAAGCCCTGGTCCTGTCTGATTCAGGGCTGGTAAAGAAATGTTCGGGGTCTCCTTTTTCAATGAGCATGCCTTGATCCATGAAAATCACCTCGTCAGCAACTTCACGGGCAAAGCCCATTTCATGGGTTACCACGACCATGGTCATTCCTTCCTTGGCAACTGTCTTCATTACGTCTAGAACTTCACCGACCATTTCAGGATCAAGAGCGGAAGTGGGCTCATCAAAGAGCAGTACTTTGGGTTCCATAGCCAGTGAGCGGGCGATAGCCACACGCTGTTGCTGACCGCCGGACAGCTGGGTGGGGTATACCCCCGCCTTGTCATGGATGCCTACTTTTTTCAGCAGTTCCATGGCTATTTCTCCCGCTTCCTTTTTTGACCTTTTACGGACTACTGTCTGTGCGATGGTCAGGTTTTCCAGCACAGTCTTGTGCGGGAAAAGGTTGAAAGACTGGAAAACCATACCTACTTCTTCACGAATTTTGTTGATGTCTGTCTTGGGAGAGAGAATATCAACTCCATCAATGAAGATGTGGCCGGAATCAGCGTATTCAAGTCTGTTCAAGCAGCGCAGGAAAGTTGATTTACCGGAACCCGAAGGGCCGATAACAACGACAACCTGTCCTTTATTCACCGTATGGGAGACATTGGAAAGGGCTTGAACTTCATGGGGAACGTAAAATGTTTTGTATATATTTTGTACTTCAATCATTATCTCTGCACCATTTTCTTCTCAAGGTACTGAACAAACATGGAGAAAGCAAAAGTCAGCAAGAGGTAAAGCAGCGCACACAGGAACCAGAACTCAAAGGGCTGGAGGCTTGTGGAAACCGCTTCTCTTGTGCCTTTGGTTAATTCTCTGATGGCGATGACTCCAAGCAGTGAGGAGTCTTTGATCATGCTGATGAACTGTCCGGCCAGCGGAGGCAGAATTCTTCTGAAAGCCTGTGGCAGGATGATATTTTTCATGGCGTGATATTTTGACATTCCCAGTGAACGAGCTGCTTCCATCTGGCCGCGGTGGACCGACTGAATACCTGCACGTACAATTTCTGCCACATAGGCTCCGGCAAAAATAGCCAGAGAGGCTATACCGAACCACAGCGGCGGTATCTGCGAAATATCGTATCTTGCGAGCACGTTGTTAATCAAAGTGCCCAGCACGAAATACCAGATGAATATCTGAACCAGCAGCGGAGTTCCGCGGATAAGTTCAATGTAGGTGATTGCTGAAAGCCGTAGGGCCGGGTTCTGTGCAATTCGGGCCAGACCGGTAAAAAGGCCGAGCAGGATACCGAAGACGATGGCGATAGCACTTACTTTGAGGGTTACGAGTAAACCTTCAAGAATGACCCCCATCTTCCATTCTTTTTCAACACCGATGGTGTCGCCTACAAAAATAGAATCATCTTCGTAAACTTGCAGGTCGGAAGCAGGCACTTCGAATCGTTCGGATTCGTTATCTTCGCCCCTTACAATGACGATAGCATCATTACCTTGCTGTTTTATAGAGGTGACGCTGCCTTCAATGTTTGAAGTGATATGTACTTCATCTTCGTAATAGAAATAACTGGGAATACGCTCCCATCGCCAGACATAATCAACCTGCTGCGTAGCCCAGTAAAGGCCGAAGATTGTAGCAAACAAGCCGACATAGAAAACTGTCTTCCAGAAAAGTTCGTAGTTCCGGCCTTTGCCGGGAGCTCTCATTGATGTTCCACTCATAATAAATCAAGCCGATTTTTAAAAATTATATTCTTTCAAAATTAAAAAATCAGATTGTTGAGAAAGGGCCGGTCAAATGGCGCATGTGACCGATCATGTTTCAACAATCTGAATCAGGAGCGGCTGTATGAGCCGCTCCTGTTGATCTTAATGTACTATTGGACGTTTTTACGCCATGCGGTGCTTTCAAACCACTTGTGGTAAAGTTTGTCGTAGCGACCGTCGTTTTTGATCTGGTGCAGGAAGTTGGTGAGGAAGTTCAGGAAATCGGGATCGCCTTTGCGAACACCCCAGCCCAGAGGTTCAAAAGTAAAGGGCTTTTCAAGGAAGATGAGCTTGTCTTTACCCTGCTCCGCCATGAAAATAGCGTTAAAGGGCAGGTCGTAGATCATTGCGTCAGCTTTGCCGTTGAGAACTTCAAGAGCAGCGTCGGTTTCAAGGTCGAAAGATTTGTACTTTGCCTTGGGCAACATGCGTTTTGCAGCCTGTTCACCTGTGGTTCCGAGCTTGGAAACGATGGTGTACTCAGCTTTGTTCAGATCTTTATAAGATTTGATTTTGCCTTCAAGTTTTTTGTTTACCAGAGCAGTCTGACCGACAACCATGAAAGGTTCTGAAAAGTTGATCTGGAGGTTACGTTCCTGGTTGACAGTCATACCGGCGGTGATGATGTCAATTTTGTCGGTAAGGAGCGCGGGAATGATGCCGTCGAATTCCATGTTGACCGGAACGAACTTAACACCCATGGCTTTAGCCATTTCACGGGCGAGGTCGATTTCAAAACCGACGATGCGGCCTTTGTTGTCAGTCATCTGAAACGGAATGTAACCGGAAGCGATACCGCAACGGAGTTCACCTTTTTTCAGAATGGAGTTGAGAGTTGATTTCTTGGCCAGATCAATGTCGGCTGCATTGGCGGTGGCTGCAAAGCACAGAGCCAGCACCATGATCAGCATCATGCAAATTCTTTTCATAGCTTTCTCCTTTAAAGTCCTTGTCTGCAATTAAGTCAAAATACCTGTAGCAAAGGGCCGATCAACCGTATTTACCTTCAGTCAGTACTTCCTTAACAATCATTTCAACCTTGCAGATAGGGCAGGTCGGCATTGATTCTTTGGGGAAGTAGACAATACGTGTGTCACGGCATTTGGGGCAGATAACTTCTACAGCTTCCTGCCTTTCTTGTTTGACTTTGTTTTTCATTTGTAATGCCCCTTTGAAAAAAGAATCTGGAAAATTAACTTTTTTTTGAATAAAGTTCAAGAAAACATTTTTTTACACGCTTTATAATTCAAAGAAAACAATATTGTCCATGGAAACCGTTATTGACATGGTTACTTTTTTGTATAATTTTCATGTTTGTGATTTTAAGGGTATTTTAACTTATTGGAGGAATATTTATGAAGAAGATTATAGTTGCCCTGTTGCTTACTATTTTTGCTGTTACACCTGCTCTTGCCGGAAAAAAGGTGATTAACATTGCATCCGACTGCACATGGCCCCCCATGGAGTTTGTTAATAAAGATAAGCAGATTGTAGGTTTTTCCGTTGATCTTATGAAAGCCTGTGCTAAAGCAGCCGGTTACGAAGTGAAGATCAAAAACGTTGCCTGGGACGGCATTTTTGCAGGTCTTGCAGCCGGAAAATATGATGCTATTTGCTCTTCTGTTACAATTAACGAAAAGCGTAAAAAAGCAATGAATTTCTCCGCTCCCTATTTTGAAGTTCAGCAGTCTGTTGTTACCGCCAAGGATTCTGCTGCAAAGACCCTTGCTGATTTTAAAGGCAAAAAAGTCGGAGCACAGATCGGTACCACCGGGTATTTTGCTATTAAATCCGTAGAAGGCGTAACTCCCAAGTCTTATGACGAGATCGGACTTGCCATGGAAGACCTTTATAATGGACGTCTTGCCGCTGTTGTCTGTGATGATCCCATTGCAGCGGACTTCGCTTTGCAGCAGGAAGAGTACTCCAAGAAGCTTAAAATTGCCTTTGTTGTAAAAAGCGACAAAGCTGAATATCTCGGTGTTGCTGTGAAGAAAGGCAACTCCGAAGTGCTCGATATGATAAACAAGGGGCTCTCCGCTGTAAGGGCTGACGGTACCTACGATATAATCAAAGCCAAGTGGTTCGGCAGCAACTAGTTGCTAATGCCAGCAGGCTTGAGTTGAAAACAAATGGCCGGGATCGGACGTAATTAAGCCGGTCCCGGCATTTTCATGCAGCCCGGGTAAAATATATTATGAAAGAAAAACAAGTTAAGATTGAGGTTACGGACGGGGCCAGCATTCCCGATAGCAGTGATAAAGGAATACTGAACGCGTGGTGGGTTTCTTTTATCGGTGCCGTGGGGATCATCGCTTATCTGGTTATTACCAAGCCCGACCCGTACAGGGATATTCTTCTTTTTATTCCTGACGGAATTGTCGTAACCTTTGAAGTCACCATCTGTTCAATTTTCGGTGCTTTGTTCATCGGCCTTTTTACCGGGCTGGGTAGAATTTCCAGCAACAAAGTTATTAACCTGATAGCTTCTACCTACGTTGAAGTTGTCAGGGGTATCCCGCTTCTCGTACAGCTTTTCTACATTTATTATGCAATGGGCCGGGTCCTTCAGGTACCGGATATGCTTTCCGCCATCATTGCTATGAGCGTCTGTTACGGTGCGTATATGGGTGAAGTTTTCCGTGCCGGTATTGAATCCATTGATGACGGGCAGGTTGAAGCCGCAAGATCGCTTGGTTTTAATAAAAATGAAACAATGTTTCTGGTTATTCTGCCGCAGGCATGGCGGACTATACTGCCTCCGGTCGGTAACGAATTTATTGCTCTGCTCAAAGATTCTTCGCTAGTGTCTATCATTGCTGTTGCAGATATTCTCAGGCGCGGACGTGAATTTGCAGCGGAAAGTTTCCAGTATTTTGAAACATATACTATGATCGCGCTTGTTTATCTGGTTATTACCTTGATTCTTTCAAGAGCGGTAAGCCATATGGAAGAGAGGTTGAGCCACTATGACCGCTAGTCCCATCATTGAAATTAAAAATGTTTACAAGTTTTTCGGTGATCTGGCCGCACTCAGTGACGTTTCCCTTGATATCAAGCCGGGAGAAAAGGTCGTAATTATCGGACCTTCCGGGTCTGGAAAAAGTACCTTGCTGCGTTCCATCAACCGTCTTGAGGAAATCAACAAAGGTTCCATCGTTGTTGACGGGTTGGATGTGCATGACAAGGAAAACGATATCAATACCATCCGTCAGGAACTGGGTATGGTTTTCCAGTCATTTAACCTTTTTCCGCACAAGACGGTTCTGGAAAATCTGACTATGGCTCCGATCCGGCTGAAGGGGATGGAGAAAGAAGAAGCAAGGGCTGTGGGTGTTGACCTGCTTAAAAAGGTCGGTATCCGTGAAAAGGCCAATGTCTATCCTTCCAAGCTTTCCGGTGGACAGCAGCAGAGGGTGGCTATTGCGCGTGCTCTGGCCATGAATCCCAAGATCATGCTTTTTGATGAACCTACTTCCGCTCTTGACCCGGAAATGATCGGGGAAGTTCTGGATGTAATGAAAAATCTGGCCCGTGAAGGCATGACAATGGTTGTTGTAACTCATGAGATGGGCTTTGCCCGTGAAGTTGCTGACAGGATTGTTTTTATGGAAGATGGAAGAATTATAGCCTGCGCTCCGCCGGAGGAGTTTTTCAGCAGTGCTGACCATCCTCGCCTTAAGCAGTTTCTGGATCAGATTTTGTAAAATCAAAGTTTGTACTACATTTAATAAAGCCGGTTCTGGATATTTCAGAATCGGTTTTTTATTATTAAATAAACAGAATGTGTTTCCAATTCGGTAAATATTTATTATACGGATAATGAAGTTTTTCTTTAATAAATTCTAATGGGGTATAGTTGATGGCAGGCAAGCGGATTCTTGTTGTTGATGATGAGAAAATAGTTAATCTCGATATTCAGGCGACTCTGAAACGTTTGGGATATATAATTGCAGGCGATGCCGGAACCGGAAAGGAGGCAATTGAGAAGGTTACAGCGACTCTGCCTGATCTTGTTCTCATGGATATCAAGCTTCAGGGTGAAATGGACGGAATTGAAGCAGCCAGTGTTATTATCAAAACACACGATATTCCCATTGTCTTTCTTACTGCTTTTTCTGATGAAAAGACTCTTTGCAGGGCGAAACTTTCCGGGCCGTTCGGTTATCTGCTGAAACCTTTTGAGGAGCGTGAACTGCGCTCATCCATTGAGATTGCCTTATACAAGCATGGCATGGAGCAGGAGTATCGACAGGCTGTAGCAGATGCCGAAGCCGCAAATGAAGCTAAAAGCTCTTTTCTTGCCACCATAAGCCACGAATTGCGTACTCCCATGAACGGTATCCTCGGCTTGAGTGAAATTTTGCTCGGAAGCGGGCTCGCCTCTGAGCAGCAGGAGTATGTTGAGCTTATCAAGGGATCAGCCTCTTCGTTGTTGCGGGTTCTGAACGATATGCTGGATTACTCAAAGATCGAGCGGCGTATTCTGGAATTGCGGGAAGGTGCATTTGATATCCGTCAAATTCTTTCACTGGTCGTAAACTCCCATAGCCCTAATGCCGAGAATAAAGGATTGACTATGGAGTGTTTTCTCCATCCTGACATTTCCGGTGAACTACAGGGTGATTCAGGTCGTTTGACTCAGATTTTGAATAATATTGTCAGTAACGCGATTAAGTATACAGATAAAGGTGGGATTACAATTGAAGTCATGCCGGATGACTGTGATGTTGATCCGTATCCCGCAGGTTGCATCAGGCTTCTTTTTGTAGTTTCCGATACCGGAGTGGGGATCTCACGAAGCAAAGCTGATTCAATTTTTGAAAGTTTCACCCAGCTTGAAGATTATATGACTAGAAAGCATGGTGGTATCGGGCTTGGTCTGGCTATCACCCACAATCTTGTCAACATGCTGCAAGGAGTCATCTGGGTGGATACAAAGCCTGCGCAGGGCAGCAGTTTTTATTTTACCGCAGTTTTTAGGCCCGTTGATGAAGAATTGGCGGAGAAGCCCGAGGATTCTGTTTATGAATGTATAAATTTCAGCCAGTTCAAGCGGGTCATGCTTGCTGATGATAATATTATTACCCGCAGGGTGGTATCTGCTTTTCTAGAAGATGCAAATTGTGAATTGGAAATGGTTGAGAATGGTCGGGATGCAATCAGTCTTTTAGCCAGAAAGTCATTTGATCTGGTAATCATGGATGTTCAGATGCCGGTTATGGATGGTCTGGAAGCAACGCGGCTTATCCGTACCGGGTATATTGAAGGTGTTAATCCGCAGATTCCTATTCTTGCGCTTACTGCTCACGCCATGAAAGGGGACCGGGAGCGGTGTCTTGATGTTGGAATGAACGGTTATCTGTCCAAACCCTTTAATTCCAGTGAGCTGATGCAGGCAATGCTTTCGATTGTGCAGGGTGGCGAAAACTCTGTTCCGGTAATGATTGAGCAGGATACAAATGTTGAAAAATCCCTTAATCTTGATTTGAAGGGAACTATCAAGAGACTCGACGGAAATGACAAGCTTGTTCGTGAAATTTATCGTCATTTTTTGCAGCTTGTTCCCTTGCATCTTGCGAAAGTTGATAAAGCTGTTCTAGAGAGTGATCTGGAATGCCTTAAGTGTGAAATCGCGCTTTTGCGCGGATTATCCCTTGATGTCGGTGCCCATAAGCTTTCATCACTGGCGCTGGAGATTGAGAAATTTATCCAGCATGGAAGCATGAATACCGTTGAAGGGTTGGTCTCACGTATGAAGAGGGAGGCGGACAATACTTTTGCGGTAATGTCCGATTATATTTTTAAATCGACCTGATTTTAATTGTGCTTGTTTTTTTTATCTGTGAGTATGGGCGTCCCTCAGCATAATTAATCAGATTTAAGGACTTGCGCATGACTCCCCCTGACGAAAAGATAATCAAATCTCCTGCTATATATACTTTTTTTCTTATTCTTTTGCTTATCTCCGCCATTGCGCTGGGGTATTCTGTAATTAAGCCTTTCATAAATACCATCGTTATTTCTGTTGTTTTGAGCGGTATTTTTTATCCCTTGAGCAGAAAAATATGTCGCCGCCTCGGAGGAAAGCCTGCTGCCGGGGCATTTCTGACCGTACTCATTATTGTTTTTGCCATTATTATTCCGGCAGTGGTTTTCTTTCTCGGGTTGATCGGGCAGGGGGTGGATTCTGTCTCTGCAATAAACGAATGGTTGAGAACTACTGACTTTTCGAAATTTTTTGATTCACAGCATTATAATACATACCTGCAATGGATTGAGCAGAAGTTCCCTTTTCTTGAAATTAGCTCCAGTGACATTCAGTACAAGATTCTCGAAATTTCAAGGGGATTCGGGCAAACAATGCTAACGACAGGAACATGGCTTGCGGGCAACATGGCAAGCCTTGTCGCTCATTTCCTGATCATGAATTTTCTTGTCTTTTCCTTTCTCAAGGATGGGGACCGTTTTATCGACCGGGTAAGGTATCTTTCTCCTTTAAGGTCTGAGCAGGAAGATTTTATTATCGAAAGTCTCAGGAAGGTTTCCAAGTCGGTTCTTTTCGGTAGTCTTTTTATTGCTGTCTTGCAGGGTGTTGTCGGTGGGATAGGGCTGGCAATAGCCGGTATCCCGGCTCTTTTTTGGGGAACCATGATGAGTTTTGCTTCCCTTATTCCAGTCTTGGGCACCGGGCTGATCTGGCTGCCTGCTACTGTTTATCTGCTGATTGTGGGTAAAATGAAATTAGCCATTTTTCTGCTGCTGTGGTGCGGGGTGCTGGTTACCGGAATTGATACAGTACTTCGGCCTATGATTGTACGTGAGGCTTCGCGGGTCTCAACCATCTACGTTTTTCTTGCCATTCTTGGAGGTATCAATGCCTTCGGTCCACTTGGAATTTTGTATGGACCGCTGATTTTGTCTTTTCTGATGGTTATGCTTCACATTTACGGAGTTGAATTTCAGGATGTCTTAAATCACAAAGAATAATACGTTTTTGTGATTTTATCCGGCCACGTGTCTGCTTTGTAGAGGCTGACTCCAGAGTATCTTTGGTTACAAAGAGTAGGGTTACTTTTTGTATAAAGATCCGTCCGGTTCATATATGACCGGGGGGAATTTTGTGTTGAGCTTTTTCTGCTTCAGCATCCCGGATTTGATAACTTCGTTGACCTTAACAAATGTTTCAACTTTTCCCGGCACATTTTTGAGCATTATGTAGCCGTCGCCTCCTCTGGCAAGATAGGAATTGGTGGCAATGGAATATTTACGGGTGTTGTTCAGGGATTTGTAGCTACCTGATTTATCCATAATTTTAATGTTGGAGATTCGTGAACCTGCAGTTTTTATTTTTGAAGGTTTGCCCTGACTGTTGATTTCCAGTTCTTGCGCTTGTCCGTTCAGGTCGAGAGTGAATTTCAGGCCTGAAATCTGGAGGAAAGCACCTGACGGAGTAGGCAGTTTATGCACTGAACGTTCAAGGATCTGTTTCAGGGTTTGTCCGGTTACCTTCATGACCGTGATTTTGTTACCGAAAGGGAACATTGTGTCGATGTCTTTATCTGTTACCGGGCCTGCGGGAATTATTTTGTCTCCCCTGATGCCACCACCGTTCTGAAATGCGATATCAGTATTGAATTTAGCGCGCATGATGGAACTGATCAGGCTGCCGGCAACAGTTTCCATTGTTCGAATTGATGCTGTGCGGGTATCAAGTGCAACCGGGCTGACGGTAACAGGAATATTCTTGGTGTCTTTGATTTTTGTTGAAAGAAAGTTCTTTATGTTACTGTCTTCTTGAGTGTTGTCCGTTACAGGGATAATGGTCCATTCGTGCTTGTGGATAGATTTGTCATCCATGTTTATTTTGAGAACACCTACATAGCGGCCTTGATTTCCGCATTGAACCATCAGGCCCGGAGTAGGGGCGTCACGGGCGATGATCTCCTGTCCGGGCAGGATGTCTTTGTAGCTTTGCCCGCCGCAGAGGATGTCAATTTCAGGAACTTCTTGCAGGATCTTTTTCTGAGCTTCGAGGGGCAGGTGGCTCAGTAGTATAATCAGGTCTGTTTTTTTCTGCTTCAGTTCCTGTGCTGCTTTCCGGGCCGATTTGCTGATATCAGCAGGCACGGAAATACCTGAACCGGGATTGGAGATAAGCTTAAGTTCAGGCAGAATCATGCCCATGAATCCGACCTTGACGAAATTGCGTTCAAGCACTTCCGTGCTGCGGATATATTTTCGAAGGGGATTTCTTTTGGTGATTTTAAGATTGCTGATAACTGTGGGGAATTTTTTTGATTTCAGGGAGTTGACCAGAAATTTTGAACCCCGGTTAAATTCGTGGTTGCCAAGGGTGGAAATATCGAATCCCATCATGTTCATGGCTTCGAAAACAGTTTTGCCTTTTTCATTTGTCAGTGACTCGCCCATGAGATCATCGCCGGTTGCCACTGTGATTGTCGCTCCGGGATACTTGGCTCTATATGATTCAAATACTGACTGAATTCTTGCAAATCCTCCGAAAGTACGTACCATGCCAGTACTGTGTTGGTCGTTCTTTTCTTCAGCCGGAAGCAGTTGCCCGTTGAGTCCTGAAGTTGTGAGTATCACAAGATCCCAGCGGTCGGCGAAGCCGGGGGAAGAGGTCGCCAAAATGACAATGAAAGCTGTTATGATGGGAAATAAACGCATACTTGTTCCTGTGGGAAAGGCGTTTGTTTTGGAATTGTGAGTAACAACATATATTACGTATATACTTTAAATTCTGTATGCTAATTTCAATTTTTTTTCCAGTCTAATGATTAATAATATATTGTTAAATAAGGCAGGTTTCGGTGCTTCTTTTGAGTTTTAGGAAATTTTTTCCGATATTTTTTTTGGTAATAGTGGTTCTTGTTTTTTTCAGTGGTTGCTCAACCCGCAATATTACTGCTGAAACTCCGGCAAAGGGATACAACAAGATAGATGGTGCGCAGGTTTCCGGTCTTATAAACCGTCTTGAATATCAGGGCGGTGCTGAATTTTCATGGCTTGATCTGAAAAATGGAATTGAGCGCAATCTCAGATATTTGTCTCGCAAACCTCAGAAAAGTGTGGCCGCAAAATATGGGCGCATGCAGATTACCTGGGAAATGCTCAAGCGGACCAATGAAGAAATGCTTGGAATTTTGCCTTTGCTGGAGGAGTCCCCCGAGCTTTTGGATGAAAGATTTGTCTGGTATTCCATGGCCCCGCGAACTCTCCTGACCGGATACTATGAGCCTTATCTGGAAGCATCGCTGACCCCGCACCCGGATTACCCATATCCGCTTTATAGTGTCCCTGCCGATTTGAAGAATTTGGATCTCGGTAAATTCCATCATCGCTGGAGAGGGCAGCATCTGATTTATCGTCATGAGAACGGAGAAGTCCTTCCCTACTATGATCGTGAAGATATTGATTTCAAGGGAGCCTTACAGGGCAGGGGAATTGAGGTCGCGTGGGTAAAGGATCTGGTTGATGTTTTTATACTTCAGATTCAGGGGTCAGGGCGGCTTGTATTGCCTGATGGTAGCGTGAAGCATGTTCTTTATGCCGGGAAAAACGGTTTGAAATATGTATCGCTCGGTAAGGTGCTGATCCAGCGCGGCCTTCTTCCCAAAGAGGGTATGAGCATGCAGAAAATCAAGGCTTTTCTTGCTGCCAATCCCGAACTGGTTAAGGATTTGCTGACCACCAATCCCAGTTATGTTTTTTTCAGGATTGATGACGAAGGCCCGTTTGGTTCCATGGGCGCGCCGCTTACTCCCATGGCTAGTGTTGCCGTGGATAACAAGGTTTTACCTCTCGGATCACTGGCTTTGCTTACTACCCGTCTTCCGCAACAGGGAGAGAAAAGCAAGGCTCCGTTTGCTAAAATCGTAATGGCGCAGGATCGCGGTGGAGCCATCAAAGGAACACGGGTCGACTTGTTTTGCGGTTCCGGACCTGAAGCTGAATATCTGGCCGGACATCTGACCTCCTGGTCTCATGTTTACCTGCCTGTGAGCCGTGCCCTTATGGAAGAACTGGAAGCCGTCAAAGCTGAATAATTCTATGGAGATACGTCTTGTTCATATCTTTCATAACTGCTTCGTGCTTGAAGTGGGAGAAGACAGCTATGTATTTGATATTCCCGCTGGGCGGTTCAGGAGTAATAAGGTGCTTTCCGCTTTGCGTGAAGTGCTGGCAGAACGAAGGGTAACGGCCTTTTTTTCTCACAGTCATCTGGATCATTTTGCTCCGGATTACCGCGATGTTTGTGCAGGGGCTGCGTCTTTAAAAGCCGTTATTTCAGATGATATTGAAGAAATGTACCCTGATCTTGATTTCGGAGATGCGCTTATCGTTGAACCGGATGAAAAATATGAATTTGATGGGCTGGAAATCGAGACCCTTATGTCTAATGATCTGGGGGTGGCTTTCCTTTTTAACACCCCTGAAGGATTAAAGGTGTACAACGGCGGTGATCTGGCTTGTTGGGATTGGGAAACGGCTTCGCAGAACGAACTTGATTTTACCCGTTCATTCTTCCGCTCAGCAGTGGAGAGGGTGGCTGATTATGGACCCCATGTGGTTTTTTCCAATGTGGATCGAAGGTTGGAAAGCCTTGCTGGAGGTGGGCAACTGGCGCAGGAGATCAGGCCGCAAGTCTTTGTGCCGACTCACGCTTTGGGGCGTACCCAGTGGCTGCAAGGAATTCATGAACGGCTGGGAATTGATGAAATTAATTGTTTCAGCTACCGCCGAGCAGGTGACGCTAAAATTTATGATATTCGAACTTAAGCCGCAGATCTAAAAGAACCCCGAAAGCACAGGCTTCCGGGGTTTTGTATTACATAGTATCTGAAGTTGTCAGGATTTTTTTAGCCGCAGCCGTTACATCCCTTGCATGGTTCTTTGTAGCCCCCCATCCCTTTGGGGATGCCGTTGGGGCGTACATTGCCTATGGAGAGCAGCTTTTCACATTCTTTATGTCCGCACTCGGGGCAGTCCGCTTTAGCGTCCTTTCCGGGCATTACCAGTTCGTCAAATTCTTTAGCACACTTGGGGCATTTAAATTCATAAATCGGCATTTGCTGACTCCTGTCATCCTGAAATTATATATAAGGGAGCGTTGCTCCATCTCTGTCCATGCAGGTTTCAGGGGTAAGAGAAAATGGAGTATTTTTCAAGTGAAATTTATATGCTTCTTGAGAGCAGGGTTCCACCGCCAGTCATGCCCAGCTGGGAGAAAAAGCCGTTAAGCTGTCCGTGAACCTGACCTGCCTGCTTGTCCTGCTGCTCTTGAATTTTTTCGGCTTTATCCAGCAGGGTGTTGATGTGTTCGGTTATCTTGGCAAGCTTATCCTGTTCTTCATCAGATAAAGTCGATTCCTTGGCTTTAGCTTTAAGAGCGTCAGACTGCTCATCCAGTTTGTAGTACAAATTTTTCTCGGCATTGCTGAGGCCATGAGTAACCAGACTTCCGGCAATCTTTTCCATTTCAAGGAGAATTGCGTCAGCCCGTTTTTTTTCTTCTTCGTTGAGTTCTTTTTTAGTGGTGCCCCTGATTTCGTCGATCTGTTTGTTAAGATCGTCAGCTGTGGCCTGTTCTTCTTTGCTTAGATTTTTTGGGCCGGTTATACCGAAAATTTCTTTTAATTCTTTTTGGATAGACCCTTCTTTTCTCTTCTCAGCAGCAGTCAGAATTTTACCTTCTGGGTAATACAATTTTTTGAGTTCCCATTTCAGGCTTTCTGCCCTTGTGCGATCTGCTCCCTCCGGATCTTTTGTGGGGACGATTTCATACAGCTCGTCAAGTTTTGTCTGGAGGTCATCGACTTTCTTTTGCTCTTCAGCGGTGAGCTTTTTGGGTTCCTTGTTGAGACCGTAGAGTTCATCCAGTTCTTTTTTCAGTTCTTTAAATTTTTTTTCCTGCTCTTCGCGGATAGACGAATCATTGACACCGTAAATATTGTTCAGTTGTGAGAAATAGCCGTTCACCTGTTGTTGTTCACCGGCATTGAGTCCAAAACTCATGGTGGCGAATTGCATCTGTAGCTGCCTGCGAATCTGGGTAGGGGAGAGATTGTTTGAAATATTTGGAGTTTTCGCACTCTGAGAATTGTTGGCGATGTTGGAAAAATAGCTTCCGGCAGTGCTTGATCCGCTTAAAACTGAGCTGGTGAACATGTCATGCTCCTGAGAATATTAATCTGAATATTATTAGGAAATCTTTTCCACAAATTTATTTTTCTTAAGAAAAAGCAAGTATTGTGCCGAAAATGATTTTCAAAAGTTCAGTGAATTAAGCGGAGACAATAATTATTTTTACTTTATTCAGGTTTTAAGTTCACGGTTTTGATTTCTCATGGTTGCGCAACTTAATTTTTTGTGAGATTCACGGAGAGCTTACAGGGAGGATGGATCAAAAAATTTAAAAAAATGTTTAAATTCTTGATTTGAAGTCGTCCTTGCAGTATATTCGCTTTTCGTTATAAACACGATCATTTAGGAGGAAAAAAAATGAGCGCAGCAACTGAAAAAGTGCACCAGATGGAAGATTACCAGCAGAACGAAGAAGTGCTGGCTGAAGACGTCGCATCCGGCGTCAGCGAAACTGCTCAGAAGGATATGGGTAAGGTAGCAATTATCATTTCCTTTATGGCAGTAGTTCTTCTTGTTGTATTTTTCTACGGCCTGAATCAGAATCTGACCAGCCTGACCGCTGAAGTCAAAGATTTGCAGACCGTACGCGGTGATGTGGAAGCCCTGAACACCCAGATGACTGTTGTAGACGGCAGACTGGTTGAACTTGAAAAGCTCCCCACTAAAACCAGACATATTATCATGGACGGCATTATTGAAGAAATGAACCAGAAAGCTTCTTACGTTGGCGCACAGCTCAGCGAAGAAGAGCAGGCAAAACTTGCCAAGGTTCAGGAGCTCCTCAGGGACGTACAGTCCGGCCTCCAGAAATAATAGCTTTGAGCAATCAAAGTTTAGGCGCACTGGGATTACCCGGTGCGCCTTTTTTTGCGCCTTGCAGCTGACACTTTCTAAGTAGGCTGAATCATTATTCTACTTTTTCGCCGACCCGGTTGGTGAAGATATTTTCCAGCGGCACATCCCGATCATAGCAGGTCAGGCCGCAGCGCAGGCAGCGTGAAGTTTCATGGTGCAATTCTTCTTCGCAGAGACAGCCTTCGATTTCTTTGAATGTTCTGGTCCGATCCTCACCGGAACAGAGGTGCGGCATTTCTGAGCGTTCTTTGTGCTTGCAGCCGTCCACGTCTTTGAAAAGAGTGTACGGAATCGGCTTACGCAGGATGTTTTCAGCCATTGGAATTTCATTCGTGGTCAGCAGATAGTGGATAGAGCGGGCGGCGTGTCTGCCTGCACCTACTGCGGAGATAACGAGATCCGGGCCTGTAACCGCGTCCCCACCGGCAAAGACTTTGGGAACAGATGTTTGCAGGGTTTCAGGATGGGCATCAATTGTCCGCCAGCGCGTGAAACCAATGCTGCATTGTTCCTCTCCATCCGTATAGAAACATGAAAGTTGCGGCTTCTGCCCAATGGCTGAGATGATGGTATCAACAGGATAGCGTTCCTCGGTGCCTTCTACAGGTACAGGACGACGGCGTCCTGAATCATCAGGTTCGCCAAGCTCCATTTTAATACATTCCAGATGGGTGGCCTTACCCTTGTCATCGATGATAACTTTGGTGGGGGCGGCCAGGAATACAAACTTAATTCCTTCATCTGCCGCACCTTCAATTTCTTCATTGTTGGCGGGCATTTCATCGCGGGTGCGTCGATAGAGCAGGGTTACATCACATCCGAGGCGAATACTTGTCCGGGCTGCGTCAATGGCAGTGTTACCACCCCCCACAACAATTACCTTCGGACCTATTGCCGGGGTTTGTCCAAGTCCTACCGCAGTAAGAAATTCCGTTCCTGAAAGCACACCTTGTGCATCTTCCCCGTCAATGCGTAGAGTCCCGCTGGACCATGCTCCTATACCCATGAAAAATGCTTCGAAACCTTCTTTATCTTCAAGGTCGTTTATGGTGAAATCCATACCCAGTTTTTGTTCTGTGCGCACTTCCACGCCAAGATCAAGGATGCCTTGAATTTCCCAGGCAAGATCTTTTTTAGGCAGTCTGTATTCAGGGATGCCGTAGCGAAGCTGTCCGCCAAGCTCAGGCATGGCTTCAATTATAGTCGGGCTGTGGCCGAGTCGGCGCAGGAAATAGGCGCAGGAAAGACCGGAAGGCCCGCCGCCGATGATTGCTACTTTGCGTCCGGTCTCCTTGGCACAGGGTATGGGTAGACGCAGGTTGTTTTTCATTTCCCAGTCAGCAACAAAGCGTTTGATCATATTGATGCCAACCGCTTCATCCACGTGGGTGCGGCGGCAGACCAGTTCACAGGGGCGGGGACAGACCCGTCCGCAGACCAGCAGTAGCGGGTTGCGCTCGCGGATAATATTGACCGCTCCGGCGTAATCGCCATTATTTGCAGCTTCGATGTAGCGGGGAATATTGATATTCGCCGGGCATTCTTGCTGGCAGGGAGCAAGGCAGTCGTTCACCTCTTCCACATGCAGCAGTTTCGCACTCATGGAGACGATGGAAAGAACCCCGCGCGGGCATGCTTCAACACATTTGCGGCAGGCGCGGCAGGCCAGCGGGTCCACTACGGGTAATCCTTCCGGTCCCATGTGGATGGCGTCAAAGGGACATACGGCAACGCAGGTCCCAAGTCCGAGACAGCCTTCAGGGCAGGTCTTGGCTCCATCGTAGAGCAGGGCTTGTGCACGGCAGTTCCCTGCTCCCTCGTAATTGAAAAGTTCTTCGGCCCGTCCGCCTCCGGTACAGTCCCGGAAAGCTAGTTCCGGTTCCATGTCGAGTACTTCAAGGCCCATGACTCCGCCAACAGCCTTGGCGGTTTCAATGCCGCCGATAACGCAGACATTGGCCCCTGACTTACCATCCACCACTGCATTGGCTGCTCCGGCGCATCCGGCATAACCGCAGCCTCCGCAGTTTACTCCCGGCAACACATCTTCAACCTGCGCAATACGCGGGTCTTCCTTAACATACAGGATCTTGGAGGCCACAGCTAGAATGGTAGCGGCAGTGAAGCCTAGTCCCATTAGTACGAGTAGTGATGAAAGAACCATATTTAAATCATCCCTTTAAATGCAAAAAATGCCAGTGACATCAGCCCTGCCATGACCAGCGCAATGGGCGTGCCTTTCATGGACTTGGGTGTCCTTGAGACCTCAATCCGTTCACGTATTGCCGAGAGCACTATAAGTGCGAGCATAAAGCCCATGCCGGAAGCAAAGGAGAAGGCCACGGTCTTGATAAATGTGAACTCCTCCCGCTGGCAGATGATAGCGATACCCATCACCGCGCAGTTGGTAGTGATCAGTGGTAGGAATATGCCTAGTGATTTGTAGAGCGGAGGCACGGCCTTCTTCAGGAACATCTCCACAAATTGGACCAGCGAGGCAATGACAAGGATGAATGTCAGGGTTTGGAGATACTGTAATCCCAACGGGTCGAGCAGGTATTCCTGTACAGCCCATGTAATTGATGCAGCCATGGTGGCTACAAATACCACCGCGCTGCCCATGCCTATCGCCACAGAAATTTTCTTGGAAGTACCGATGAACGGGCAGTTGCCCAGATATTGGGCCAGTACAATATTATTTACGAATATGGCTGAGATGAAGAGCAGGAAATATTCTTTCATGGCTTACTCCCTTTAACGACTGCAAATGCCGCAGGATCTGCATTCGTGGCTGGGGTTATCAAGAACAGCCTGTCCTTTGCGCCGTGCTTGCCAGCTGGTGAATATGTTCATGGCTGAGAGCAGTAAACCGAGGCAGACAAACGCGCCGGGGGCCTCGACCATGAAGCTGAAAGGCTTGTAGCTTGCGGGCATGATCTGGCTGCCGAACAGGGTTCCGTAACCGAACAGTTCACGCAGTCCGCCGAGCAGGGTCAGGGATATGGTAAAACCGATTCCCATGCCTAGGCCGTCCGCAGCCGCAAGCAGAACGGGATTCTTGGAGGCAAAAGCTTCAGCCCGACCGAGGATGATGCAGTTTACCACAATAAGCGGTACGAAGATGCCCAGTTGCTGGTATAGCGGGTAAGCAAAGGCCTGCATGAGCAGTTCCACTGAAACGACCAGTGAGGCTGCAATAACAATGAAGCAGGCAATGCGCACTTTGGGCGGGATGATTTTGCGAAAGATGGACACAAGTACGTTGGACATGGTCAGCACGAAGATAACCGCCAGCCCCATACCGAGGCCGTTGTCCGCAGTTTTGGTTACTGCCAGTACCGGGCAAAGGCCGAGCACCACCTTGAACGGCGGCAGATCTTTCCAGAGTCCTTTTGAAAATTCTTTCCATAATCTGCTCATTTTATGACCCCTTTGACCATGCTTGCGTAATCTGCGGTCTTATCTTTTCAAAAATAGTTACAGCCTGCTTCACCGCTTCAACCGAGGCTGTTGATGAAATTGTGGCCCCGGCTATTCCTTCAATATCCCCGCCCTTGGATGTCAGTTCTACGGCTGCGGGATGTTCCTTAAATTGGCTGGTAAAGCCGT
Source organism: Desulfovibrio sp. JC022 (assembly GCF_010470665.1). Classification (NCBI taxonomy): domain Bacteria; kingdom Pseudomonadati; phylum Thermodesulfobacteriota; class Desulfovibrionia; order Desulfovibrionales; family Desulfovibrionaceae; genus Desulfovibrio; species Desulfovibrio sp. JC022. Next base: position 126,381 of record NZ_VOPZ01000007.1, on the reverse strand, counting down.
GTCCTGCAACTTTTGAACCTACGCCGGGGGTTTCTTTCATGGTGGTGATGCCGATTCCTGAGAGCTGTTCTCCATTTAAATCGAATCCTACCATAACTCCCACGTCTCCGCCGTAACCTTTGGCAAAAGTTTCAAGGGCCACGCCGAGTAGTTTTCCGTCTTTCAGGGCCGGGAAGACCGTAATTTGTGTTTCTGTGTCGTGGATGATAAATTTCTTCCGGTCCTTAACCGGGGAATTGTCATATCCGTGGAGAACTTCATTGATGGCAGGGCCTTGCACATAGGTCAGTACCTGTTCTTCAATGCGTTCTTGGGTGGCTTCTTTCAGAGAGGCGAGGGTGACGCTGAACATTGCGCAGATCAGGGTCAGCACTGCGATCATTTTCAATCCTTCTTTCATGACCGCCTCCGCAGGTGAATGTTGGTTATGCCCCCGAAAGGTGCGGGCTTTATTTTATCGACCAGCGGGGTCATCAGATTGGCAAGCAGTATGGCGAATGGAACACCGTCCGGGTAAATTCCGTAGACCCGGATGATGACAACCAGTGCCCCAGCGATAAATCCGTAGGTGAGCATGGGAATGTGACCCGCAGGTGAAGAAGGACCGTCCGTTGCCAGAAAGAATGCTCCGAATATAGTTGACCCACAGAGTAGGTGATATTCAGGGGAGCCGTATTCCAGAGGATCAACTAAATAGTAAATTGCAGCGGTCGCAGCCACTCCGGCAATGAAGGCCAGCGGAATATCGGGCCTGATGATTCTGCGGGCCAGCAGGTAGATTCCGCCCAGTATGACTGCTCCGGCCTGAGCTGCCCCGGTTCCGCCCAGCTGAAAACCCAGCAACAGGGATTTCAGTGAATATTCGTCAAGCATTTCCGGGCCGAAATTTTTCAATTGACTCAAGGGATAAGTCAGTTCTGAAGCGAGCATGGTCATGTCGAAGTCCATAAGGTCCGGCCATGACACAGCCAGTACTGCCCAGCCGACAAGCGGTACGCAAAGCGGGTTGCTGCCAAGGCCACCGAAAATCATGCGGCCCATGAAAATTGAAATGGAACTGCCCGCTGCCACCAGCCACCATGGAGCTGCCGGGGGAAGAAGAAAACCGAACAGCAGTCCATAAAGCAGGGCGGTATAGTTGTCGGCTTCAATCTCGCGTTTCATGAAATATAAGCAGATAGTTTCAGTTACTACCGCTGTAAAACAGGACAGAGCCAGTACCCTTACCGCCAGCATATTATAATGCCATACGGCAAAGAAGACTGCCGGAAGCAGAGCGATTATAGTCTCCAGCGCGTCCTGCTTGAAAGTCCTTCCGCAATGGGCATGGGGAGGGATGGAGACGGTAAGTATGGGGGACCCGTTTAATGGCTTCATTGCTGCTCCCTTAAATCTTCAAGTATCGGCTTGGCGGCCAGTTCCTTTTTAGCCAGACGGATGTATTGCAGAAGCGGTCTTTGCGCCCTGCACCAATACCCGCAGAGTCCGCACTCAATACAGGAGGCGATGTTGTATGCCTGAGTATTCTCATATAGCCCGAATTCCGCATGCCGGGAGATCATGTTCGGCTCCAGCCGGGCCGGGCAGTGCATTACGCATTCACCGCATCCCACACAAGGATTGTCCTTTACTGTGGGGTCCTTGTCAGCTTTGAGTACAGTAATGGCCTGCGTGTCCGGGCGTACTCCGTGTTTCAGGCTGTAGACCGCTTCTCCGGTTAAAGGTCCGCCCAGAATTACCCGGTCATGTTTGTTGAGACGGAACCCCGCTAATTTTACCAGCACGCCCACCGGGGTGCCTACCGGAGTCAGAAAGGGGGTATTGCCTACCTTTACAATTACAAGGGTGGCTGGCTGGCGTCCGTGGATGGTCCTGCCGATGCGGTATAGCGTTGCCACGTCCATGACACATACTTCCGGGGGAAATTCTTTTCCGGTGATCGCTTTAGTGACCAGTTCCGGTAGACTGTTGGGAAAAACCGGAATTATTTCGTGCCCCGTACAGCCGGGAATTGTCCAGTCCATTCCGGTCGGACAGGCCAGTGTACATGCTTTAGGGGAGAGGGCTTTTTTCAGATAATGAAGTCCGGTCGTCATGACATCATTAAATTCCTCAATCAGGAAACGATGTCCATCCATTCCCGCTTCATGGGGCATGCCGTTGATTATCAGGGTACAACCTTGTTTGAGCCCACGGATATTTATTCCGTTTTCGCGCAATGCATTGAGCATGGTCCGGGGATTTGTGCTTGAAAAATCTGAAGGCAGGGCCACGCGGGTCCCTTCTTCTCTGATGGTGATGAAATCTTTTTTAATATCGGTAACAGTTCCGGAGATGGAACTGTGGACGGTAGGCATTCTGCCGGCCGGATCGTTTGCAACAGGCTGGGCTTTTGCTACTTGTTCATTTTGTTGCACAAGGGGAGTCAGCCCGGTTATTTCAAGGGAGATCACCAGTGGGCCGCCAAGTTCCTGCTCCCAGGTATTGACTATGGGGCCGCGTTCAGAAGGAGTCAGTGAAAAAAGAGGATTCATAATCAGTTTTCCCGCTTTATTTTAAATGGCATTTCGCGCAGTCACTGTCTTTGTATGGGCCGCGTTTCATTTTTTTGTGGCAGTCCATGCACTGATCGTGGAAAGCATTGGTCCGGTTGAGCACAAGATCCTTATCATTTTCCTGATGGCACTGGCTGCAACTGGTGACGTCGCCTGAATAATCTTTCATATTCTGCATCTTATGGCACGGGGTGCAGCCTTTGAGGCCTGCCTCGAACATGTCGTCATGGCAATCAATGCAGCGGTCATGCGCGGCATCCCTTACACTGGGGATTTCCGCCGTTCCGGCATTGGTGTGGCAGTTTCCGCATTTCTGCGGTTCTTTTTCAATATCGTTGTCGTGGTGGCAGGACTGGCAATCTTCATCAGCATACTCTTCGTGCGCGGCATGGTCGAAATTGAGTTTGCCCAGTTCAGCATGATGGCATTTTGCACAATAGCTTGTGTCAGGAAATGAGCGGATATGTTCGCGTACATAGTCCTTATCGAATGCTTCCGGGTGGCAGGAACCGCAGGGTAATGGTTCCTGATCACTGGTTTCCCGCTCATGATGGCAGCTGTCACAAGGGATTTCATAATCCCGGTGATGACGTATGTGGGTGAAAATTACTTTACCGCCGCTGTTTTTGAATAAAATGCGGACTGGAATTTTTTCTTTTTTTTCAGGGGTAATATATCCGGCAACAGCCAGTCCGAAGAGAACTGCAAGTACTAATGAGACGGGGAGAAATTTTTTATGCACCGATTCAGTCCTTATTTTGTTAAACAATATTAACTGTCTATTGTATACTCAACAAGGGTGGAATTGTCCAGCCTAAATGTATGTATGTGCAAAATGTATCATAGTTCAATTTGTTAGTGTGAGAGTATGTGTATCAATGAAAAACAGCTTTCAGTCATCCATGATAATAAAAAAAATATTTTAGTGAAATATTTAATTGAAGATTACTTATTGCCGTGGTTTTCATAAAATCCTTTCTCCTGTGACGTGATGGACACATTGTCCTGATAAGAATCCCCAGTGAAATGGGAATTAGGTTCCTGTTTTTTGAAAATAATAATTTATCAGGAGAAAGTGATGAGATTTTCCAACAAACTCAGAGTATTGATGACCCTTATGGTCTGTGCCATGTTTATGGTCGCAGCACCTGCTTACGCTAAGGCTAAAAAGGTCCGCGTATACAAGGGCAAGCCTGCCAAGTATGTTTTCCTATTCATCGGTGACGGTATGGGACTGCCTCAGAAAGGTGCTACCGAGGCATTTACCGGTGAACAGTTACTCATGAACACCTTCCCCGCACAGGGAATGACCACTACTTACGCTGCCGATAGGTTCATTACCGGTTCCGCAGCTTCCGCAACTTCTCTTGCCAGCGGCCAGAAAACCAATATTGGTATGCTCGGCATGACTCCCGGCCAGAAGCACGTTAAGTCCATTGCTGAAATGGCTAAAGTAGACGGCAAGAAAGTAGGTATTGTTTCCAGCGTATCCATCGATCACGCAACTCCCGCTGCTTTCTACGCACACGTTCCCACTCGCGGCCAGTATTATGATATCGACGTTGCCCTCTCTGAAAGTAACTTTGATTTCTTCGGCGGTGGCGGCCTGAAAGACATTACCAACAAAAAGAAGAATTCCAAAAACTTCAAAGGTAACGCTCTCGATCTGATCAAGAAAGCAGGCTACAAAGTTGTTACTGACAAAGAAGAATTCATGGACCTTAAGCCCGCTGACGGTAAGGTCATTTCATGGAATTCATGGTTGCAGGATTCCAAAGCCCTGCCTTACGCCATGGATATGCGTCCCCAGGATATCACTCTGCCTGAGTTTACTTCCAAGGCAATCGAAATGCTCGATAACTCCAAAGGCTTTTTTCTGATGGTTGAAGGTGGTAAAATTGACTGGGCCTGTCATGCTAACGATGCAACCGCTTTCATTAAGAACACCATTGCTTTTGATAACTCCATCAAAGAAGCTGTTGAGTTCGCCAAAAAGCATCCCAAGGAAACTCTCATCGTTGTAACCGGTGACCATGAGTGCGGTGGCTTGACCCTCGGTTTCGCAGGCACCAAGTACGGCTCCTACTACGATGCGCTTAATTCCCAGACTATCTCTTTCCAGCAGTTCTCAGATGAAGTTGTTAAGCTTTGGAGGGACGAACATAAAGGTAAAGCAAGTTTTGAAGATTTTCAGCCCACCATCACTCACTTCTTCGGCCTTGAGTTCGAAGGTGATGCCAAAAAGAATCCCCTTGTTGTAAAAGATTACCAGCTTGCCATGCTCAAGGACGCTTACGCGCGTACCATGAAGGGTGAGAAAAAGTTTAAGAGTCCCGAACTTTACAATCTTTACGGCGGCTATGATCCGCTGACTGTAACCATCACCCACGTGCTGAACAACAATGCCGGTCTGGGTTGGACTTCTTACAAGCACACCGGGGTTCCCGTTGCAACATCTGCCATGGGCGTTGGGTCTTCTTCCTTCAATGGTTACTACGATAACGTTGATATCGCTTTCAAAATTATGGCTATCATGGGCATGACTCCCAAGATTCACGCAGACATTCATAACGCTGAGTTTGCTGCCAAATAGTATATTCATAGTACTTTAACTGTTTAGGGCGGGGTGTCGAACGGCACTCCGCCTTTAGTCTATCTGATAAACTTCAACCCCTTGAGAATATGCCCGCATTATTAAAAAACAGAGAATTCATATTAGTTGCAGTTTTCGCTGTGCTGACTGCCATTCTTTATTTCATCCCTACTGAATTCGATCAGCGTGTTGCAGAAAATGCTGAACGCTGCAAGGCGGTGGTTCTTTCGGTCGATAATTCGGATATCGACCAGTTCGGAATAGTAAAAACAGGCCCGCAGGCCGTAACCATGAGGGTGCTGGATGGTAAGTTCAAAGGCCGGATTTTTAAAGGTACCAACGAACTTCTAGGTCAGATGGATAAAGACAAGCTCTTCAGCGCAGGAGATGAGGCCCTTGCGGTGATTACTTATGATGCGCAAGGCAAGCCGATGTTTGCTGTGCCGCAGGATCATTACCGCATTGATCTTGAATTAACCATGCTGTTGCTGTTTTCTTTTCTGCTTTTGGTCTTCGGGGGCTGGACCGGGGCCAAGGCTCTATTTTCTTTTATGTTTACCGCGTTGGTTTTATGGAAATTGCTTGTCCCGGCCCTTCTTGAGGGTAAGGACCCGGTCTGGATTACTTTGGGGGTTGTGGCAGGGCTTTGTGCGGTTATCATTTTTATGGTTGCCGGATTGAACCGCAAGGGAGTGGTTGCCTTTCTTGGATCATTTCTTGGTGTTTTTACCAGTTGTATGCTGGCGGTATATTTTACCGGGGAACTGCATCTGCATGGGGCGGTAATGCCGTTTGCGGAAACCCTTCTTTATTCTGGATTCGGGCATCTTGATCTGACTCGTATTTATATCGCAGCCGTATTTCTGGCCTGTTCCGGGGCGGTCATGGATCTTGCCATGGATGTTGCCGCCAGTATGGATGAGGTTGTGCGTGCAAATCCTGAAATTACTCACATGCAGGCCCTTGCTTCCGGGGTCCGGGTCGGCAGGGCGGTTGTGGGGACCATGACCACTACTTTGCTGCTGGCTTATTCCGGAGGATTTATAACTTTGCTCATGGCTTTTATGGCGCAGGGTGTCCCACTTATGAATACTTTTAATTTCGTCTATGTTTCAGCTGAAATTTTAAAGACGCTGGTGGGTAGTTTCGGGTTGGTAACTGTTGCCCCTTTTACCGCACTGGCCGGGGCATTTGTTTTTATCAGCAAAAACAAATAGTTCAGCAGGGTGCACTTGTCGGATACAAGTTTGTTGTGCTAATTTCCATATACTTTGATATTTTTGGTGGAGGGAAATTAGTTTGAAGTTAAGGTTGATTTGTATTTTACTGGCTTTATTTTGCGTCAGCGGTTGTGTTGCTTCCAAAGCACGTAAGGCGAAAGTACCTGCTGAAATGGTTTCCCTGCCCGAAGTCCGGGAACGGGTCATTGCCTATCATGAAAGCGGTAAGTACGATAAAGACGTTGTCCGCAAAATTGCGCAGGTAAAGGATGCTGTAATAAAAAGTTTGCAGGATCGAGTGAAGTATCCGGCTGTGGTGGTTGTGGTGGAAGATGTTCTGCTCTCAACCTACAAGGCGCGTAAGAAACAGGGGTTTTCGGATAATTCTGCTGCGAGAGGCGATCTGGAATCCCATGTGATTTTGAGTGCTCTTCCTCCGGTTGTTCCTTCCCATGCTCTTTTTAATTTTTTTCACGAGCGCAATGTTCCGGTCTTTTTTGTTTCCTATAGACCGGAAGGATTCAGGGTGCCAGTTATGGAAAATCTATCAAAATCCGGATTTTTCGGGTGGCAGAAGATTTTCATGATGCCGCCTAATTATCCGGAAGGTTCGAATTATTGTGAGGAAGTCCGTAAAGGGTTGCAGATTTCCGGCTATAACATAGTCGTAACCATCGGGGTGTTACCGGAAGATGTTTCGGGAAAATTTAGCGGGACCGCCGTACTCTTTCCAAATTATATTTATTCTGAGCGTTAAAAAAAACGAGCCATCCTTAAGGGTGGCTCGTTTTTTTTATTGTTAGGGATTCCAAAGGGGCTTAGCTCCTTTGGCCGCCGGAGGCGAAATCCATTTATTAAACGCGCGTAGCGCATCAAATTTGAATTAAGCTTTGCGGACATATTTAGCTGCGCTTAAGCCGGCCACACATCCTTCACCGACGGCTTTCGCCATTTGGAGCGGCGGCCCGCATATATCTCCGGCTGCGAATATGCCGGGAACATTGGTACGTTGCTGCTTGTCTGTTTCAATAAATTTCATTGATTCATCCAATTGGATGCCCAGTTCAGCTGCAAGGGACATAACTCCCTTGGCTCCCAGTTCAATGAAAACACCTGTTACGTCCAGCTTGTTTCCATCCTTGAACACAAGACCGTCAACACCGCTTCCCCCGGTTATCTCGTCGACTTCAACTCCTTCGTGGATGATGATGTCTGCGGCTTTGAGCTTTTCCATCAGTTCCGGGGCGAAGTTGAATTCATTTGAAACAAGATGAACCTTGGATGCTAGATGAGAAAGATGGAGAGCTCCGCCCGCAGCGGCACTTTCGCCACCTACGATAGCCACTTCCTCGCCTCTGAAGAAGTTTCCGTCGCATTCCACGCAATAGCTTACACCTTTACCGAAAAGATCTTTTTCGCCGGGTACGCCCAGTTTGTTGCGGGTTGTTCCGGTGCAGATGATGATTGCCTTGGTTTTGAATTCCTTTGTCTCGGAAGTTACGGTAAAACCGCCCCCGCTGAGGTCCATGAGGTCAGGGGTTTTGATCTTTAGAACATCTTCGTTGAAGAAAACCGCCCCGAAGCTTTCAGCCTGTTGCTGTCCGGTTCTCAGGATCTGCTCACCGGAAATTTCTAGTGTGCAGCAGAAGTTTTCAATGTGTGCCCACCAGAGGCTGCTCTTGTCGTTTTTACCAAGGATGAGAACTTTAAGTCCTTTTCTTGCGGAATGAATAGCGGCCTGCAAACCCGCAGGACCTGCTCCCAGAATGATAATATCGTAGTTGGTTTCGGTCATATTCTATCTGTCCGTGGTAAGTAGTTGTGTTTTTGAAATATCTTTTAAAAAGGTAAGTTTAAAATTAAAAATGACAAGAGAGCTTGGAATCCATTATTCCATAAAATCGATCAAGAGTTAAGCTGTTCCATTATCGGACTACGCAACTGATGTATTTGATCTGTGTCAGGAAGCTGGGTCATGAGGGTTTCTACGTATCCGCGTTTGATCATTTCTTTGCGCGACCATTCAAAATTAAGGTCATAGGCCCAGCTGAGCAGAAGCAGGCGGAAATCATTAAGGCAGCGCATTTTGTGATAAGCTCCCTGCTTGCCTTCCTTAACAGCCTGAAGAACCGCATCAGTCACTTCACCGGGTTTCTCAGTCAGTCCCATAAGCGGAACTTCGTTGCCGGATTGGACGCCGGTCATATGGGGGATCAGCACCTTGATGATATCTATCTTGTCCGAGTCCCGGACAATTTCAGTACAAATCCTAAGTTCTTCGGATATGAAACCGGGCAGTTTGTTACGGTTGTGCAGGGCTATTGCGCCGAGGATCGTATTGCGTTGTTTCCGGGGCAGTTTGTCCAGAAGCTTGTGCTTTAAAATAGTTCTGGCTCCCAGCACTCCGTGATTACAGGATTCTGAGTCTTTGAATGTTCCGTATTCACGATACTGTGGAAATCTGCCGGTATCGTGAAAAAGGGCAGCTATTTGGGCTGTCCCTGCCAATCTTTCAGGCAGCGAAAGTGTGCGGCAGATGTTTTGGCTGTTTTTGAAAACATCAAATGAGTGATCAATTTTCAACTGAATGTCCGGTCGTTCCCTGTCATTGGCATTTTGCAGATAAGGACTGGTAAATTCACTGAAAATTGTTTTCAGGTGTTTCATGGGACTAATACAGGATTCTTTTTTTCTTAAATTTGTAGTCTAATTCGGAAATTTTACCGGATTTCAGGTCTTCTTCCAATTGGGCAAGTGCTTTTTCACGCATTTCCGCGGCCTCACGGTCGAGGTCATGGTCCCTGAATTTACCATTGGGGCCAAAGAGAACTCGCAGGAAAATAACGATTATACCAAGAATTGCCGCCACAAAAAGCATCTTGGTTGCTGAGGCCCAGAAGTCCCCGTATCCGGGGCCGAAGGGCCAATGGTCCCAATGCGGGTTGCTTTCGTATTTGCCTGATATAAATGAAAATACAGATGACATAGCTTCGATCATGGATACTTCCTATTATGTTTTCGTGAATATCTACCCCTCATTTCAACTCTCCGCAAGATAAACCGTAAGTGTTAATTTTGTGTATATAATTGCATATATAATCCCAGTGTGTTTTAATAAAACGATACAGAAATATTGTAGGGATGAGGAGAGTGTATGAGGATTTTGATTGTTGAAGATGAGCTTGCGAGCAGAAAATTTCTTACGCACGTGATGACCAGCTATGGCGAATGTGATGCTGTGGAGGATGGTGCGGAAGCTGTGCTGGCTTTTATTGAAGCTCTTGAATCCGGAAATCGTTATGATTTAATATGTCTGGACATTATGATGCCGGAAATGGATGGTCAGGAGGCTTTAAAAGAGATTCGTGAAGTTGAGAAAGAACACGATATACCTCTCAAGCTTGAAACCAAGGTCATGATGACAACAGCACTTGCTGATCCTTCCAATGTTATGGAAGCTTATTATAAAGGAGGGGCTTCCATTTATCTCACCAAACCTCTTGATGTTGAAAAAATACGCGAAGCCATGGTTGAACTCGGCTTTTTGAAAAAAAGTATCGAATAGTTCCGATATCTCTGGACAGGCCGCGTTAGCGTAATTATCTAAAGGACTGCGGCTTCGGTCGCAGTCTTTTTTATAACCTAAGTAAATGAGGTATTAGATGAAACTACTCGGGTATTTGGTTCTTCCCCTTACTGTTGTCTGCCTGCTGGCTGTTATGGCCGGTGATGCGGATGCGAAAAGAATGGGCGGGGGAAAATCCTTCGGCAGCAAGCCATCTTTTTCAAAGAATTATAATAAACCAACTTCAACAGCTACTTCCCAGAAGCAGGCAGGTGGAACCAACAAGCAGCAGGGCGGTATTGCCCGTCCCGGTATGGGGCTCCTCGGTGGGCTGCTGGCCGGTACTTTTCTCGGCTCAATGCTTGGCGGCTTCGGTGGAATGGGTGGCGGATTTTTCAATATTCTGATCATCGGTTTACTTGCATATCTCGGATTTAAATTTTTCAAGTCCCGCAAACGTGGGGCGGATGATATGTATCGTCAGGGCAATTATCAGCGCGGCCCGGACAACTCTCAGGCGCAGCGCAACAATACCAATAACGATCCTTACGCCCGCAGGGAACAGACCGCTCAGAATGCTTGGGACCATCTTTCTTCCAAGCCTTCTTCGCAGCAGGCAGCAGACTCTTCCGCTCAGCAGGGCGGCCCGTCTGTAAACATTCCCGCCGGATTTGATGAAGAGGATTTCCTTGAAGGTGCCAAGGCTGTTTACACCAGACTTCAGAAGTCATGGGATAAGCGCGATATGGCAGACATAGAACAGTTTGCCAGTGCTGGTGTGCTTAATGAAATCAAACAGCAGGCTCAGGAAGATCCCGGTCCGTCTCAGACTGATGTGCTCATGGTGAACGCAAGGCTGCTGGAAGTTAAGGAAGAGGGCGGCGTTACCCACGTAACGGTTTATTATGACGTTCTTCTGCGCGAAGACCCCGCTCAGTCACAGCCTTCTCAGGCCCGCGAAGTCTGGCATTTTGTGAAGCCTGTAGGCTCAGATGGAATGTGGAAGCTGGATGGCATTCAGCAGCTTGAAGAATAAGAGTTAAAAAATAAGTCGTTTTGGGTAATTCTTTTTGCCTACGGCTGTTCAAATTGATAAAGGATAAGGGTATCGCTGAAAAAGCGATACCCTTTTTCTTTTTTTGAAAGTCATTCCGCTAAGGAGTTAAGTTTACCGGGTGAGGGGGTATGGGTGTGAAGATTGTTGAGAGAATAGATTCTGATATTCAAGGGCTTATTCCCGGATTTATGGAGATAACCCATAATGAAATTAAAGAGCTCGAAGACGCATTGAATTCCGGGGATATGACTGTTGCGACCCGTATCGGACATAATCTTAAAGGTTCAGCCTTGAACTATGGATTTTTGCAGCTTGGCAGCATTGGACGCAGGATAGAAACCTGCGCAGCATTGAATCAGCCGAAGCAGCTTCTGGCTGAATTGCAAGTCCTTAAGGATTACGTGGAGCGGGTTGAAGTGGAATACGTGTAACTGCGATTACCAGAGAAATCTGTCCAGTTCCAGTTTGAATGTTTTCGGGTGAATACATTCAACAATTTCTAAGTTATTTCCCTGTGTCTGATCAGATCTTTTGGACAGGTCCACGAATTCCGGGTGAATAGCCCTGAATCTGCTGTTGAATACGATCTTTACCTGCGGCAGTAGCGGGGCTTTGGGGGTATTGGTGACTACAACTCCGTAGCGTCCGTCTGAAAGTTTGACAAAGCAGCCCACAGGATAAATTCCCACACATTTGATGAAGCTTTCCAGGTATCTGGGATGAAATGATGAATTGGCCATGGAATAAAGGTGTTTAATGGCCGAATTAGGGGTCATTGCTTCACGGTAGGGACGGTCTGAGGTTAAGGCATCATATGAATCGCAGATGGAAATAATGCGTGCATATTGCGGGATATCGTTCCCGGACAGTCCTTGCGGGTATCCGGTTCCATCATATTTTTCGTGATGGGATTTTACCGAGTTGATAATGCCTTGCGGTGAGTCGTGGTCGGCAAGATATTTATATCCTTTTAAGGTGTGGATCTTAATTTGCTTGAATTCGTCTCTGGAGAGTTTGCCTTTCTTATTCATCAATTGTTTCGGCAGCCAGAGTTGTCCAATATTCATCAGCATTGCCGTGATGGAAAGCTCTTCAACGGCTTCCCTTGAAAGTCCTATGTATCGACCGAGAATGGCACTGAGGATTGCTGTGTTCAGGCTGTGCGTGTGCAGGTATCTGTCTGCACGGGCTAATACGGTCAGGCTTGCCGCTGCGCTGTTGTTTCTGTCTATCGAGTCGATAAGGGGGCTGATGTCTTTTTTGTATTCGGAGATTTCAAGTGATCCTTCCTGCTCAATTGTATGAAATATTTTTTGCACGCAGCTAAGGGCATTATTGTACGCCTCGCGGGCAAAGAGAATCTCTTCTGAATAAGTCGTCTGGGGGAATGAGTTTAGTACGGCACTTTTTTCGGAATCTATCAAAACTTCATTGATATTGAGTTGAAGTATGGCAGAGATGTCTGCTTTGTTGGAAATAGGGGTGTTGGATAATTCCGTGGGCAGACTGCTGAAGCCGTTGGCGGAACAAACAACAAACATCCCTTCCTGAAGATTCGTAGTTTTGATCTTTTCTAACATCGTTGGTGCGTATTCTTCCAGGTCAGGCCTTGACCCTTTTCTCCTTGCTTCTGATTACACTTTATGTACTGCACAGGGCAAGAGAAAAGTGCGCTTGCCACGCTACGTGGCTGTGGGATGTTACTCCGTCACTATACGCACTCAAATTTTTTAAGCAGGCGACTCAATTCGCATAATGTGAGTTTTTTTGATCCTATTTCCACATACCCTCCGTCGATGTTTTTCCCATCTGTTTAAAGAATAAGCACTATTAACTGCTTGTCCACTGGTGAGTAGTTTTAGTTATTGGTTGTTCAATTGAACAAAATGGCGAGTTGTTTGGTCAATATGTTGTTCAATTTGTGTTGACTTGCTCGTTTTAAGGGTTTATTGTTTGTTTAAGTTTGATAATGAACAACAAGTGAGCAGGGGTATGTCGAATCAGTACTTAAGTTTGAGAGAGGTTGGCAGGAGGCTGGATATTCCTCCTTCAACAGTGGTGTACTATAAGGATAAGTACTCAAAATTCCTGCCTTCAGCTGGCGGGAGTGGTCGCAGGCAGAAGTATTCTGTAGAAGTCGTTGAAATTTTCAGGAGGATACGTGAAATGTATGGAATGAATTGGACAACTGAACAAATTGAAACTGAATTGAGTCTTAAGTTCGGTATGTTGGTTAATAGTATTAAAAATGATCAACAGTTGATCAATGGTGCCGGTCTGGAGTCCGGTTCAGATATGGAGACCGTAATCAAAGGGTTGTCTTCGGTCCTAGGCAAGGTTTCCGATATGCTGTCCAGTCAGGCCCTCTTTCAGACTGAATTGCGTGATTTAAGAGAAGAAGTCTCAACGCTCAGAAGCGAAAAACGCAAGCTCTCCGCTGATACCAATGAAAGAATTATGGACATGGCCATGGAGATTGGACGTTTAAAGCGCGACCGGGCAGAGCTTTTCAGGATTTTGAGGGCTGGCGGCGATTCCGGTCCGGATGAGTCCTCTTTTCCTTCTTCCGGGTATCTTGAACGTCCTCTGGTAATCCGTAATTCAGAAGGTGAGTATCTTGGTGTTGCCGGAAAGGGACGCAAGCATTTTTCATTGGAAGATTTTGTCACTCTGCTTGAGAATAGTATAAATTCACATAGAAGTGTTGATCTTGATTGGAAGCAAAAGGGTGGTCAGTGGGTCCTTGTTATTGATGCCAGTGAAGGGCAATCTGCGTCTCAGAAAAAAATTGTACTTGTAACCGAAGAAAATGTTACACCTAACAATAATACTGTAGTGCGTATTGATAGTATGGAAATTAACGGCAAGGCTGTTCCCGGAGCTCTTTTGTTTAGTCTTTTTAAGCAGATACGTGAGAGCTTTGATCGTTAAATAGTTTTGGTGATTTTCTAGAAAAAGTCTTGATATATTTGGTAAATGTGGTTATTAAGTTGATGATATCACTAGAGGAGTAGCCTTAGGAGGAAGACATGCCGCAGGTTGCAGCCAGGATTACGCACGATCACGAACAGTGGCTTAAGAATTATTTCAAGACCAAAAGTGCAGGCGCAGAGTTTATTCTGCCCTGGGCTGTGGATATGTTTTTTAAATCCATGCGTGCTGTTGCACAGGAATTGAATGTTGCTGAGCTGAAGACTGTTTTGGAATCATATCGGGGTGTGAAGATTTTACCCAACCAGTGCAAGGGAGCGTATCTTTTTTTGCAGGTTGAGGAAGCTTGTGAAACAGAGAATGTACACAGTGCTCACGGTGTCAGCTGGCCAAATCTTGAAGCCAAGCTGAAACGTCTTTCTGATGTGCACTCAACTGCACTCATGATCTGGGCATCCGCTTATTGGGTGAGCAAGGTCTGGAACGGTGTCAGTTTTGAAGAATACATCAAACTGACCTGTGGGTAATGGTCCAGATTAAAACTTTACTCTTTCCGGGCAAAGCTATTTTGTGCCGGTGTTTTTGTTGCTGAAAGCTATGAGTCCTCTTTTCCCCAGATCTCTAAGAAATGAAGCTGTTGCCACTTCTGCTTCACGGGGCAGGACCTGATATTTTTTTGCAAATCCCGCAGCTATTGCGCGGACGCTGTTTTTTCCGTCAATCATATCCCAGACAAGGGAGCCCATCTCATCTAGTTCAAGTTCTTTTATGGGTGGGTTACCGTCCTTCCACATGCCGAACCTTTTAGCCACGTCAGCGAAAAGCGGTTTAAGCCGCAATGGATAAGACAGCATTACCAGTCCGTTATCCATGCGGGTTTCTTTTATATCCCTATTTTTCAGAGGGGTGCAGGCCATTGCTTCACCCCTGGTCATTTCCGGGATAACAGGCTTTTTCTTACTGAATAATTTCATATTTTTTGAAGATATTTTTTGCCCTGTCTTCAGGAATTTGCTGGCGTGACTTTACCATCACAGCCAAGATACGGTTGCTTTCCCGTGTGTAGCGGATTTCAATTTGTCCGTAAGGACGACGTTTGGGATTGAATTTAGAAAGAGCAAGTTTTGCAGTGGATGGGCTTTTTACCTGACCGTACATGCAGGTGGAGCCTTTATCGTATTCCAGTTCTGCTATGGAAAGTCCCAGCTTTTTGATTTCATCTTTGAAGAGTTCTTTGGAGAATTCTCTCAGCGTACAGTCTTTGAGAATTACATCCGCAGGGCTGAAACGGTATAGATCTATCATTTCAGTCTGGTCTGCCAGGCATATATTGAATCTTCCCGGTTTGAATTCAAACGATTCCAGAGCCATGGTGGCAGGGAGAGTGGCTTTCATATCATAGATATGCCAGAGCTGGTCCTCATCAGGGGTATTGAATTTCAGGCTGCTAAATAATGTAACCGCTGCATTGTCAATCTGGTTATCACACTTGCCAATGAATTGAACCAGCATGACTTTAGCGGCGTTCTTACAATAAAACATCACTCCGCGTCCGGTGGCGAGGTCGGATTGCCAGTAGAATGCCGTGGTATTGTATTTTTTCAGCGGTGCTTTCCATGAAGCGGGAAGGACAGTTGATTCTATTTTAAGTCCTGAAGAAGATTCAATCTTTTTGGCAAGCTGCCTGAAATAGGTTTTTTCCTTGTAGGTCCTGCCGGCATCATACCAGCGAAGTTCGATACAGGGATGTTCTCCATTATCGAGTTGCAGGAATCTTTTATCGATTCCGCTGACCTCGAAATCAGACGGTACATCAAAACTGATGCCGTCCCACGCTATATTCTTAAGATCCATTCTCTGTTCCTTATGGAAAAGCGGTTTTTTCCTGAATTAAAAGGGAAAACCGAATAATCATATTGATGCAAATACACAACGGATAATCAAACCGAAGCTAGGTTACCTAAAACATTTTCTACTCATCCGCAAAGTATTAATTCTTATCCTGATTTGTTTTAAACATAGTTTTTCGTCAGGATCAGTAGGCCATTTTACCTAATGATTTCAGGATCAGGGTACAACCCATGGCGAACATACCTGTCAAACCCATGCCGCAGGAGAATCCCGCCAGCAGGACCGGGGCATACTGACGCCACATAGCTCCGTATTTTTTCTGGAAAAAATAGCGGCCTATTAGTGCCCCGGCAACTTCCAGAATAAAACCGTGGGGCGTACTTTGTCCGAGCCCTCTAACTACACCGTAAACCAGCAAAATCGGTAGACCCAAGGTGTTGAGTACGGCGTAAAGGACAAGTCCCAGACTGATCCCTCCCATTACGACCGGACCGCTCAGTGCTTGAAAGAACAGCGAGTTACCTTCAAGTGTCGAAGTCTGCATGAGCAGGGTATTTAGAGCCTGCAAATGCCAGAGTTCCTGTGCGTAAGGATAGTTCGAAGATGGAATGGGCGCAAGCTGCCAGATGAACTGTGAGAAGAGCAGGCTGGCAATCATGACTACCGGAAAAACAACCAGCTCCGCTTTGATGATGCCCCGGATGGATGTTCCGGTCAGTTCGATCTCGCGGAAATGGACTGTCGCTTCCCCGTAGTTATGGATCGGGATCGGTGCATACCAGATTTCAATTCCCTGATAACCGAAGAATTTCGCCCCGGCAATAAAGCTTGCCTCTCGCACAAGCGGCAAACTGACAAACTGTCCGGCTATACCTTCCATTCGTGCGGTGATGTAGGAGATCACCGGGGTGTAGATGAAGCCGTAGAGCAGGAAGAAAATCCACGGAAAATTGGGCACCAGCAGTAGACTCATACCCACGTAGGCAAGAGTTGAGAAAACATAAATGGCAATGGATACCCAGAAGTTGATATCTCCGCGTCCTTCCGGTGGTTCGAAAAGTTTACTCCATGATTCACGGCTCTTGGCATGTTCACCGCGGAAAGATTTTACAACGTACCAGATCCCGATCAGCCCGATAGCCAGACCGAGTCCGATAGAAAAACTCATGTAAAAGTCAAAGTTATTGGCAAAAACCGTTTCAACTGTCTCCATGCCCGGATGCCAGCGATGCAGGATGCCGTGTTCATATAGAACCGGGTTGGCGACAAAAGTGATGATGATCCCGATCAGCCCGCCGATAACAGCCCAGAAGGGCAGGACCATACCGATGAAGAACAGCCCGAGGTCAAACTGGATACCCGTGGCAACTGCCGGGAGAATTTTTTCCGTATACGGCGTCAGCTCCACCCATGGAATGGGGATAATCCTGATTGGTTCGGTAAATAGCAGCCCTGAAACCGCTGGAAGCAGCACATAAACCGCTCCGAAGGCAAGTCCGATAACRCCTCCCACCGAGAATACCCGCCATTTCCAGCTAGCCTGTTTTTCTTCGGTAGATTCTGCTAAAGCCATGGTACCCAGCGCGCCGACAGGGGCCATGGGGAAGGGCAGTTTTTCCACATCAGATGTGATGCGGTAAAGAGCGTATCCCAGCCCGAAATGGTCTATTCGCTGGACAATCTGCGCCCCCACCAGCAGCAAAATCGGTATGAGCCAGTCACGGTGGAAGAAGGTTCGTTCAAGGAGCGAGTCCGATCCCGGCTGCGGGGCAACCCACGTGGGAATGAATTCTGTCAGACCCAGCATACGTGCAGCGTCCGATTGCACTAAATATTGTTGCCATAGCAAACCTGAGAACGGCGAGGCCAGTGCTGCCCCGGCCATGTAGTAGAGGAGGAAAATTTCTTGCTGTTTCAGCTCGGTGTACGATCTTTTGGCAATCTCTGCGAAAAGGATAATGGTAACCCAGCGCGCAGCAGGACCAATACCCTGACCGATGACCAATTGCAGGTACATACTTCCCGGCATCATCAGGAAGCCGATGAAGATGGCACCGACTACTGTTTTCCAGTCAAAGCCCTCTTCAAAATGGGTCGGGGTTTTTAGCAGGTCTCGATATTCTTGTAGCTCTTTATCGTTGTGCATATTGTATATCTCAGTATGTAGTTAACTTACTCTTATTAGCCCGGCAGGACCTGATAACTCTGCCCTGCGTACAGTCCATACAAGGCCCACATGCCGCCCATGAGAAAATCTCCCATGATCAGGCCGAAGAACAGATACCGGACACGTTTGAACAGTCCGACTCCGCCGTAGCGCAGGGTGAGCTGGTTGCAAATCCAGCCGAGGAAAAAGCTGAACCAGAGAATTTTCATGGCTGAGCTGTAGGCGGTCAGATATCCGATGGGATGCAGCGGCCACCAAGGTAGTCTGTTGTAGGCCAGTATGAGCATGAACATGACCACTGCGCCTATTGTGGCGAAAGTGGTTACCCAATGCGACGCTGCCGCAGGTTCTTGAATGATGCGCACTACGTTGTCGTAGACGTTCATTGAAGTGCGGGTTGCCCAGTCCAGCTGCAATTCACGGATACCGTATTTATAGCAGACCATAAGCATGGCCCCGAAAGATACAATTACACCCAGCAGTAGAATGCTGGTGATTCCGAACAGGAACAGCCTTTTATTCTTGATCCATTCGTTGATCTTGGAACCGTGTACCAGCGAGGGCATGAGTGATTCCCTGAGATCGACAAAAAGAATTTTTTGGCACATGGCGGTGATGGCAATGCCCATGGATCCGAAGAATTTAGAGCCGAAAATAGTGGTTACGCAATCGATGGGCGCGGCGGTCAGGGTGAAGTAGGCGATACCTCCCTGACAAATCGCCTTGGAAGCCACCAGTGTGAAGACAAAGAATGCGAGCAGGACTACCACGGCCACCAGCAGAGGGATGCCGAAATATACACACCATGCGGTGAGCAGCAGACCGGAAACAGCCAGTCCCCAGAAGGAAAATCTAAGGGACATCCATTCTGCGTCGCCGCGTGTGGATTCTGCGCCGAAAGCTTCTTTAATCACCTGTTTTAGGTGCTGGCGGGCCAGCCAGACAATGAAGCAGAAAAAAACGAGGTATGCCCCGATCATTTGAGTTTCTTCAGGCCGGGTCAGGGTTGGGCCGAAGGTTACGCCAAGTGCAGAGGCGGGGATGTTCAGTCCTGATGCGCTCAGGATTCCGTAGAACAGTCCTCCGAGTAGGAAAAAGAACCAGAAGCTGAAGGAAATCTGCCTTGAAGCCAGAAAGGCGAAACCAACGAAGGCCGGGTAAAAATAGATTTTTAACTTGTGAAACCCGGAAAAAAGTCCGGTTTTGGCAAAGTATTTACCAGCCAGAATGAGGGTCGGCATTTCCGGCACTGAAGGGATGTAAAAATGAAGTCCGTTGATCAAATGCAAACAGACGCAGAAGATCAGCCCGATCAGGAAAAATTTGTTTCCAAGGAATGATCCGTACAAGCCCTGATCCATTGCTTCTTCCATGAAGCGGGGAAGCTGTAACAGTGGGAAGTTCAACCGTTCGTTTTCCACCCATTGCCTGCTGAAAATATTGGTCAGGCAGAGCATCATGAAATAGCAAAGCAGGATGAAAGCTCCCCACCACATGAGCGGGGTCAGCCATGAACCCCATGGGATGGTATTGAATATTTCAAGGTTGTCCATGAAAGGACCGCCTTTGATGCCGTTATAGAGCTGTTCCACTGCTTTGGGGTCAGTGGGGTGCAGAGACTCAGGCAACAGCGGCTGGAGCACTTCCTTCCACCTGTTGCCGATGGTGGCAAAATGAAACGGGGCAGTCAGGTTAATGAAAAAGGTTCGGGCCAGTCCGGTGTAGGAAATACCGGATACAATGACCATAAGAATCCACATGGTCATCAGGTCCAGCCCGGTCAGCAGCGGATGTGAACGCAGGAGCTTACGATGCAGTGCGCAGATTGCGGTCAGCCAGGCCAGTATGAAGAACGGGGCCAGCGGAAAATGTCCCCCGGCCAGCGGAGTCGCATTCAAGTAGGTGTTGTTGAAAGGTGTGAAAGCGCAGATAAGCAGCCCGAAGAGGGTGCCCAGCAGAATCGCTCTTTTCCTTATTTTACCATGCATCTGTGGAATCCTTATCTTTAAAGGTCAGCAAGTTTTTTGCTTGTATTCAGCCCGGTAAAACCAAAGGCCATCATTTCCGGTACTTTTTCGCGGAAGCTCTTCTGTTTTTCCGGTTCGAGTGAACGCCAGACAAGGAATTGCTTCCTGATGGCATTGATAAAGTCTTTATTCAATCGTTTCCAAGCCCCTATTTCGCCGGACTCGCGGGTGATGAACAGGGCAGCTTCGAGGAATTGCGGATGCGCTTTGGCTGGTCTGAAACGGAGTTCGACCATCTGTTTAACCCCGAAATCAAAGGGAGCCAGCCAGACCCGCACATTGAAACGGAAACAGGTGATGTGATCCGGGCAACCATCCAGCAGATCGCAGACAGATTCCGGTAAGGGTTCCTGACTGAAATTTACTTCGATCTCTGAAGTGGAGAACAGTCCGTGGGAAACTTCGGTATGTGATTCAAGGTATTCCAGTAGAAAACCGCCTGCATCCTGCTGCTCGGCATGTTTGAGCAGGAAGGGCAGGGTTGCTTCAATGGTGTTGGTGTCGGTGTCGGGCATCTTCCATGAACGGTTTACATCCGGGATGGCGATGTTTGCCGCTACCTTTGAGGGGTAGATGACAGATATAAGGGTCACGGCAATGACCAGTATCATGGCTGCAACACCTGCCATGGATGAATAGTTGGCAGTCATGCCCGCCCAGAGCGGGGTTCCGGCTAATAGACCGGATGCTGTCTGTGCTATTAAGTAGCCGACCACCACACTGATTACTGCGAAGGCGATAGCTTCGGCAATGAACAGGAAAGATACGTGGGTCGGAGCCATACCGATGGAAGTATAGACTGCAATTTCCTTCTTACGCTCGTAAACACTGGTAATCATGGTGTTAAGAACGATCAGTGCTGAAATAATCAGCGGGATCATTATATTGCCCATACCTGAATAGTTCATGGTGTCCGAGGACTGGCAGATATACGTTCCGCTCTTGTCGCATGAGAAAATGGGCAGGCCGTAACGGTTTATAAGGCTGTTGACTGTTTCTTTGGAGAATTCGCCGGAAACGGGCGCGATTGCCACTGCCTTAAGGTGTCCGCCCATAGCCATGAGGGTATCGTAGGGAATGATGGCGGTAACCTCTCCGGGCACATGGGTGTAGCGTCCCTGAAAAGTGTCAATATCTTCCCCTGATTCAATGGCTTCCGCTTCAACTTCACTGAGTTCTTGCGCTGCGGCAGAAGGGAAGATGACCGGAGTCATGGGTTCACCGTCAAGATCGGTATGCTCACTGAATTTTTTACCGTCGAAGATACCAGTGAGTATGAATTTGCTGCCCCAGACATCAACTTCATCTCCGGCAACAGCACCGAGGCGTGAGGCCATTTCCTGCGAAAGCAGGATCTGGTTTGTCTTACCGGGAGCGAGCCATGTGCCTCCCTCAAGAATATTCTCAATGTTGCTGACTTGAGGCTCTATGGAACTGAGTCCCACGAGACCTTTCACTTCTTCCTGTTTGCCCTCAAAGCTGACCGGGGTGACTGCGGAAGTTGTTTTATCTTTCAGCTCCATCCAGCCGCGCGGGGCAACGATACCGCTTTGGTCAAAGTCGTTGCTGACAATGCCGAGGGTTTCGCGGGGCAGGTCGTGCCAGCCGAGATTCTTCATGAACAGGCCGTAGTAGGGCTTGGCGTCATTGAATTTCACATATGTGTGCTGGCGCAGTGATTTTACTGCGGTAAAGCTCATGATGGTAAAAGTCAGGATCGTCAGGGTCAGGCATGTCAGGAAGGTCCTGAGTTTCCTGCGGCGCAGGTTGCTGACTCCGATAACAAATGCGGAAGTGAATGCCTTCCATTTGCTGATTTCTGAAGTCTGGGTCTTGTGTGCCCGCTGCTGAAGCAGGATCATTTCTTTTTCAAAGCGGAAGAAAATAATCAGCGAAACCATGACCGAAAGTCCGAGAATAAAAAAGGCCAGAATTACAACCATGGGGCTGTAAGTCAGCTTAAAGGCCGGATGCACGGAATAGATGACCGCGATAACCGCCGAAAGAATAGCTAGAAAACCGATGATTCTTTTGTGGATATCCGCGAAAGAAAAAATCAATCGTTCCATGCAATAGGCAAAGGGAATGAACAGGGCGATGTAAAAAAGCACACCGACCAGCACGTCTTTCTGGGTCTGGTCCACATCAAGGTAGACCTTGGAGGCCAGTGCCCATGCGCTGCGGGCATTGGTCATGAAATCGTCGTAGCGTCGTTCTTTCCATGCGGTTTCCGCATCAGCCAGAGCCTTGGTTCCTTTTTGTTCCAGATTTCTGATCTGTTGGTTAACAATGCCGTGCGATTCAAGGTTTTTGATGCGCGGAGCAAGCAGGGTCCACATATCTTGAGCAGCGCGATAGTCCGTTGCCGGAATAATGGGCCATTTCTTGAGGTAATACCCCTTACCCGCCGGATCGTCCGGTTTGGATTGGATGAGAATCATCTTCCGGTTCAGGACTGAATCTGAAAGGGTCATCTTAAGCGGAACGTCCGGCTCAAGGAATATACTGGCAATGGTTGAGGAACGGGTATCAATGCGGCTGTACCAATAATGCATGGGAGTCGCGTCACGGGTTCCGTCCAGTACTTCCACTTTGGTCATGTAGCGGAAGGTACGCGGGGTGAGCAGGTCGAACAGAGTAGTTTGACGGCAACCGAACATGACCAGTTTGGTCTCCATATCCAGCCTGCGCATTTTTACCCTGTACGCGCTTTTTCCGGTTTTCTGTTTGTCGATGGCCCAGACAATACGTCCGTCATCATTATATTTGTAGCCTTCGATGATCAGTTTGGACTGAACCAGCTTTTTAGAGGCTACGCCTTTGTACTTGAAATCCCCTTCGGAATCGGAAAGGGCGTAAAATCTGGTTTTGCCCTGAAAGCCCATGAAGATGGCTCCGGGCGCGGGTTGGTCCGCGAAAAGTTCACCCTGACGGATGAAGCGGGCCTTGCCGTTGACCATGGCGTAACCTTTTCGCGGCAACTTGGTGGTCAGCGGGCCTTCGCTATTGGAAATTTTACGGATCAGACCTTCAGTCAATTCAGCCTGTTTGCCGATATTGTCCCAATTAACATTTTCAACGGTATCAAAAGGGGTTCCCCAAAATTCGCGACCATCATTAACTGTGGCAAATGTGAAACCCAGCTTGCCGGACATGGTGGCGACTTCGCTGCTGAATTGCGGTTTGTCGAGCAGCCAGGTCTGCCATGGGCGCGTGCGGTCCGGGCGCAGGGTGTCCTTGTACATGCCGTCCGTGCCGGTCAGTTTTTCCACCTCAGGCACAGCATCTTCAAGGATATCATTGATGCGTGAAAAAGTTCTAGAAAGGTTTACTCGCGGGCGGAGTTCATAAAACCAGCCTTCACCAAAGGCTCCGACCCCCTCTCCGTGACTGGAAAGATGCAGTGAAACGGCGCAGACCAGCTCTTTTGCCCGTACAATCTTGCGCAGCTTGCGGGCACTTTTGATTGCGGTAAGCTGATGCTTAATGTCTTTCTTGGTTTTTAGTACTTGCTCTTTTACATGCGGGAAGAGGTCTTTTACTGCTGCCATTTCTTCGGAGGGCAGGGTGGAAAAATCTGGTTTCCATGAAATGCGGCGCAGAAGTTTGCGCTTTTCATCCAGCTTGGTGATGGCATCCTGATCAGCGTTTTCCTGCAATCTAAGTTGCATGAGTTTTTTGCTGATAATGTCTACTTCGTCTTTGATCTGGTTTTTCAGGGTCTCGTAAAGCAGGGAAAATAGTCGGGGATTTTCAACAGCGAGTTCTGTTGCCAGCGGATTGTCAAGCTCAAGGCCGTCAAGGATTCTGGATGCGTCATTTTTTTTGTTACGCAGTTCCACCTTGATTTTCTTGAGTGTCTTACTCTTGCCGGAAACAGCGGAAGCAAATTCCCGTATACCGCGCAGGGATTGCCCATGTCCGGTGGTTGCCAGCAGCAGGACCGAACGCTTAGGCGGATTAACAGCCATCTTTTTGCCGATCTCAAGGAGTGATGCAATGGAGAGGGCTTCGTCCGCACCGGGGGAGTTGCCCATTATGTATGCTGAGCTGTCGTAAAAAGCTTCGATTACGATCAGGTCTTCGCTCATTTCCGGGTCGCTGCCCTGAATCATACAATAGACGTTTTCCGCTTCGATACGTTCCCATTTACTTCGGGAATTAAGCTTGCCGGATTCGGCAATAAGTTTACTCCCGATTCCGGCATCCAGCCCCATCTCATTGCGTGCATCTTCGGCACTCATGTAGTAGCGGGGAAAATCCAGTGGTGAAAGTTCAAGTTTTTCTTCGAAAAAGCCTTTCAAGGTCGGGCCGTTGTCTATGTAGATGAGAGCCGAGGCACCCAGACTGGCCGCATTGAGCCAGTTTTTGCCGGAATTCATATCCATGAGTACAATGGAATCTTTAACCGGAAGTCCGTTAAAGTCGTCAAGACTGCCTTTGCCCACGTAAATGACCGGACCGTTTACTCCCCCTATCGGTGTTGCAGGAGGAGAAATGGCGTTGAATTTAGCAGGTTTGATGCTGATTTGTTTTCCGCTGGCGATACTGAAAAAGGTCTCCGAGACGGTCATGGCCGGAGCAAGGAAAAGGTGTTTCCCGGTTTTGAAATCACCAAGTTCCTCGAATTTCATTTCAATATAGTCGGCGGTCCTTTGGGCTCCCTCGGAGCCGAATGAGCGGTCTCCGAAAGACGAAAGATCAGAAATAGTCTGCTTGATGGAGTCCGCTGAACTGTATGCCTTGGCGGGTATTCCTGCGGTCATAACCAGCAGCATAGCTAACAGGATGGTAATAATTCTGTTGCGTTGCTGTGGAAATATGTTCTCAGATGTCATTATGGACATTAAGCTGTGCCTCCGGTGATCAGGCCATGCGAATGCAGCCCACATCGATATTGAGCTGGTCGCGGTGTTCGATTTTTTTGATCAGTCCGTCTTCAATCCAGACAACCCGGTCGGAGGCGTTGAGCATTTTGTAATCGTGGGTAGCGGTGATGATAGTCACCCCGCGTTCCTTGCTCAGTTCGTTCATCAGTTTGATGATTTCCTCCCCGGTGGAGAGGTCAAGGTTTCCGGTGGGTTCGTCCGCGAGAATAATGGCCGGGTCGTTAGCCAGCGATCTTGCGATGGCCACGCGCTGCTGCTGACCGCCGGAAAGTTCCTGCGGCTTATGGTTATAGCGTTTGTTCAGCCCTACAAGGTCGAGCAGTTCGATGCCTTTGGCAACTGCTGCGTCGTTGTGGACCCCGGCGAAGATCATAGGCAGGGTGATGTTTTCCAGCGCGGTCATGACCTGAATCAGGTTGAAGGTCTGGAAAATATAACCGATTTTGCGGTTACGCAGCCACGCAAGTTCAAAGGCATCCAGCTGGGCAATGTCCACTTCATCGATGTAGACCTTACCTTCTGAAGGTTTATCCAGCCCGCCGATCATGTTGAAGAGGGTGGATTTACCGGAACCTGAAGGCCCCATGATGGAAAGGTATTCTCCGGCATAGATTTCAAGGTCCACGCCTTTGAGAGCCTGAACATCAGTGCTGCCGAGTTTGAAATTACGTTTTACCCCGGTTACCCGGACGATGGTGTGCTGGTCGGCCATATCTCTCGCCTTTTATCTTATTAAGTTATTGTTCCGTTTGAAATTTATTCGTCTGTCTTGAAGCTACTCTTCGGTCCGCATGGCCTCAATGGGGCGCATGCGTGCTGCAATGAAAGCCGGGTAAAGTACCCCCAGCAGGCTCAGTCCAAATCCCACCCCGATGGAATAGAGAAGTGACATGCCTACTTCATCAAAGGGCAGCATGGTCAGTGCATCGAATCCAAAGCGGAGCATGCCCACAAGGATGGCGATTATGGCCCCGAAGATTGAACCGAGCAGTGCTCCGGTAGTCCCCTGCATGGATGCTTCCAGCAAGAACAATCGCAATACAAAGCTGTCCAGCGCACCGAGGCATTTCATGGTCCCGATTTCGCGGAAACGCTCGGTAACCGCCATGAGCTGGGCATTGATGATCCCCACTGTGCAGACCAGCAGGGAAAGGATGACAATCCAGCGTTCTTTGGCACTTCCGCCCGGTTCATATCCTGTTTTTTCAAGGGCTTTGATTAGATCAAGGTCGCCTGAATGGTACAGTCCGCTGGAGATATCTGCTCCTACAAGAACATAAGCCAGAAAGGATACCGCCAGAATAAGGCTGGTTACTGTAACCATGTTGCGCAGGAAGCGTGACTTTAAGCTTTTTATACTGATTTCTAAGGATTTTTTAAAGGGCAGGACTACTTGAGCCGCAATGTCCGGCTGTGCGTCCTGATTTTGAAATGGAATTTTATTCTTAGACATGTCTTGCTCGGTAGATATAAATGTATCTGTACCCCGTGGTTCGACCCCGTGAACCATGGGTGAATAATTAGCGATTAGCTATTTATAAGTAACTGAAATGTCCTGAAATGCAAAGGAAAAATGCAAATTTTGGCACTACTTTGCCTGTGTAAGCCCTAATTTTGACGGATATACAGGGAATTGTGATTTTAGTGCATTGCAATCAGGCTAATTTGATTACAAATATGTAATTAAATCATGTCCTGAATGTCTTTCACTCTCAGTCCGGGAGTGTTGCTTATTTTATCGAGCAGGTAGTGGAGGAAAATTTGGGATGTCTTGTTCATCCGTTGATGGTGAAGCATGAATCCGGCATTGCCTGACTGCACTGCTTCTTCAATCTGGGATTGCAGAATTTTAATTCCCTTGGCGGGGCTGGATTCTTTTATGGTATGCAGGTCAATATTGACCGGAATATCCGGTAAATCCTGCGGCGGTTGCGGGGAAACATTGGTGCTGCGCGAAATACCGTTAAAGCCGAGTTCAACAAGGGATTGCATGGTTTCAGCAGAGCAACGGTTCCACGGCGGAGTGAAGATCGGGCAGAAATGTTGCCCTAGCAAATTGCGGAGTTTTTCTTTTCCTCGTCCCAACTCCCCGGTGACTATGGCTTTCTTGCGCGATGAGCCGAATTCAAATTTTTTGCCTTGCTGTTCGTTATTCATGTGCCGGTAGCCGTGCTGGTGCAGACACCATAAATTGAGGTCAGGTCCCAATTTTTCAAGCAGCATATCCCTGCGTTGTTCATTAAGCCATGCCGGAACCACAGCAAGGGCCAGCGGAGTGTTGTTCTTTTGAAAAGCATCAATCATGGCGGAGAACTGTTTACCCGGATAGCCGATATCATCAGCCCTGAAGAAAACATCACACCCGTCCTGCGGAATTATTTTGCTGAAGTCATCCCACCAAAGATCGAAGGATTCGGTGAGAGTGGAAATTTTGTTTTTCCAGATTGCTGATACAGGTCTGGCGGGCATTAAATTATCCTAAGTTTTCTAATCAGTTCAGCTGAATTGCGTGCGCCTTCCAGATCAATGCCGTGATCGGCTGCTGTGCGTTCTCGACTCAGCAGGGTGTGCATTGCTTTGGTCATTGCAGATTGTTCATTCGATTCAAGTATTCCCAGCGGGATGTATTTTGCTATCCGTTCCGCACGCATCCGTTGCTCATGGTTTTGGGCAAAGGGTAATACTGCTGCCGGAATTTGCGAGGTCAGGATATCCATGCAGGTGTTGTATCCGGCCATGGAAATCATTGCGTCCCCGGCTGTAAGCAGGTCCGTGAAGTCTGCGGCGAACCGCTTTATGGTGATGGAATCATGTCCGCTTGCGGTTGAGCGCAGGGTTTCGAATTTGTCATCATCCAGGAAAGGTCCGCTGAGCATGAGCAGTTTGCTGTTTTGCGGGGGCAGCTTAATAAAGGATTCAAGCACGGACTGCATCAGCGGTCCGCCTACTTTTCCGCCCCCGGCACTGGCGATGAGCAGCTTATCGTGATCGCTTACACGCAAGTCTGCACGAATTTTGTCACGCACATTTTTCGCTGGTTTGCGGGCTGCAAATCCTGTGTATTGACAGGGTATTCTGATTTGATCGAAAACCTGAAATGTTTCATCCAGTGCCGCAATTTTAGGATCGGAATGGATGAGCAGCAGGTCGAAATATTTGTTCAGGTATTTTACAACGCGGGCTTCGTGTTTGCCGCCGTCATCGCGTTCCACAAGGATATCCCGCAGGGAACAGATCACCTTCACATCTCCGAATCTGCCTTTTTTAATTGCATCTAGAATTGGTAGCAGTTCAAAACGGAAAGCCTTGCGCCCGAAGGGAAAAAGCTCAATAAGAAATACATCCGGCTTTTCCTCTTCAAATATCTTGAAAAGGGTAGCCGTGCGTTCTTCCTTGACTTCTCCAAGTTCGCGGTCAGCATCAGTGGGCATAATTCCGCCGAAATTCTCATTCATACACAGACCGGGCAACTGGCGGTATTCCACATTGGGCGGCAGAGGTTGATCCGGGCGTTCGCCCCCGGCAACAAAAATGACTTCTTCACGGTCCAGTGCCCGTGCGATTTCAAGGCTGCGGAAAAAATGGCCCATGCCCAGCACGTGCTGGCAGTAATGAATTACTTTCATAACTCTTCGTTCAACCTTTCAATGGACAGTTCGCCGTTCCAGTTCAGCCAGTGCAGTCTCCGTTTTTTGAGCAGTTTTCGTTCTTCAGGCATGAAGTCATGGTCCAGCAACTTGTAGATTACAGATTTTATGACCCCTTCGTGCGCTACGGTCAGAATCTTAATTTCATCTTTATCCACAGTACGGATGATCTCACTGATTCCATCCTCAAGTGCTTTGGTTCCGCGTGTGGCACATTCTATGCGGTTTTCGCCCTTGTTCGGGGTGAATTCCCAGCCCTTGGCAACTTCCTCGTCAAGTTTGCCGGGAAATTTAGCGTGCAATTCATCCATGGTCAGGCCCGACCATTCGCCCCAATCCTGTTCGCGTAATCCCTTAAGTCGTAAAGTCGGGAGTGTTAGCCCTTCGGTGATGATGTCTGCTGTTTCGATTGTCCGGCCCAGATCACTGGTCAGCACAGCGTCGAAGGTTTGCGGTTGAAGTTTTTCTATCCATCCGGCTGCCAGTTCTCGCCCATCTTTTGTCAGCGGGGAATCAAAATGGCCCTGAATGCGTCCTTCCGCATTCCATTCGGTGACCGAGTGGCGGATAAATGCGATTTTTACGGATTTCATTAATATCTCCTACTGCCGATGTTGGTGAGTTTCATCTCAACATCCTGAAGGTTTTTGCTCAGGTCGAATTTATTCATTACGTGTTCTGGAGCGGCTTTTGCCATTTGCTTCCGTTGATTTTCATCTGTCAGAAGGCTGTTCAGGTTGGCGGACAGGGCAGCAATGTTCCCTTCTGGAGAAAGCAAGCCTGTTTCTCCGTTGGCTACAGCTTCTTTAGGGCCATTTGTGGAGTAGGCCACAACCGGAAGTCCGCAGCACTGAGCTTCAAGATAGACCATGCCCAGTGCTTCGTTTTTTCCCGGATAAGCGAAAAAATCAGCTGCGCTGTAGTATTTGTATAGTTCTTCCCGCTTGATCTGACCTAGGAAAATAATTTTGTCTCCAGCTTTTTCAGCAGTGAAGTTTTCCAGACGTGCACGTGCTTCACCATCCCCGGCAATAAGCAGTTTTGCGTCGGGAACTTCTTTAGCTACCGGGGCAAAAGCTTTTATCAGGTCAGTGATGCTTTCGGCTTTCACGTCTTCGCGGAGCATGGCTGCGCTCAGGATTACTTTTTTCCCGTTTAGGTCGAGTTTGTTGCGTATTTCTTTTGCTCCCACCGGGCAGTGTTTGAATTTGTCGGGTTCAATGCCGGGGTAGGTGCGCGAAAGTTTTTCCGGGAGAATGATCCGCGAGAGGTTGTGGAAATCAATATCCTTGTTAGCAAAAACATGATCGGCGTAGAGCAGGGCGTGTTTGTTCGCCATGTAACCTACCCACGTTTTGTGATTGCGGCGGTACTTGGTGGCGAAGACACCCTGATAGATAACGTAGGGAATGCCAAGTTTTGCAGAAATATACGGTCCCAGCAGGTCCGGGGATTTGTAGTAGCTGTGGTAGGTCAGCCATAGGTCGGGTTTGAATTGATGCACTCGCTTCAGAGTACGTTTAAATTCAATGTAGAGAGAGGGCCACTTAAGTGGCTTCTGGGTGATATGACGAAGCCGATAGCGGCTTGCAATCATAAGCTTATGTCCTTGGGAATGTAGAAAGTCATGCAGGGTTCTCCCTATGATCAAATCCCCGGATGGCTGGGGATGATCAATGGGTTTGTGGGGTGCGAAAAAAGCAATTCGCATTTACATGACTCCTATTTTTTATACCGCTCCGATTTGTGATAATTATCAGCGAAGCTTAATAAAAGTTTTAGGAGAGTCCAGAGAACCCTTTTTCAAAAGGGTTCTTTGGTCCCCGAAGGGCCGCCGGAGGCATCAACTATGCCTTAATACCGTACTGTTCGTATACATCCGCCAGCTTGTTGATCCAGTAGCGGTTGTCAAAAATCTCGTGAACCCTTTCTTTTGCTGCCGGGATCAGGGTTTTGCGTAGTTCCTGATCGGTGAGCATGCGCTCCATAGCATCAGCCATTGATTCTGCATCACCCGGTTCAACCAGCAGGCCGGTTTTGCCGTTCTCGATGAGTTCGGGAATACCGGAAACTGTTGTGACAACAACAGGAACAGACATGGCCATGCTTTCTGCAAGTACGTTGGGTATGCCGTCGCGGTCACCGTTTGGTGCTATTTCACAGCCGAGAACGAAGAGATCTGCCGTGCGGTAATGCTCAAGCACTTCTTCGTGAGGCTTGGTGCCCAGCCAGTTGCATCTGCCGTTCAGCTCCAGTTCGTCCAGCAGCTTAAGGGTCTCTTCACGCTCATCGCCGTCCCCGACGATATTGTAATTGAAGTCGATTCCTTTTTCTTCAAGCTTTTTAAGGGCTTTGAAAACTGTGGGCAGACCTTTTTTGGTGGTGAAGCGGGCAACGGTGAAAATTTCGTAGGGACCGGAGCAAGTGAATTCTTTATCGGAGCTGAACAGGTTCAGGTCAATTCCGTGGTAAACCTTGTGGATCGGTTTGCCTTCCGGGGCAATGGATTGCAGGTAATCGCAATTGTATCCGGTGCAGGTTACTGCAAACTTAGCTTCGGAGATCTTGGCGGTGATCTTTTCCGGTTTCTGGGTGTAAATATCCTTGGCGTGCGCGGTAAAGCTGAAGGGCAACCCGGAAAGACGGCTTGCGTTTCTGGCTACAGAGCAGGGTGAATGCGCGAAATGAGCATGGAAATGAAAAATATCTGATCCGGGCAGGATTTTTTCCACAATGTATTCGCCTTGAAGCATATGTTTGAAGGATGCTTCACTTCCGGTCTCGCGATAGACATTCCAGATTTTATCAATGCGTGCCGTGAATTCATCATCCTTGCCGTAACGTTCATCTTTAAGTCCGGCATCCATGTCCGTAGAGCCGAAAAGCTCTTCAAGGCAGCCTTCAACCGTGGATGGCAGGTATGAAACTTCGGCCTTGATTTCAGAGATGGACTTGTGGGTGAAGCTTTCACGCGGCTTGCGCATGGAAATAATATGAATCTTGACGCCTCTCTGTTCGAGGAGTCTGATTTCATTGGAAATAAAAGTCTCGGAAATACGTGGATAGCCCTTGAGAATCATCGCAAGGACAGGCTGGGTAGAATTTGTCATTAGCAGTTATCTTTAAAGTAGCCCACGCGGTCATGCATGACCTCAAGGCCCGTGAAGTTGAAGTTTTTGATGGCTTCCCGGATTGAGCTGGAATTGTTGAGCAGGTGATTGACCTTCTCCATTATTGTGTCAGGTCCAAGATCGTGCCACGGGAGAAAATCAGCAAGGTTCTGTTCTTTCAGGACATTGGCCCGGATAGTCTGCTCAAGGCGCGGAGTCTCGCGGGGAATAATTAAACTTACCTGCTGGTGTGAAAGAATTTCGCAGATGGTATTGTAACCGCCCATGCTGACTACGAGGTCGGCATTGCTGAACAGTTTTTCCATCCTTCTGTAAAAATGGTAAAAGGTCACCGAAAGGTTTTTGGCTCTTCTGGAAAGGTCCAGACGCTGTTCCTTGGACATGAAAGGTCCGGTAACCATTACAGTCCTGAAATCCTGTGGATTGTATTTCTCAAGGGCTTTCAGGTAGGCATCCATCATGAGGTAGCCGTCACCGCCGCCTCCGGCAGTGATCACAACCAGTTTCTTACCGTTCTTTCTTTTTTCCGGGCAGGAGCGGCTGTGGACTTTACGGGGAATATATCCGGTAAAGACCATCTTTTTACTGATTGATTCCGGGATGGCGTATTCCTTGATGGGATCGTAATATTCCTGATGCCCGTAAACCCATATTTCGGAATACAGATTTTCCAGCACATCGTAGATACCTTTATCTGTCCAATCCTTAATGGTGCTTTCCGAGTCATCCATGATGTCGCGCAGTCCGAGGATGGTACGAGTCTGACCGATCTGTTTCATCCACTCAAGGGTAGGCATGATCTCATGCTTCATTCCTTTCGGGGCTTTGTCCACAATGAACAGATCCGGGCGAAAGCTTTTGGCAGTAGCATCAATGATAGACTGACGGATGGACATGGCGTGAACAGGTTCTATCTTGATTGAGTGCGGAACATAGAGGTCATTAGACTTTTTGATCATTCCGGGCACGCGCACAAAATCAATCTGTTCGGGAAATTCAAAGCGTCCCACAATGGGGGAGCCTGTAAGGATGAGTATATTTACCCCTTTGCATTTCAGCTGAGATGCAATCGCCATTGTACGACGGATATGCCCAAGACCGTAGGTGTCGTGGGAGTACATTAAGATGTTGTAAGTCTTGTCCATTTATCGTACCGATTCTCAGGGGTTAAATCGTTTCCGCTAAAGGCGGATTTCTGTTGCATCGCTGTAGCCGTTGGCATATCTAGCGGAAAGGATAATTTATGTAAATCCTTAAACGCGACGAATGCATGCGTGCTAATTTCTATTATTTTTTTTGATCAGAAGCAATCCCTTTTCTGAATTTTTGTTGATATGAGAAATAGTTTTTATTTGCTTGAAATTATTGTGATTAATAAACAATAAGGTTGTTTGATGGATTCAAAGTTGGATGTTTTGATTTATGCTCACGATGGCAGGGGGCTTGGACACGTGAGCCGCAGCGTCGGAATCGGGCTTGCTTTGCGTCGTTTATTTCCGGGGTTATCAGTGCTTCTGGTGACCGGATGCAAAACTACTGCGGAACTTATTGGTGATGGTTCTTTAGACTGGATTAAGTTGCCGTCATATAAAACAAACGTCAGTGGCGGAAAATCTTCCGGCGTGAAGGGTGATTCTAATATTGACGACAAGCTGCTGGGTGGACTTCGCGCACGTAACATTCGTGATATTGTAGATACATACAGGCCGAAAGTTTTTCTTGCCGACCACACACCGCAGGGCAAACATAAAGAATTACTGCCGTCCCATGATGTCTCTCCGGAAACTGTCCGTGTCTTGGGCATCCGTGCTGTTGTCGGCGAAGTGGGCAAGGTCTGGTCGGAATTTTCCGCAGATGTTTTTTCTTCCGCTTATTCCAATATTCTCTGGTACGGTGATTCTTCCGTTGCAGGAATCGGAGAACTTGAGAGGCTGTCCGGTCATTACGGCGTAACTCCTCATGATGCCGGATATGTTTCGCGTTTGTCCGAGTTGCAGTTCTTGGATCAGAATCAAGAAGAACGGGAAAAAGTGGCCGGAGTGATCTCTGTTCCGTGGGCCGGTGAAGGCACGGCAGTGCTGCTGAAAAAATTGGCGCAGACTCTTTCAGGGATTGATGTTTCTTACGGGGATTGGAAAATTTACATGAACCTGCGTGAGCCCGGATCAGGAACGGTCGTTGAAAAGTTTAACGGACTGGGCCATGTCTCTTTTGAACAGGTTGGGCCGCAATTTTTGCGCGATCTACGCAATTCCCGCAGCGCGGTTATTTACGGTGGCTACAACAGTTTGACTGATGTGATGGTTTGCGGAGTGCCGTCGCTGGTTTTATTGCGCGGTATGAAAGATGGCGAACAGGAAGAGCACGCTGCTGTCTTGGCCCGTAAGTCTTCCGCTGTTCAGGAAGTTTTTGCAGATCACTCCGTAACTGTCGGTGAATTACGGGAAGGTCTTGTGAAATGTCTTGAAGTTGAAGTTGATGAGCATTCCATAAATCTGAATGGTGCGGAAAACGCTGCCCGTTATCTGGCTGCACTGGCAGGAGGATCTGATGCTGACCGCTAGTCCTGAGTTGAGAAAGAAATTGCGTGATTTAACTAAAGAATTTTCCCGACATGAAATGATGCAATGGGATAAAATTCTCGCACCCCTTGACCGTAATCTGCGCATCCTTGAGGTCGGTTGCGGCCGGGGCGGTAAAACGGATTTTTTGCGGGCGCAGGGGTTCAATAATATTCTCGGTGTTGAGAAAAATGAATTTCAGGTCCGGGAATGCTGCAAGCGTGGCCTGAATGTGGTTAGCCTTGATGAATTTTCAGAAAAATATGGTGCTGAAAAATTTGATTTTATCATACTCTCTCACATAATTGAGCATTTTGATTTTGAAGCACTGGTGGAGTTTATTGACGGTTATCTGGATCATCTCAAGCCGGGCGGCCTGCTGCTGATAGCCACACCCATGTTGCATCCCCATTTCTGGCTCGATTTGGATCATCAGAAGCCGTATTACCCGCAGGGTATTAAGAATTTTTATAGCGGAGCGGATGAGCAGGTCGGTTTTACATCAAAGTATCGTCTCAAGCTTAAAGATATCCGCTTTCGTAAAAGTCCGTTCAGGGTAAAAAATGATCGTAATCTGCTGTTGAAGAATAATGATCTGCCCATGCTTTTCTTTAATATGTTAAGTGCGGCTCTTTTCAAGGTCAGTTTTTCCATTTTGGGATACAAAAGTGGGTGGGTCGGACTCTACAAAATGCGCTCTTAGTTAGTATTTATAAAAAAAGTACTTGCGTATGAATCTGAGTTAGACTACTTATCTCTGAACGTTTTAAAAATGTTACGGATTTTTTTAGAGAAAAACTGAAATGCTACTATCTACCCTCGATCACATGAATGCAGTCGTTGCAACCGTCACCAACGTGGTGATGGTCGTGATTTCTGTCGTGGTCGTGCGAGGCTTAATCGAGCCGGAGGGAAGGTTGTAAGCAACAGTTTACATTCACAAAATGTAGTTGTAACCCCCCGCCGGCTTAGCCAGCGGGGGGTTTTTTATTATCATCAGGAAATTGTGAGGGTGCGAAAATGGAAATCAGCGGTGCTAAATTGGTTATTAAGCTTTTGGAACAACAGGGGATCGACATTGTCTGCGGTATCCCCGGCGGTTCCAACCTGCCCATCTACGATGCCTTAAGAGACAGCTCTATCAAGCATATCCTTGCCCGCCATGAACAGGGCGCGGGGTTTATGGCGCAGGGCATGGCCCGAACCACCGGGAAAGCTGCCGTCTGTATGGGCACATCCGGTCCCGGCGTAACCAATCTACTCACCGCCATTGCTGATGCACGGCTTGATTCCATTCCTGTTGTTGCCATTACCGGACAGGTCACCAGCACTCTTATCGGCACTGACGCTTTTCAGGAAGTAGATACTTACGGGCTGACCATTCCTATTACCAAACATAATTTTCTGGTTCAGTCCGCAGCCGATCTGCTGGATATAATCCCCGAAGCATTCAGGTTGGCCGAATCCGGCAGACCCGGACCCGTAGTTGTGGATATCCCGAAGGATGTTCAGAAAGAGATTATTGAAATTTCTGAAATCCCTGATTCTTCTCGTCAGATTTCGTCTGTTGAGTGTGATCGTGAACTTCTTGGTAAAGCAGTAAAGATGATCAATACAGCCCGCAGGCCAATCATCTATGCCGGGGGCGGGGTTGTAGCTGCGGATGCTTCAGCGGATCTGCTCAAGTTTGCCCGCAGGAATTCCATTCCGGTGGTAACAACTCTCATGGGCCTCGGCGCATTTCCCCATGGTGATCCCAATTATCTGGGCATGCTCGGCATGCATGGGGCACGTTCCACCAATATGGTCATGGAAGAGGCCGACCTGATTATCGCGCTGGGGGTACGTTTTGATGACCGTGCCGTTGGTAAAGCCTGCGAATTCTGCAAGCATGCCGATATCCTGCACATTGATATCGACCGTTCTGAGATCGGCAAGATCAAACCTTCAAACCTCTCCATTGTTGGTGATGTCGGGCAGGTTTTGCATGAACTGGTTGAAAAGGTTGAAGTTTCCATCAGGATTGGCTGGAGTGCGCGTATTGCATCTATCCGTATGCTGTTCCCTGATGTTCGCCCGGATGAAGAGGATACCTTTCATCCCCTCAACCTGATCCGGGTAATGGGCGAAACATTGCCAGATGATGCCATCATCACCACCGACGTAGGTCAACACCAGATGTGGGTTGCCCAAGGCTATCCTTTCCGCAAGCCCCGGACTCTGCTTACTTCCGGTGGCCTCGGCACTATGGGCTTCGGACTGCCTAATGCCATTGGTGCGGCATTGGCAAAGCCGGATAAAAAGGTTGTATGTGTAAGTGGTGACGGTTCTTTTCTGATGAATATTCAGGAACTTGCCACGCTTGCTGAGCAGCGGTTGAACGTTAAGGTCCTGATTATGAATAACAATAGGCTTGGGCTGGTTCGTCAGCAGCAGGAGCTTTTTTTCGAGGAACGTTTTTTTGCATCAAGCTTTGAAAGCAATCCCGATTTCGCATCCATTGCCAGAGGGTTCGGGCTTCCGTCATTTGACCTTGGTGAGCAGGAGAATCCTGAGTTGTTTCTGCGCAAGGTGCTGGGGCAGGACGGTCCATGTGTAATAAACATTCCCATCAATTTTGAAAATAAGGTTTTTCCCATGGTTCCGCCTGAGTGTGCCAACCGGGAAATGATCGGAGGTTAGCCATGTGTAAGCATAATTTCGTAATTGATCTGCTGGTTCGCAACCATGCCGGGGTGATGAGCCAGATTACCGGGCTTTTTTCCCGTCGCAATTTCAACCTTGAAGGGATTGTCTGTGGTCCTGTGGGGGATGGAGGGCAGAGCCGCATGATTCTTACTGTTGCCGAAGACAGCAAGCTTGAGCAGATCATGTTGCAACTTGAAAAGTTGTACGATGTCTTGGAAGTGAAGCAGGTGGAGGATCTCCAGCTTATTGAAGTTTTTAATCGCCTTTAAAGAGGTAAAAAACGAGGTCGGATTCTATCCGGCCTCGTTTAATTTTTGACTAACGCTTCTTTGCTGTTGAGTATTTTCCAGTCTCTGGTTGTTTTGCAGTAATAGCCGCCTTGAGTCAGCAGCTTTTTTATTAACCCCTTACTGCGCATTTGTTTTATTCCTTCCTGTAGGGCCTTGAAAATTTTCTCACCATCCGGATGGTCTTTTGATACCAGAAAGTGTCTACTTTCATTTAACGTGAATTTGAGTCCCTTTACAGGAACAAGAGTAATTCCGCTACGTTTGACACTAAGATCTTTAGAGTTGTGAAACCCAAACGGAATCCAGTCAGCACGACCGGCTTTGATCATTCTGAAAAGAGAGTCTGTAGTCGGACCTTTTTCAATTTTTTTAATGCCCAGTTCATTTAAAATTTCGCATTCATTGGTCCAATGTATCCCGATAAGTGGTTTGCCTGCTTTTCTGAGTTCTTCAATCGTACGGACATTTCTTATTTTGTGATTGCCGGGCAGACAGAAGATACCTTTCTCAAATTCTCCGTCCTTAATGACCGGATCGCTTACATATATTTTGTCTTTGTACTTAGGCTGGTCGATGGTGCTTTTGCTGAATAGGTGTGAACTTATGACAGCATATCCTTTTACAATTTCATCTTCTTCGCGTCTCACATTTGGTGTTTCCAGAAAATTTAGCTGGGCATTAATTCCACCTAGTTTCAACGCATTTTTTAAAATCATTAGACTGGCAATACATCTGGATTTTATTTCTGAGGGCAGGTTCTTATTACAGAGAGGAACTGTTTTGGCTGATTCGGGCAAATTATCATATTTTTTAATTGCGTTTTTCGTTGTGGCAACAGCAACGATCATCTTTTCTGCGGCCGAAGCAGGAAAAGAGTATATGGATGTAAGTATCAAGACAGCAATGAAGCTGATGATTTGAAGTTGAATGTACATTTATTTTAAGTTGTTATGCGTTGACGGCCTTTGTTTTTGCCGTGTTTAATTTTGAAATAACCTTACTGGCTTTGTTTCTGCACTAAACAGATGGGATAATCAAGTGTTAAATATATAAAAACATACACGAATGTTATTTTATTTAATTAAAACAGGGTTTAGCTTAAACTTGCAAATATGTCCTAATTGACACAATAAGAGTGCCGTTAAATTTCTGAATTACTATTTTGAAATAATTTTTACGTTGTCCAAAGCCCAGTATTCGGTTTTACGCCCGGTCAGGAATCCCTTGAATTTAATTTTAATTGAGCCGTCAGTGATCGTTGAGGCAGGAATTTTTATATTCATAGGTTTGATCCAGAAAGCCCGGTCCTTGGGGCCCACTTTTACAACCCCGTTGTTTCCCACAGGGCGCGAATCATCATTATCTATTAATGTGCATGGGAATTCAGTCATGTTCAGCAGTTCCGGACCATCAACGATAGAAATAGTAAATTTGTCAGCAAGTTTACCTTCATTGTCCCAACTTCCAACGAAAACCATGTCGAAGGTCAATTCAAGGTCCCGTCCAGCTGGCAGGTCTGTGACGGTCAGGGTTGCGGTTGAAGGAAAGCGTTTGTTACGGTCATTGAAAAGCCCTAACCTTCTATTCTCGCCCACAATAAAAGTTTTGCGGGGAGACCAGTCTTTGGATGCTTTTTTCTTTTCAAAAGAATAGTTTTTTATGGTCATTTGCGCAGCAGACACCGGCAGGCAGTATAAAAGGGCGCAACTGAAGATTGTCAGCAGGACAATAGTTTTTTTCATGGAATTATTCCTCAATCCAGCTTTCGAAAGTGGGAGGGGTGCTTACGCAGGCAAAAAGCTGTTTCCATTCACAAATGGCGGTCAGCTCCACTCCCCGTTGAATTATTGATACTGGTTTGTCCGCAGAAACTACGATCACGATCAGGTTGTCATGCTTGGCAGTGAAACGCAGGGCGGAGTTGAAGCGGGCACCACGGGCACGGTTTTCTCCGGAAACTGATTTTCCGTCCAGCAGGCAGGCAAAGCCATGTAGTTTCAGATCCTTACAGATGTGGACTGCTCCGTCCAGTTTAGTCAATGAGCGGGCAAGGCCCCTTATTTCCGGTTCACGCAGGTCGAGCGGTTCTTCTAGGGTCTGTCCGGCAATGGCGACCGGTTCGTCGTTGAAATCGAGTACCAGCGTACAGCCGTGGCTGCGGTGATTGGCAGTGGAGATCATTTGGATAACCAACTGGAAAAGGCTGTGCCGGGTATCCGCGCTGAGATCCAGTTCCAGAAGATATTCTTCAAGATGAACAAGGTTCGGCTTGTAGTTGGTGGAAGAAAATTTGGCATCCGCGAAGCTGCATACCGCTTCCGTGCCGAGATAAACCAATCCCCAGTCCCCTTTGAACTGGACGGAAATGGAATTGTTCGTAGGCTTAATGGAGGCAATCCCGACCACGCATTTGCCATCGGAAACAAGCTTGCGGCTGGAACTTTCCACTGATTGGAGCAGTTTGCGCACATGTTTATGATTTTTCAGGGAAGGTCGTTCATTTTTTGGGAACTTGGCCATATACGTTATGGAGTCCAGCTCTGACGGTTCGATATATATCAGTTCCCCGCGCGCCCATGCTCCTTCCTCGCGGGTTTTGGATATACCCAGTACAGAGTCAAGAATAGGGTAGACCCGCAACTGGGTATCCCAGCCCATAATGCGGTTGCGCTGGTCAACAATGTAATCGCGCACCGCGTGGGTGGAGTATTCGCGCAGGAGGTGACCGGAACTGTCAATGCGCAGGATATTCTGGGTGGCAAAATCCTGTGAAAGCAATAGTGCTGCGTATTCCATCCAGCTTTCAGTGGGACCGATGGAACACATATCCGGGTGCTGTTCTGTGAACCAGCATTGGTAGAAGATACTGCTGGAGCGGGCACTGCAAGTGATTAATCCCGCAAGGGCGAGATCTTTGGAGCGGACAACTTCTATGAGTCTGGTGTTGTCATCGTGATTGCCGCCTTTGCGCCAGTCCTCTGAATCAAGGTAATATTCCTTGAGTTTGGGTTGATGCTCCCGGAGCAGGTCCTGCGGATCGTAAATGCGTAGCGGATCATCAGGCGTTACCGCGTAGATCAGGGCAGTCCGGCTGTTGGACGAAAAGTGGGAAAGCCCATCCCGCAGTCCGTCCATGATGTGAAAGATACACAGGTTGGCAAAGGATTCAGAGCTCATAGAATAATCCGCTGTTGAAGTTCAGGTTAAGGCGTATGTTATATTAATTGCCTTATCTTTCCAACAGGAATTACTTCATTTTTTTCTTCTTTGTGAACCTTTTGGGCTTGTCCTTACGCTTAAAGTTTTTGGCTGCATCAGGGCCTTTAGATCCGTTATTGTCGCGCTCAGGTCTTTTGCCTTTTTTGCCGCCTTTTTTGCCTTTATGTTCAGAAGCAGGACGGCTGTCGGTGGTGGGCTTTCTGCCCGGCCTACCATTTTGCTTCCCGGCCCGCGGATCACGGCCCGGATCAGGGATGAGGATGCGATGCTGTTTTAAGCGCTGAGCATCTGTTTTAGCTACGTAAATATTATTGCCTGAAGGGTCGGTCTCGCAATAAAACATGGCAGTGGCAACAGTTCCCGGTGTGGGGATGAAGCACTGGACCTGTCGTGGTTTCCAGCCTCTTGTTGCCAGCCATGAGGCCAGATGGCGCATGTCGCTATCTGTACAGCCGGGGAAGGCACTCATCAGGTAAGGAATGACATATTGTTCCTTGCCTGCTTTTTTGGATTCAGCAGCAAACATTTCCAGAAAGCTTTCAAATATGGGCAGGTCCGGCTTGCGCATATGTTTAAGTACTGAAGGGGCAATATGCTCCGGGGCCACTTTCAGCTGTCCACCGACAAATTCCTTGAAAATATCTTTCAGGCTGGTCCGGTCCTTCTGGCCTAGGTCATAGCGCACTCCACTGGCAACCCGCACGTGTTTGATGCCGTCCATTTTCTGTGCATCCCTGAAAAGTTTCAGGTTGGCCTTCTGGTCATATTTGAAATTGGGGCAGACCTTGGGTACGAGGCAGCTTTTGCGTTTGCATTTGCCCCGTTCAAGTGAACAGTTGGCATTCCACATGTTTGCGCTGGGGCCGCCTATATCGGAAACAGACCCTCTGAAGTCCGGGTGTTCCTGCATGCGTTTGAGTTCGCCGAGTATGGATTTCCTGCTTCGTGAGCGGATGTGCCTACCCTGATGCATGGCGATGGAACAAAAGGAGCAGCCCCCGCCGCAACCCCGGTGGGAAGTGACGCTGAATTCAATCATATCAGCTGCCGGAATTCGTCCTTTGTTTTTGTAGATAGGATGGGGCAACCGGGCATAAGGCAGGCTGTAAAGCCAGTCCAGTTCCTCGGTGGAAAGGTATGTAGAAGGAGGAGTCAGCACCACATGGCGTTTATCAACCGGCTGGATTGCCCATGAATCTCCAAAATGGACCTGCTCTTCAAGGGCCAATGTTGCTTTCATCAATTGTTTTGAGTCGTCAACAATTTCCTGATGGGATGGGAGTTCGATTCTCTCCGCCTCGGTTTCAATATCATCGGGGCCACCCATGAAAGCTGTGCCGGGAATGCCTTTCAATACAGAAGAAGATTGCTCTTCTGCTTTAGAAAGGCGGAATGCCGCTTCAAGCATGGCCCGTTCACCCATGCCGTAAACCAGCAGGTCGGCCTTGCTGTCCATGAGAATGGGTTTGCGGATCTTATCGGTCCAGAAATCATAATGGGAAATGCGGCGCAGGGATGCTTCAATTCCCCCGATGATAACCGGGAGTCCTTTAAAGGCCTTTTTGATCAGGTTTGTATAGATGATACAGGCCCTGTTGGGACGTGCTCCGGCTTTGCCTCCGGGAGTGTAGGCATCATCGCTTCTTTTTTTGCGGAAAGATGTGTAGTGGGCGACCATGGAATCAAGTGCCCCGGCAGAGACTCCGGCATAAAGGCGGGGTCGTCCCAGCTCTTCAAGCGGTTTGGGGTCGTTCCAGTCCGGCTGGCAGGCTATTGCCACTTTGAATCCGTGTGCGGAAAGGACTCTCCCCAGCAGGGGGATTCCGAAGCTGGGGTGGTCGATATAACTGTCGCCGGAAACAAGAATAATGTCCGGTCTGTCCCAACCTAGTTTATCCATTTCCTTTTTGGTCATGGGCAGGAACTTAGGCTGGGGCCGCTTTTTGGCGATGATGCTTTTTGTCATGGCGCATACATATAGCTGAACCCCGCGGCTGGCAAGGAACTATATGCTTTATTTAAAGGGCAGCTTGATGATGAATTTGGTCCATTCACCCGGAATGGACTTAACATCCATAAAACCATTGTGTTGGTCGCTGACAATGAAATAAGATACAGACAGGCCCAATCCGGTTCCTTTTCCCACTTCCTTGGTTGTAAAGAATGGTTCAAAAATACGTTTGCGCACATCTTCGGGCATGCCTGGACCGTTGTCGGCTATTTCCACTACAGCTCTATTCTCTTCTTTGTACACTTTGCAGGTAAAGCGTGAAGCTTTTTGCATCTCAGCCATGGCTTCAGCTCCATTTCTCAGAATATTCAGAAAAACCTGTTGAATTTCATTTCCTTCGCAGAGCACGGTGGGCAGGTTCTCGTCGTATTCCCGTTCTATTTCAATTTGTTTAAAGTCAAATTCCTTTTTCAGATCGTAATCGCTGGAAGCAAGCTCTATGGTCCTGTCCAGTAGTTGCGGCAAGTTTTGCGGGGTGAAATTCTGTTCACTTTTACGGCTGAAGGCGAGCATGTTGCGGACGATTGTGGCGGCCCGTTCTCCGGCTTCGCTGATTCCGTCAAGCATGCGGGGAATTCCTCTTTCGTTCAGGTAATTGCGCATATTTTCAAGGGAGAGGTCGCAATCTTCAGCTGTGGAGATATTCTTGTTTATATCATGGTAAATACGTTTTCTTATGTTTGTTGCATGCCCCATTATGCCGGAAAGGGGGTTGTTTATTTCATGGGCCATGCCCGCTGCGAGTCCGCCCACTGACATCATTTTTTCAGATTGCAGCATCATACGCTCTAGGTTTACCCGGTCTGTAACATCATCAATACGGATGACCGCCCCGCGCACTCCGTTGGCAATAAGTGGGTAGATCGTAATATCTTCGCAGGCTGTTTTGTTGTCTTCAGGATTTGGTCTGTTGATATATGCCTGTTTACGGCGGGTGGTTATGGCTGTGCGGATACGGTCCATTTCTGACCCAAGAGTGGGCATGGAGTCTTGCAGTTGAGTTCCGATCGCTTTGTCCTGTCCTATGCCGGAAACGGATTCCGCTTCTTTATTCCACTGGGTTATTTGACCGTCCGGGTCAACCCCGATCAGGATTGAAGGCATGGAGTCGATGATATTGGCAAGGTAGTTACGTAGGCTTTTTATTTCAGCTTCAGCCTCACGGCGTTGTTCAATTTCATAAAAATTGCGCATGCTTTTGGATGCGGAGTCCGAAAGGAAAGCCGAAAG
Source organism: Desulfovibrio sp. JC022 (assembly GCF_010470665.1). NCBI lineage: Bacteria > Pseudomonadati > Thermodesulfobacteriota > Desulfovibrionia > Desulfovibrionales > Desulfovibrionaceae > Desulfovibrio > Desulfovibrio sp. JC022. The sequence goes on along the minus strand of NZ_VOPZ01000007.1, from coordinate 82,749 downwards.
AGCTATGTTGTGTTTTAGGATTTGCTCAACACGTTCACGATCAAATCTGGGGACTTCATCAAGAGCGGCAAGATATTCTTTTTGGCCAAAGCCGTATTGTTCGGCCTGATTGATAAAAAAATGGCGGTCAGGTTCTTCGTCTTCATAAAAAAACTGACCCAGGAAAAATGTTGCAATGTGCTGCTCCATGCACATGATGGGCACACCGATATCCCAGATGCCGTTGGAACATTTGTAACCGTGATGATGCCCTGTTTTAATTTTGTCGGTAATGGCAGTGTCATTGGCAACGCATTTTGCACAGGTCTCAGGATGGACCCTATGAAAATTGACACATATCTTCTGCCACCCCGCACCTGCGTATACTTCTCCGGTAAATGCATCGATTATCCCTGAAGGCATTCCAGTGGCAGTATAGCTGGCATCGAGCATGTTTTGCAGTTCATCCAGTTCCACCAGATCTTTGAGCAGCAGACCTGACAGTTTTTCTTTTATGGCTTTGGAAGAACAATCATCTAAAAGCGATATTTTCATAATTTGCCTTGCAGGTATTTAAGAGAGTGAGATCTTTTTAAATTAGTAACATATTAAATAAAGCATAGCCGGAAATTTCTGTCCAGATTGTATGCTGAATTCAATTATAAATATGGCAGATGTTGACCCGGAGCATACCCATGGGTAAAATTCATCAATTAAAAATAAATAATTGCCCAAGGAGGCATGATGAAACCGCTTCCATGCGTTTTGACTATTGCAGGTTCTGATTCCGGTGGAGGGGCTGGAATTCAGGCCGATCTTAAAGCTATTTCCATGGCCGGATGTTATGGGGCCAGTGCCATCACCGCACTTACCGCCCAGAATACAACCGGGGTAGCCGGGATTGAGGCTGTTTCTCCTGAGTTTGTAGCCCTCCAGATAGAAACGGTTTGTAAAGATATTAATGTCCGGGCCGCTAAAACCGGAATGCTTTTTTCTGCCCCTATCATTAGAGCGGTTGGTGAAAGCTTGAAAGACAAGGATATTCCGCTGGTAATTGATCCCGTTTGTGTGGCAACCAGTGGAGCCAAGTTGCTCAAGGATGATGCAGTGCAGGCTATGAAGGAAATTTTTCCGCTGGCAGATTTGCTGACTCCTAACGTGCCGGAAGCCGAGCTTTTTACCGATATGGAGATCAAAAGCCGCGATGATATTTTCAAGGCTATTGAAATTTTGCTGGAGATGGGGCCTAAAGCCGTACTCGTAAAAGGCGGTCATTTTGATTCCGTAGCTGCAACTGATTGGCTGGGCATCAAAGGACAGCAGCCCATTCCGCTTATGCAGCAAAGAGTGAAGACCAAGAATAGCCATGGAACAGGTTGTACTCTGTCCGCCACCATTGCTTCAGGGTTGGCGAAAGGTTATGATATGGTTACGGCTGTGCGCAAGGCGCAGGAGTATTTGAATTTGGCTCTGCGTGCCGGGTTTGACCTCGGTGAGGGCAGCGGGCCTCCCAACCATCTTGCGCCCATGCTTCTTGAACAGATGAAACAGGGTATTTTAGCTGATTTGCATGAGTTCGGGTTGCGTCTTGAATGCATGGCCGGACTGAATGAGTTAATCCCTGAAGTTCGTATGAATGTTGCTGCGGCCCTGCCATATGCCGGAGACATTGATGATGTGGCAGCCTTCAGCGGAAGGGTTTCTTGTACCCGTAAGGGTGAGGTCATGGTTTGCGGACATCCTGAATTCGGAGCTTCCACTCATATTGCCAAGGTGCTGCTCTGCGCTAGAAAATCCAATCCGGAAGTCGGCTGTGCAGCTGGTTTACGGCTTAATGAACGGATAATGGCGTCGGTTGCGGAATGCGGATTTGTAGAAGCGTGGTTTGATCGTGCTGACGAACCGGGCGAGGTTCCGGGTACCGAGGAAAATACCCTTGAGTGGGGCACCTGCAAAGCCATGTCTGAGCATCCCGATCCTGACATGATTGATGTTGTCTGTGATTCCGGGGCAAAAGGGGTAGAGCCGTGTCTGCGCTTGCTGGCAAATGACTTTGAAGATTTGGAAGCAAAGCTTGAAAAGCTGCTTGCTGCAATGTCCGGCTGATCGAAGTTACCGTTTATATAGATTTTTAAACGATTTTTGTTGACAAGCTGTGACACTGCTTATATTAACGCAACGGCTGCACGGGACAGTGCCCTTGTTTGGTTTAATCCATAAGGAGCAATGCCCAATAAATAGCCCATAATATTTGGTTGCGAGAGTGGCGGAATTGGTAGACGCACTAGATTTAGGATCTAGCGGTTAACCCCGTGAGAGTTCGAGTCTCTCCTTTCGCACCAACTGTAATATAAACACCCCCTTACTAGGACTACCGCATGGTCCGTGTAAGGGGGTGTTTTTGTGGGGTTGTGATCGTCTCTTTTTAAGGTTATTGACGCTAGTGCACGCCTCGGCTATATTCTTCAGGATTTGAAATGACTGTTATGATATGTGCTTGTTTTTATTAAATAAACGTGTGTTTTCTCTTTTGTTGAGATCGTCGTGGAATGTTCGCCGCGGGTTTGATGCAATTTTGTTCGGAAAATGTGACACGAAGTTTTTTATATTAAAGTATAGGTTTTTTTCTGTGCTTTTTGTTTAGGTTTACTATTTGGAATCCGGTGATTAATTGCCTTAAAAGACAGGCATTGTACCGTGTGGTTGAGTGAAAAATAAATTAGGATGGTTATATGAAAGTTTTGGGACTTAGCGTAGGGGAACAGTCAACTGTTGCTCTTATGGTAGATGGCGAAATTGTCGCAGCTGTATCTGAAGAAAGATTTTCCCGTCTGAAAAATGATGAGCGTTTTCCCCTGACAGCAATTGACTATTGTTTGAAAAAGGCTGGTATTTCCGGGGCCGAACTCGACCGTGTTGCATTTGCCGGTTCCAGTCTTGCTTTTGGTCCTTGGGTTGTTCGCGCTTATTCTACTTTTTCAATTGCTGACCATATCAAGGCCCAGCGCGAGTATTGGAAACCAAGATTATATGAAAACAAAGATGTTTCCTGGATCGATGTTTTTAAAGAGAAAATTGATACAGACCAGTTTCCTTATAATTTTGAAGAGCTTCTTTCCGAAAAAAATGTTTATTACAGCGAGGAAATCTGGCCTAAGCTGAAAGAGTCCATTGAGACTGAACTGTGCAAATTTTTGGGTATTGAGAAAGAAAAGATTGTTTATGTTGATCATCACACCTGTCATGCTGCATATGCATACTGGGGCAGTCCTTTTAGAGATGAAAAGACTCTCGTCCTGACTGCGGATGCATATGGTGATGGCAATAGCGCAACTATCAGCATTGCTGAAGGTGGGGAAATCAAACGGATTCATAAAGTTGCTGATTCAGAATTCAAGCTTGCCCGTCTGTATCGCTACATTACTTTGCTTCTCGGTATGAAGCCCAATGAGCATGAGTACAAGGTGATGGGAATGGCTCCTTACGCTAAAGATCCTGTCCTCAAGGGGCCCTACGAAGTATTTAAAGAGACTATGTACGTTGATGGTTTGAATTTCGCTTGGAAAGAAGAACCTAAAGACATGTATTACTATTTCAAAGATAAGCTTGAAGGCTACCGTTTTGACGGTATTGCCGGAGGTTTGCAAAAGTACACTGAAGAAATTATCACTGAATGGGTTAGAAACGCGGTTGAGCACACTGGAATCAAGAGAATTGTATTTTCCGGTGGTATTGCCATGAACGTTAAGACCAATATGCTCATGCATGGCATGGACGAAGTTGATGACATGTTTGTCTGCGGTAGTGGCAGTGACGAATCCCTGTCTCTCGGTGTCTGCTATCATGTGATGGAAAAGCACTGCGCAGAGAAAGATCTTTCTGCCGAAACCATTAAGCCTCATTCCATGTATCTGGGACCTGAGTTCAGCAACGAAGAAGTTGAGAAGTGGGTTGCAGCTAACGGTTTGGATAAAGAATACGAAGTTGAATATAATGTTGATGCTGATACCGTAGCTGAATATTTGGCTAACGGTCAGGTTATCGGCAGACTTGCCGGGCGTATGGAGTTCGGACAGCGTTCACTTGGTAACCGTTCTCTCATTGCAGACCCCAGAGGCGGAAGCGTGATGGTTGATAAGATCAATCACAAGATTAAAAACAGGGATTTCTGGATGCCGTTTGCACCTTCTATTTTGAATGAATACGCAGACGAGTACATTGAGAACCCTAAAAAGATCAAAGCCCCCCATATGTCTGTCGGATTTGAATCCACCAAGAAAGGGCAGGATGAGCTTTCCGCAACCATGCACCCCTCTGATAAAACTTTGCGTCCGCAGTTGGTTGAGGAGAGCAAGAACGCAAAATACCATGAACTGCTCAGCGCATTCAGAAGTAAGACCGGTGTTGGCGGTGTGTTGAATACTTCTTTCAACCTGCACGGTTCCCCCATTGTTTGCTCTCCTGATGACGCTCTTTACGTTTTCCGTAATTCAGAGATCGATATGATTCTCTTGGAAGACACTCTTATCAAGAAGAAATAAGTATTCTTATAAATATGAATTGTAAAAGCCAGCCTCATTTGGGGCTGGCTTTCTTATGCGGCACGTTGTCAAGCACTCCGCCAGTTCTAATTCTAAGTTTTCATAGGCCGTAGCACACCCTCACCTAGCGGCGTAAGTTATTGATACTCCTTTTCTTATTCGTGCTCAGCGGCACCAAGTACCGATTCGGTACCAAATCAATTTAGGATCGCCATTTTTTGTCCGTTGTCGATGCAACCAAAGGCAGCCCGCGACCCATTATGCTGTTTCAGCTGGAAGACTTAGTTTCCAGAGCAAAGCAGCAAGTTTTCGAGCAAGCGCAGCAATAGCCTTCTGTGGCACTCCATGCTTACCCAAAATTCTGTTGTAAAATTCACGCGCCCATCCATCTCTTTGTTTCCACATCCACGCAGCTTCGATAAGCAAACTCCGAAGTCTTCGTTGACCAACTGGGCGAAGAGTTGCTCTGCCCTTACTGCCTCCGCTTTGCCTGATTACAGGAGCAAGTCCTAGATAAGATGTGATTTCTTTGCTGTGGTTGAAACGTTTAGGATTATAGATTTCTGCCGCAAAAGTTGTTGCTACGACTCTTCCGACTCCAGGAACGGACCTCATTGCAGCAATGCGTTTTGCTTCGTCTTGTTCCAGAGTTAGTCGTTCAAGTTTAGTATCAACCTCTTTTTGAGCAAGAATGAGATATCTTAATTCTGAAAGAAGGCTGTCGCGAGTTTCGGCTGCTCCTGCCGGAAGCGATTGATGTTCAAGAGCAGAAATTGCTGATTTACTCCAGCTATCTATGCCCGCCGGTTCAGCGATGCCTAATGCCAAAAACAAAGATCTGATGCGCTGCTTAACTCGGCGCAATGAATCTGTGATCTGGTGGCGTCTTCTCGATAAAGCACGGAATGCTTCTTCCTTTTCAGTAGGAATAGCGATTGATCGAACCAATTTTGATGCTGCAAGCTCTGTAAGCTTTATGCAGTCGAGACTGTCAGTTTTGTTGGTAGCAGCAACAGGACGGGGAATACGGCTCGGAGCGGCAACAATGACTTTGATACCTGCAGAACGCAGGCTACGTGCTAGACCAAAACCTGTCGGTCCGGCCTCATAGCACACAGCAGAAATGTATATCGGAAGTGAAGCAAGTCTATTGGTTATGGCTTCCACGTCGGCGGGAGTTGTCCAGCTTTTAACCATTCCGTCTGGTCTAAGCAAAGCCACACTAAAACTGCGCTTATGGACGTCGATACCTACGGAAAAACGTTGCCCCTGAAAGCCTTCCACAAACCTGCCAATTGATGATATTGTTAGCTTAGCCATGTCAGCCCTCCTTGTGAGTTTCACGTTCACTGGTATTCTACCAGATTAAACCCGGGAGTGCTGACATGGTATTTTTTGTACATCTCATACCCTCCGCCGAATCATAACAACCGGCGCAATCAAACTGATCTCGCTGACAAGCTGCTGAATACAAAATTCTGTCTGCGGCTTTTCTCCTTGTTTGTTCAGCCATCCCTGCAAGTATATCCATTTTTCATCCTGGCCGTTGTAGATTTTTACTCCGGCTGATTCTTCCTGCTGGGCGTCCCTCCGCATGACAAAAACAGGTTCTCCGATGGAAGGTTGGAGGCGTGGATCGCAATAGACGATATTTCCGGGCAGTATTCCAGCCGGGACCATGGAGTCCCCAATGGTCAGTGCGGCTATGTAATCCTTGTGGAACTCCGGCACTGAACTGTTGATGGCGATAGGCATGGTCTGGGACCAGCCGTCGATCCCGCATTGGGCAAGGCCGATCAGGTTTATGTTTTCGCCGGTGTTCAGCAGGTTAGGATCAGCAGGACGCGGAGGTGTCGTGGATTCATCCATGAAGACTTCGCCTTCCCCTGTGAGCAGCCAGTGCCCGTTGATGCAGAATTCTTCACAGACTTTACAAAGAAACGGGGCCTTGGGTGTGCCTTTGCCTTTCTGGTAATTATCGTGGGTTGTGGCCGAGACCCCGACCCTTTTGCAGAATTCGTTGCGCTTGATGCCCACCAGATTTTTTATGCTCAGGAATCTTTCAACAATATCGGACATGGGAAGTGTATCACTTTTTTTATAAAATAGTTCTTGAATTAGGTAAAAAGTTTGTCTATAAATCAAAACAAGGCGACAAAGAAAACTTTTTACCTAGTTTTGTGTTTGTAAGTTTGTAAAACAGGGTAAAAGTTATTTTAAAAAACAGATAAGCACAAGTCTTGGTAAGGCTTTGGTGCTGATTGTTTTTCAGGAGAGACTTTTATGACTGATGTATTTGATTTTAGCGGGGCGTTATCCCGGTTGGGTGATGTGCTTGTATATGATGGCAAGGTTACGCAGGTCAAACTCGCTGAGGCTTTGGGGATCAGGCAGTCTTCCATTTCCGATGCAAAGCGCAGGAACTCTATTCCCGCAGACTGGTTCCTCAAGGCCCTTGAGACTGCCGGAGTTGATCCTAATTGGATACGTACCGGGACAGGGCCGAAGTATCGGGTTCTATCCGATGAACCGTCCGGTGCTTTAACTTATGTGGAGATAGAGAAGCGGATCACTTGTGAGCAACAGCGAGAACTGACTGTAAGTGAACTTATGGAAGCGTTGACGGATAAATTGCCGGAGGGTGCTTCATTGAGTATCCAATATGGAGGCTAGTTCGCATTCGGGGGTATATACAGCTTTAGGCTTGAATTTTGCCGTAGCTTATGTATCGATAGGTGTATGAATAATTTAAAAAAATATGCAGATCAGGTGCAATATATTTCAGGTGAAATGAAGGCCGGACAGATGACTCCGACTCAGGGGGCTATTCAATTGCAGGCAGTGGCAACGCTTGCCGAGCAGGACGCTGAAGTTGCAGAAAATGAAGAGTATGGTGCAAAGCTGCGTAAGTTTGCGGAAATGATTTACGATGTGATTGATAAATTGAATCCAGAACAGCGGGTGGTTCAGTAGTCTGGTTTAGTGGTGGAGATATTTCAGGTTATTGAGACAGTGCCAGATGTAAGACGTTCTAAAGGTGCTGTAACGATTTGTAACTGCTGAATTATAGGTGGTTTTTATAGAGATTTCGCAGCGGGTGTTTTGTGTAAAATTAGCCCCTGCCTTGATGATTCAAGGCAGGGGCTTTGATTTATTCTTTGGTCTGGTTCGATTGTTCTATGACGGTCTGGTTGGCTGCGGTCCCATTCTGGTCCGGGGGCGCAATTTTATTTATGTGAATGGAAAGGGATATCCCGAGAATTATGAGGCCGGGCAGGGCGTAGAGAAATTTTTTGGCCCCTTTGGCGTGGGCAATGATTATGCCGATGGAAGTGACCATTACACCGATTTGACCGAGGATATCCACCAGCATGAATGGTTTCCCTTCCGGCAGGGTAACAATATAAACTATGATTGAGATGATGCAGTAAAGCAGAAAGAAGACGCCGAGTCCGCTATGGCCTTTCTTTTTGGCGTAAAATGATATTCCGATGATGGTCAGCAGGGCGATGCCTGCAATTACTAATGTGGGCAAGGGGAACCTCTTTTTTGGGCTGATTTAGTAGTGGGTTCTTTTTGTTTCAACTGGCAGATACTGTCAAGTTGTATGCCTCAAATAGGCGGGGAGGCTTAATAGTGCCTATGAGGAAAACGGTATGGTTTAAATCTTCGTTCATTAATTGCTGCTAATGAAAATAATGAACTTTTTGAATGAAAAACTGAATAATTTAATGCGTAATGATTAGATCGCCGTACAATATGCGCTGAAAAAAAATACCTTGTACATAAGTCTCATGGTGGTTAAATAGTATCCCCTTTTTACGTTTTAGGTTGTTTTTGTTTTCTTTACTTGTTCAAAAAGGATTTATTGTGATTCAAACTGAGACTTTACTTACTTTTGGTGTTTATCTGGTCTTCCTGCTGGCGGTGGGGTGGTATTTTTACAAACGTACTTCTAATATTGAAGGCTATATCCTTGGCGGGCGCGGACTCGGCGGCTGGGTTACCGCTCTTTCCGCACAGGCCAGTGATATGTCCGGTTGGCTGCTTATGGGGCTGCCCGGCGCGGTTTATCTCGGCGGTATGACCGAGGCATGGATCGCAATAGGTCTTTTTCTCGGTACTGCCTTGAACTGGATTTTTGTTTCCGCCCGTCTGCGCGTCTACACCCAGATGACTGACACCCTCACAATTTCATCCTTTTTTGAAAAACGGTTTAAAGATCCGACCAGCCTGCTGCGTGTAGGTTCAGCTGTTATTATCCTGATGTTTTTTACTATTTATTCTTCGTCCGGTCTGGTGGCGGCGGGTAAGCTTTTTGAATCTATGTTCAATATTGATTATTCCGTGGCCGTAATTACCGGGGCGGTGGTTATTGTTTCCTATACTTTCTTGGGTGGATTCATGGCTGTCTGTTGGACTGACTTTTTTCAGGGCGGATTGATGTTCTTCGCCATTGTTCTTGTGCCTATTTTGGGAACAATCGATAATGGCGGAATATCCGTAATCGAGGCGGAGATGGCAGCTAAGCACATTTCCACCAGTCTTTTCCATAACGGGGCCGGAGTTCCTCTTTCCATAGTTGCTATAATTTCTACCATGGCCTGGGGGCTTGGTTATTTCGGTCAGCCGCATATCCTGACCCGTTTTATGGGTATCAGTTCCATTAAAGAACTTCCTAAAGCCACAGCGGTTGCCCTTATCTGGGTAATTATCTCTCTTGCCGGGGCGGTTGTTGTTGGTATGGTTGCAATTCCCATGTTTGACGGTCTTCATGGCGGTGAGCAGGAAAAAGTATTCATTTACATGATTTCCAAGCTATTTAACCCTTGGGTTGGCGGCGTGTTGCTGGCGGCGATTCTTTCTGCGATCATGTCCACCATCGATTCTCAGCTGCTGGTTTCCTCTTCCGCACTGACTGAGGACTTTTATAAAAAGATTCTGCGCCGTGAAGCTTCTGAAAAAGAGCTTATGCTCGTTGGTCGCCTTTGTGTTCTGGTTATTTCCATCATTGCCATGAGCATGGCCCTGACTCCGGGCAACACTGTTCTTGGACTTGTTTCCTATGCTTGGGGCGGATTCGGTGCTGCGTTTGGTCCGGTCATCCTGTTTTCTCTGTTCAGTAGAAAAACAACTTGGATTTCCGCACTTTTCGGTATGGTTGTTGGTACTCTGGTGCTTATTTTCTGGAAAGATGCCGGACTTGGCGCAACCATGTACGAAATCGTCCCTGGTTTTGTGGCTAACTTCCTGACCATTATGGTTGTGAATATGTTTGCCCCTCAGAAAGATGAGCAGATTCTGGCTGATTTTAATGAAATGGAGGCAGCCCTTAAGAAATAGGGTTGTTGTTTATAAATTATATGTATATAAGGCTCTGCCCGCTCTATGGCAGGGCCTTTTTTTATTGAATCAAAGAGTGTAGGCTGAATTCTACTTGTCTGCATAAAATATATTTCGGGGCAGTCGATTGCCCGGTGAGGTTGATATGATGGATTTCGAACGTAAAAGTGTTGTGCTGGTTACTTGTCCCAAGGGCTTCAGCCCATATCTTGCTGAAGAGATGGGGCGGCTGGGATTCAAAATCCGGGCTGAGCTATATGCCGGAGTGGAAACCAAAGCATCCCTTAACGATTGCATGCGCCTCAATCTTTGGGTCCGCTGCGGGCACCGGGTAATGTATCAGCTGAAAAAATTCAAAGCCGACACCCCGGACGAGATGTATAATCAGGTTAAGGATATGGTCTGGGAAAATATTCTTGGACCGGATGACTATTTGACCGTGACTTCATCTGTTCGTACCGAGACAGTTAATGATTCCCGTTTTGCCAATGTGAAGGTTAAGGATGCCATTGTTGACCGTATCCGTGAAAAGTGCGGACGTCGTCCTTCTTCCGGTCCTGAGATGTCCGGCATTGTCGTGTTTCTACATTGGAAAGATGATGAATGTACAGTTTACCTCGATACTTCCGGCGTGCCTCTTTCTCGTCGCGGTTATCGTAAATTCCCGCATAAGGCTCCTTTGCAGGAAACTCTGGCAGCAACGTTGATCAGAGCTGCGCAGTGGTACGGGCGTGGTAATTTTGTTTCCCCCATGTGCGGTAGCGGTACACTTGCCATTGAAGCTGCATTGGTTGCGCTTAATGGTGCGCCGGGACTTATGCGTGAATATTATTCTTTTATGAAGCTTCCCGGATACAATCCTGAATATTGGGATAATCTCTGTATTGATGCAGAGGACAGGGAACGTGATTCTTTTGAAGGAAAGATCATAGCTACAGATCTCGATCCGGAAGCTGTTGAAGCTGCCAAAAAGAACGCCCGTGCTGCCGGGGTTGAGCATCACATTGAATTTGATGTTTGTGATTTCCGGGATACGCAAGTTCCTGACGGGAGCGGGGTGGTCATGATGAACCCTGAATACGGAGAGCGTCTCGGTAGTCGGACTAAGCTGGAAAAAATATACTCTGCAATCGGTGATTTTTTGAAAAATAAATGTCAGGGCTACAAGGGTTTGGTCTTTACCGGAAATCTTGAATTGGCAAAATTTATAGGCCTTAAAGCTTCCAAGCGTTTGATTTTTTATAATGCCAAAATTGAATGCAGGTTGTTGGAATACGAGATTTTTAAGGGCAGCCGCAAATCGCGTTATTAAGTTTTTTTCCTTAAAGGCTTGAAAATATTTTTTTTAGAAGTTAATTCCTAGCGTGACAGTTGCGTATTGAGAATAATGCCAATTGTCGGTCCATTGTCTGAGTAATTATTTTGGGAAGTTAAGGAGATTTTTATGCCCCGGATTCTCGTCGTAGATGATGATCCAATTTCACGTCAGGTTCTTAAAGCAATGCTTGAGAAAGAAGGGCACCTTGTTACGGAAGCCGAGGATGGAGTTAAGGCTGTAAAGGGGTACGACCGTAATCTGATCGATTTGGTTATCACAGATATTTTCATGCCGGAAAAAGAGGGTGTGCAGACTGTCAGGGAATTAATGAAAGAAAACCCGGATGTAAAAATTATCGCAGTGTCCGGCGGCAGTTCCTCTGCAAACTATGATTCGCTTGATTGGATTAAAATGTTCGGAGTTAAATACACTTTTACTAAACCTTTTGATGCCAAGGCTATACTTGCTGCTGTGGATGACCTTCTTGGATCATAATTTTCAATTCGTTTTAATTAGTTGCAACTTCGCTCATCCTGCCGTATTCCATCTTCCAAAAAAGAACGGGAAATAATTAATGGCAGATAAAGAAAAGTTTCGTGTTAAGCTTGAGTTTGATAATGTGGGACTGGCCAGCGTACTGTTCGGTGCCCAGAATGCAAATCTTGATCTTATTTCACGCCAATCCGGTGTCAGGATAGAGAGCAGGGGTAATTCCCTGCAACTTATATCTGAGAATGAAGAGCTTATCGATCCGGTGGCGAAAGCATTTACTCAGCTCTATAAGCTGCTTAAGTCCGGTAAAGAGGTTTTTCCGCAGGATGTGGAGGCCGCTTACCGCATTCTCTGCCGTGATCCGCAGGCCGACCTGATCAAAATTTTCCGGGATGAGCTTTTTGCTGTTTCTCCCAAGAAAACCCTTACTCCACGTACTTTGACCCAGCGGGCTTATTTTTCCGCCATTCGCGAGAATGATATGGTTTTCTCGGTTGGTCCTGCCGGAACCGGTAAGACTTATCTTGCTGTTGCCATGGCGGTTTATGCCTTGCAGCGTAAGGAAGTTAACAGGATTATCCTGACCCGTCCTGCTGTTGAGGCCGGAGAAAAACTCGGTTTTCTGCCCGGTGATCTGGTGGATAAAGTCAATCCTTATATGCGCCCTCTCTACGACGCCCTGTACGATATGCTTGATATGGGCAAGGTGCAGGATATGATTGAGGAAAATATTATTGAGATTGCGCCGCTGGCCTTCATGCGCGGACGGACGCTTTCCAATGCCTTTGTCATTCTCGATGAGGCGCAGAACACTACGCCTGAGCAGATGAAGATGTTCATCACCCGTCTCGGTTTCGGCTCCAAAGCTGTTGTTACCGGGGATATCACCCAGATTGACCTGCCTAACCGTGATCCTTCCGGGCTGGTGGAAGCCGTTAATATTTTGCGTGATGTGCGGGGTATAAGCTTTATAAAATTTGAAGATTCCGATGTTATCCGCCATCCGCTGGTGGCCCGGATTGTCAAGGCTTACGATTCTTATGAGTGCCGGGGCGGTAAGTAGTGGGGGTGAACCTGAGCATAGAATGTACGCCTGATGCGAATTTTCCTCTGACAAAGAGGGAGTTGCTCTGCATGGCTGACATGCTGCTTGAGGTTCTGGGAGCGGCAGGCTTTGACTTTGATCTCAAAATAGTCAATGATGCCGCCATTGCTGAGGTTAATGAAGAATTTCTGGGCTGTGTCGGCCCGACTAATGTGCTCAGCTTTCCTTTTTCTGAGACTCCCGATCTGGAAGAGAACAGCTTTTTAGGAGAGATAGTTTTGTCTGTGGATACCCTTGTCCGTGAAACCCGACTCTACGGCCAGCAGCCGGAAGAGCATACCGTAAGACTGCTTGCGCATGCAATGCTGCACCTTGCCGGGTATGATCACGGTCCTGAAATGTATTCACTTACCGACTCTGCTGTTGAATCTGTTGCGCCTGTTTTCCGACAGCGAATTTTGGGTTGGCAATAGTTAAAAAGCCAACCCGGTTCCTTGCAGCACGGTCCCGTCCGGGGCTGTCCATGTGCTGTTCTAGAGAAAATCCCGTTTTTTGTCCTTTTTTTGAATAAAGACCATGTATTTATGGTTTACAATGGCGGGGCTTATAGGCAATAATTCCCGATTGCTATTTTTTATTGTCAGTTAAGGCTCACCTCAAATATATCTGGAGTTTTACGATGATCAGACATCTCCTTAAAATTAATGATGTTCCCCGTTCAGAACTCGGTCAGCTCCTGCTGCGCGCAAAAGAACTTAAGGATAATAAAATCAGGAATAACGCCCTTGAAGGGAAGACCGTTATTATGGTTTTTGAAAAAGCTTCCACCCGTACACGGGTTTCTTTTGACGTTGCCATTGAGCAGCTCGGCGGTCATTCAATTTTCATGACTCCGGCGGAATCGCAGCTCGGCAGAAGTGAACCGCTGGAAGATACCGCACAGGTTCTTTCCCGCTACGCAGATGCCATTGTTGTCCGTACGTTCGGGCAGCAGAAGGTTCGCACCCTTGCTGAGAACAGTTCTGTGCCGGTCATTAACGCCCTGACAGACAGGTATCATCCCTGTCAGGTCTTAAGCGATATGCTGACCATCTATGAAAGAACTCCTGATCTTGCGAATGTACACGTTGCATGGGTCGGCGACGGCAATAACATGGCCCATTCATGGATCAATGCCGCTATTTATTTTCCCTTCTATCTGACCCTGGCTTTCCCCAAAGGATATGAGCCGGATCATGACATTCTTTCCCGTGCACTTGCCATGGGTGCGAAGATCAACCTCAGCTACGATCCTGCCGAAGCAGTTAAAGGTGCTCATTACGTGAACACTGACGTTTTCGCTTCCATGGGACAGGAAGAAGAGCAGAAGAAGCGTGAAATGGCTTTTGCAGCCTATCAGGTAAATGATAAGCTTCTTGAAAATGCTGATCCTGACTGCAAGGTCATGCATTGCCTGCCCGCACACCGTGGCGAAGAAGTTACTGCTGAAGTTCTGGACGGCCCCAGATCAATCATTTTTGATCAGGCTGAAAACAGACTGCACATGCAGAAAGCCATCCTTGAATGGTCTGTAAACGGTTTCGAAGTGGATTTTGATGCTGTTGAAAAACTGCTCGGACCTGCACAGGCAGTTCCGCACATGCATACTATTGAATAATATTTATTAAATAAAAGACAATTTAGCGCTGACAGCGGCGAAGCCTTAATAAAAGGTTTTGGGATTCTTAAACCCTTTTGCAAAAGGGTTTAAGCCGCCGGAGGCAAAGGATTTATAAGATGAGTAAAATTGAAAAAGTGGTATTGGCATATTCCGGTGGTCTGGATACCTCAATCATCCTTAAATGGATCAAGAAGGAATACAACTGCGAAGTTATCACCCTTACTGCCGACCTCGGACAGGGTGAAGAACTTGACGGTATTGATGAAAAAGCCCTTAAGACCGGCGCAACCAAAGCGTATGTTGAAGACCTGCGTGAAGAGTTCGCCCGTGATTTTATTTTTCCCGCTTTTCGTGCCGGTGTGATCTACGAAGGTCGTTACCTGCTTGGAACTTCCATTGCTCGTCCTCTCATCGCCAAAAGAATGGTTGAGATTGCTGAAATGGAAGGCGCACAGGCTGTTGCCCACGGCGCAACCGGTAAAGGTAACGATCAGGTCCGCTTTGAACTGGGCGCAATGGGCATGAACCCCAAGCTCAAGAATATCGCTCCCTGGCGTGAATGGGATCTAAAGTCCCGTACCGATCTTATGAGATTTGCAGAAGAGAATGATATTGAGATTCCCAACACCCGTAAGAAGCCGTGGTCTATGGATGCCAACCTGCTGCACGTAAGTTTTGAAGGTGCAGAGCTTGAAGATCCCTGGAATGCTCCTTCTCCTGAATCTTACCGTTACTGCCGTCCCATTGAGGAAGCACCGGATGAGCCTGAAATCATCACTATTGATTTTGAAAAAGGTGATCCTATCGCAATTAACGGCACCAAATATTCTCCGGCAGCCCTCATTGAAAAGCTCAATGAACTTGGCGGCAAGCATGGTGTAGGTCGTGTGGATATGGTTGAGAACCGTTTTGTGGGCATGAAGTCCCGCGGTGTGTACGAAACTCCCGGCGGAACCATCATGCACGTTGCTCATCGCGACCTTGAAGGACTTTGCATGGACCGTGAAGTCATGCACCTTCGTGACAGCCTGATTCCCAAGTACGCTGAAATGCTTTACAACGGATTCTGGTATGCTCCCGAACGTGTTGCTCTTCAGGCAATGATCGATGAAACCCAGAAGACCATCACCGGTACTGTTCGTGTGAAACTCTACAAGGGTAACGTCATTCCCGAAGGCCGTAAGTCTCCTTACTCCCTGTATCGCGAAGATCTCGCTACTTTCGAAGAAGACGAAGTATACGACCAGAAAGATGCCGAAGGTTTCATCAAGCTGGTGGGGCTGCGTCTCAAAGGCAAGACTTCTTCAGGCTCCGAATGGATCAAAGAAGGCGACGTCGAAGACGTAGATTAGCAATGTCTTTAATTGCCCGGACGGACAAGAGTTCGTCCGGGATTTCATATTTTAGCCTGTTTCGATCAATCGCTGACGACAGGCTTTTTCTTTGTTAAATTAAATTTCGCAACAACAAATATCTCTAGCGGCGGAGCCCTATCAAAACGTCTTTGAAAGAGAGGGGATGGGGTCTGGGGAAGGGGAGAGAAAATCTTTGGGCGTTAGCAAAGTTTTCTCTCCCCTTCCCCAGCCGCCGGAGGCATTCAAGGATCAAAAAAATGGCAGATAATAAATTATGGGGCGGCAGATTTGCTGCCAAGACCGCACAGTCCGTAGAAGATTACACTGAATCCGTAAGCTACGACCAGAACCTGTACCGCGAAGATATTTCCGGCTCTCAGGCTCACGCCAAAATGCTGGCAGAGCAGGGCGTGCTTACCGTAGAAGAGGCCGAGATTCTGGTCAAAGGTCTTGATCAGGTGCTGGAAGAAATCGAATCCGGTAAATTTGAATGGAAAAAGGAGATGGAAGATCTCCATATGAATATCGAAAGCAGGCTGACCGAGATTGTCGGTGCTGTGGGCGGTAAACTGCATACCGGACGCAGCCGTAACGATCAGGTCGCAACTGATTTTCGTCTGCACGTACTCCGTTCCCTTGAAGCATGGAAGACTGCGCTGGAAAAGTTGATCGCATCTTTTACAGCTAAAGCAGATGAGAACAGGGAGGTGCTGCTGCCCGGTTACACCCATCTTCAGCCTGCGCAGCCTGTCAGTCTTGCCCATCACATGCTGGCTTATGCTTGGATGTTTAAACGCGATCACAGCAGGGTAGTTGATTGCATCAAAAGAGCAAATGTCTGCCCGCTGGGTGCTGCTGCTCTGGCCGGAACCACCTATCCGCTTAAGCCCGCAACTTCCGCAAAACACCTCGGCATGGAAGATACTTTCCGTAACAGCCTTGATGCTGTTTCCGACCGTGATTTCGTTATGGAAGCCATGTTCGCCGGAAGTCTGGTGATGACCCATTTGAGCCGTATCTGTGAAGAACTGATCATCTGGGCCAACCCCTGCTTCGGCTTTATCAAGCTGCCTGATGAATTTTCCACCGGATCATCCATCATGCCTCAAAAGAAAAACCCGGACGTTTGCGAACTCATGCGCGGTAAGACCGGACGTGTCTACGGTGATCTTTTTTCACTGATGACCACCTGCAAAGGACTTCCGCTGGCTTATAACCGCGACATGCAGGAAGACAAAGAGCCTTTCTTTGATTGCGACAAAACTGTGCATGCTTCAGTGGTTATCATGGCTGATATGATGGATGCCATGGGCTTCAATCCTGAAAATATGGAATCCGCTCTCAAGAAGGGCTTTCTCAACGCCACCGAGCTGGCAGATTATCTTGTGGGCAAGGGCATTCCCTTCCGCGAAGCGCACCACATCACCGGATCTGCTGTTGCCAAGGCAGAAGCAGAGAGCAGGGGACTTGAGGATATGACTCTTGAAGAACTCAAGACTTTTTCAGATAAAATTGAAGAAGATGTTTTTGAGGTCCTTTCTTACGAAGCAGCGGTAAGACGCAGGGTTTCCCCCGGCAGCACCGGACCTGAATCCGTGGATGCTCAGATTGCTGAACTTAAGGCTTGGCTGAATAAATAAAAGACATCCACAGCATGATTTAAATATCAGGCCGGGACCTATGGCATAGCTATTCGGGTTCCGGCCTTTATCTTATTGCCATGAAGCCGTCTGAGCGATTATCATTTGAGATATGAGGAAAGAGGGATATATTTTAAAAAAGAAATGGCGGAAGTGTATAGGAGTCGAACCTACCGACGAGGGTTAACCCGTCCACTGGATTTGAAGTCCAGGCGCAACACCGGTTACGATACACTTCCGCTTCGAAGAAAAAAGGGCTAACAATTTTGCAGACAAAGGGCAAGCATTAATAATATTTTTGAATATGCCTTGCCTTTTCCCGAATTAGTCTTATTAATAGCTGATTGATACTGAAGAAAAAATGTAAATACAGTCCGGTGCTTGCCGCATATTGACAGGCTTTGGCAGTCCGGACGCATATCCAAGGAGATAGACTTTGAATAGTTTTGCCAAGAATCTCTTGGTCTGGGTAACCATCATGTTGGTGATGATTGTATTGTTCAATCTGTTTAACCAGCCGCAGACTTCCCAGCTCAAACTTTCCTACACCGACTTTTTAAGCAGGGTCGATGAAGGAGAGGTCCTTCAAGTTAAGATTCAGGGGCAGAAAATCAGCGGGGTAATGGTCGGTGACAAGCGTTTTGTCACTTACAACCCTGAAGATCCGGCCCTTGTTCAGAATCTGATCAAAAACAAAATTGAAGTTGTGGCTGAACCGGAAGAAGAGGCCCCATGGTATATGACATTGTTCATATCATGGTTCCCCATGTTGCTTCTGGTCGGTGTCTGGATCTTTTTCATGCGCCAGATGCAAGGCGGCGGTGGAGGAAAGGGCGGTGCCATGTCCTTCGGTCGTTCCAAAGCGCGAATGATTAATGAAGAGACCGCACGCGTAACGTTTGAGGACGTTGCCGGAGTTGATGAAGCCAAAGATGAACTTGCCGAGGTTGTGCAGTTCCTCAGCGAGCCTAAAAAATTCACCCGCCTCGGCGGACGCATCCCCAAGGGTGTGCTGCTGGTGGGCCCTCCCGGTACCGGTAAAACCCTGCTTGCCCGCGCTGTAGCCGGTGAAGCTGGTGTGCCTTTCTTTTCCATTTCCGGTTCCGACTTTGTTGAAATGTTTGTCGGTGTCGGTGCTTCCCGTGTGCGTGACCTTTTCGCACAGGGTAAGAAAAACGCACCCTGCCTGATTTTTATTGATGAAATTGATGCTGTGGGCCGTCAGCGTGGCGCAGGCCTCGGCGGCGGGCATGATGAGCGTGAACAGACCTTGAACCAGTTGCTGGTTGAAATGGACGGATTCGAGTCCAACGAAGGTGTTATCCTCATTGCCGCAACCAATAGACCTGATGTCCTTGACCCCGCGCTTCTGCGTCCCGGTCGTTTCGACAGACAGGTTGTTGTGCCTACTCCTGACGTTCAGGGCCGTGCGCATATCCTTAAGGTTCATACCCGCAAGACACCTCTTGCCGGTGAAATCGACCTTGATGTTATCGCTCGCGGTACTCCCGGTTTTTCCGGTGCGGACCTTGAAAACCTCGTTAACGAGGCTGCTCTGTACGCTGCAAAGAATAATCAGGACTACGTCAAGATGGTTGATTTCGAAGAAGCCAAAGACAAAGTCCTCATGGGCCGTGAACGCCGCAGCCTGATTCTTACTGATGAAGAGAAAAAGACCACAGCCTATCATGAGGCCGGTCATGCTCTCATCGCCAAGCTGCTTGAGAATTGCGACCCCGTACATAAAGTTACCATTATTCCTCGTGGCCGCGCTTTGGGTGTAACCCAGCAGTTGCCCGTGGATGACCGTCATAACTATAACAAAGGTTATCTTGAAGATACCCTTGTTATGCTGCTCGGCGGACGTGTGGCTGAAGAAATTATCCTTAATCAGGTTACCACCGGGGCCAGTAACGATATTGAGCGTGCTACCAAAATGGCCCGTTCCATGGTCTGCCAGTGGGGCATGAGTGAGAAACTCGGTCCCATGACTTTCGGTGAAAGTCAGGATCAGGTTTTCCTCGGTAAAGAGCTTGTTCAGCATAAGGATTTCAGTGAAGATACCTCCCGCCTTATTGACTCTGAGGTCAGAAGGATCATCGACACTGCTTATGAAACAGCCAACAAACTGCTCAGCGAAAATGAGGACACCCTGCATCTGCTTTCCGATGCTCTTCTGGATCGTGAAACCATTAGTGGTGACGATATAGATACCCTCATGGAAGGCGGCGAGCTTGCTCCGGTTGAGACTGTTACCCAGGTGAAGCCTGCTACGGCTGCAAGGGCTTACGGTTCTACTGCCAAGTCCGGTTACACACCTGTTTCTGAATCTGAAAAAGAAGAGGAAGCAGACAAGGGAGATTTCTCCTTTGAAGAGCAGCCGGAAGAAAAGGATGATGAATTCAAACTCTCAGAAGAATCTAATGAATCTGATGAGGCTGAAGTAAAAGAAGAGAAAGCTGAAGAAGTTAAAGCTTCTGAAGATAAAAAGAGTTCCGAATAAGGATTCAGGATTTATGTCCCGTAATTATTCATGGACCGTCAAGGGGGGCAGGGCGTTAGGCCCTGCCCCCTTTTTTATTGCCGGTATTGTTAATGTCACCCCGGATTCATTTTATGACGGGGGGAAAAATTATGATCCGCAGCAGGCCGTAGAGCATGGCCGTTTGCTCGCAGCTCAAGGGGCCGATATCCTCGATGTGGGCGGTGAGAGTACAAGGCCTTTTGCTGATCCGGTCTCCCTTGAAGATGAGCTTGCCCGCGTAGTTCCGGTCATCAGCGAACTCAGTCGCGATCATGTTGTTTCCATTGATACGGTGAAGAGTGAAGTCGCCCGTGTTTCAGTTGAGGCCGGAGCTGCTATTGTTAATGATGTTTCAGCTTTTACGCAGGACCCGGTTCTTCTTGATGTTGTGGCTGATCTTAAGCCCGGATATGTACTTATGCATAGTCAGGGAACACCGGAAGAGATGCAATTGTCGCCGAGTTATGATAATGTCATAGAAGATATTTTGACATTTTTTGAAAAAAGTCTTGAAAGACTCGTGAAGTCGGGTTTACCTGAAAATCGTATAGTGCTTGATCCCGGCATAGGCTTTGGAAAGACTCTTGAGCATAATCTCGTAATCCTGCGCAGGATTGACCGATTCATGGAACTGGGGTTTCCCATTTATATGGGGCTTTCCAACAAGTCTCTCTGGGGTAAGCTTCTGGGACTGGAAGCCGATGAGCGGCAGAATGCTACTCAGGCCGCAACAGCAGTTCTTGCTGCCCGTGGGGTGCCTATCCACCGGGTGCATGAAGTCGGTCTGACCAGTCAGACATTGAAAATAGTGAAGGAGATCGGCGGAGATTATTGATGTTTGAATTTCTGGGCTTTCAAATTTCCTGGAAAGAACTGCTGGACATCGGTCTGGTGGCGATTGTCTATTTTTACATCATTCTGCTGGTGCGTGGTACCCGTGCGGCTGCCGTTATCTGGGGGCTGCTGCTGGTCCTACTGGTCTATTATATCTCCGATGTTTTCGGTCTTTATACCCTTAACTGGCTGCTGACCAACTTCCTGAGTTCAATTTTTCTTGTAATTATTGTCCTTTTTCAGCGGGACATCCGTAAAGGTCTGGCCCAGATGGGCGCAGGCCGTTTATGGCGTAAGAAGGATTTCGAAATAGCTGTCATTGATGAAATCTGTTCAGCTATGGATTCCATGGCCCGTCAGAAGATCGGGGCATTGCTTGTTATCCAGAAAAACGTTCCCTTGGGGGATATCCTTGAAAAAGGGGTTGAAGTTAATGGTCAGGTCAGCAAGCAGCTATTGATCAATATTTTTTGGCCGGATACCCCGTTGCATGACGGGGCGGTGGTCATCAATTCAAATAAGATAGTTGCAGCTTCCTGTATTCTCCCTCTGGCACAGGTTTCAACACGTCAGAGTGCCATCGGAACCCGGCATAGAGCTGCTTTGGGCATCAGTGAGGAAACCGACGCTATTGCCCTTGTTGTTTCTGAGGAAAGAGGGACCATGTCTGCGGCTATTGGTGGAAAACTTACCACCAGTCTTGATATTATCCGCCTTAAACGTGTTTTGAAAAACGTTTTGACTTGATGCTTATGAAAATACAGCACTGGAAAATAGCCGCCATAGCACTCATGATGTCAGTTTTGACCTGGTATCTGGTTACCGGGCGAGACCTGGTTGAGACATGGGTAGAATTTCCGCTGGAGATTATTAATCCTCCGCAGGGAATGATCATTCGTGACGGCATGATTAGCAAGGTCTCAGTGCGTTTGCGTGGCCCTAAAGGGTTGATCCGTAATCTGGACACCAAGAAAATAGCTTATTCGCTTGATACCGGACATCTTGTTGTGGGTAACAACCCGATCAATATAGTACCGGAAAATCTGGGACTCGGCAGCGCGCTTGAGGTTGTGGAGCTTAATCCTTCCAATATCAATTTGGTGATGGATATGTTTGTGAAAAAGCGGGTCCGGGTTATTCCTACGTGGGATGGGGACTTGCATCGCGATTATACTTTGAAGAAAAAGTATAGCGAACCTGACGAAGTAACCTTGCGCGGTCCTGCTTCTGTTTTGAAAAAAATTGCTCAGGTCAGAACCCAGCCCATCATGCTTGATACTGATTCTCCCGGTAACTGGCACGGCGAACTTCCCCTGCAATTACCGGAGACTGTGGAATCTAATCCGGGGCTGGTAAGTGTTTCTCTTGATTTTGCGGTCCGTTCAGGAAAAATGTGGGTCAAGGTACCTCTTTACATTTTAAGCCCGGATGATATTGACTTTGCGGCCAGCCAGAATTACGTCAGGCTGCTTGTGGAAGGTCCAAAACCCTTCTTCAGGAAAAAAGGATTCAGAGATGAGATTACTGCTTCAATAGATTTGAGCGCGACAATTCAAGATGGTGATAATGTCGTACCTTATGAGGTTACCCTGCCCAAAGGGTGCTCTGTTAAAAAGAGAAAGCCTGAAGCAATAACCGTAACTATATCGAGGCAGGAGCCGTAAGTTTTTTGAACGGCCTGCATATTTTTGGAGAGATGGATGAATAAACGTTTGTTCGGAACTGACGGTCTGCGCGGCCAGGTAAATATTTTTCCCATGACCGCAGAGGTTGCTCTGCGTATGGGCCTTGCCGCAGGTTCTTACTTCAGGAACGGAAAACAGCGTCATAAAGTTATTATCGGTAAAGATACCCGCCTTTCCGGGTATGTGTTCGAATCCGCACTTACTGCGGGGCTTTGCGCTATGGGTATGGATGTTTTTCAGGTTGGTCCCATGCCTACCCCGGCAGTGTCCTTCCTGACCCGCAACATGCGTGCGGATCTCGGTATTGTCATTTCCGCCTCTCACAATCCGTTTATGGATAACGGGATTAAATTCTTCGATTCATGCGGTTACAAACTTCCCGATGCGGTTGAAGACGAAATTGCTGATATGGTCCTTTCGCAGGATACCCAGTGGGATTATCCCCAGTCGGAAAAAGTGGGCCGTGCTTACAAGATTGAAGATGCTCGCGGGCGCTACATTGTTTATCTTAAGTACAGCTTTCCGCAGGATATGACCCTGAATGGGGTTAAACTTGTTCTGGATTGCGCCAACGGTGCAGCCTACAGTCTCGGACATATGTTTGAAGAGCTGGGGGCGGAAGTTGTGCGTATCGGCGACAAGCCTGATGGACTTAATATTAACGATAAATGCGGCTCTCTCTACCCCGAGATTCTTGGACAGAGGGTTGTTGAAGAGCATGCTGACATCGGACTGGCTCTTGATGGTGACGCCGACCGGCTGATCGTTGTTGATGAAAAGGGTCAGGTCCTTGATGGTGATGTGATTATGGCCATGTGTGCAGCAGATCTCATGGAGCGCGATAAGCTTGCTCATAATATGCTGGTTTCAACGGTCATGAGTAATATGGCTCTTGAAAATTTCATGAAGGAAAATGGCGGAACACTGCTGCGTACTCCGGTGGGTGACCGTTATGTAGTGGAGGCCATGCGCCGCGAGGGAGCAATCCTCGGCGGAGAGCAGTCCGGCCATCTTATTTTTAAAGAATTCAGTACCACAGGTGATGGTCTGCTTGCAGCCTTACAGTTATTGCGTATACTGTGTGCGAAGAACAGACCGCTTTCCGAACTTTCCGGACTGCTTGAACTTTATCCGCAAAAATTACAGAATGTTCACGTTAAGCGGAAAAGGCCTTTTGAAGAGGTTCCGGCTGTGCAGGATGCTCTCAAGCAGGTCGAGCAGGAATTGGCCGGAAAAGGGCGTGTGCTGTTGCGTTATTCAGGAACTGAATCCGTAGCCAGAGTAATGGTGGAAGCGGAAGACAGTTCCAAGGTTGAACTTTATACTTCCGAGCTTGCAGGAGTTCTGGAAGAACATTTACGTTGATAATTCCTTCGGTCGCAAGATAAGACCGAATCTTTTCAAGGAGATATGATCAATGGTCATCAAAAAAGTTATTGTTCCGGTTGCTGGATGGGGTACAAGATCATTGCCTGCCACCAAGAACATTCCCAAGGAAATGCTGCCGATTTTCAAAAAGCCCGTTGTGCAGCACGTGGTTGAAGAGGCCATGTCCAGCGGACTGACCGATGTTGTTTTTATTAACAACCAGAACAAAAAGATCATTGAAGACCACTTTGATTACAACCTCTCCCTTGAGGATGTACTTGAGCGCGGCGGAAAGACCGAGGCCCTTGAAGAAGTGAGAAAGGTGGCGGAGATGGTTAATATCATTTCCGTGCGTCAGAAAAAACAGCTTGGCTTGGGTCATGCTGTTCTCTGTGCCAAGGAAGTCTGCAAGAACGATCCCTTTGCTGTAATGGTCGGTGATGACCTTATGTTCGGCCTTGAGCCGGGTATCAAGCAGCTGATTGATGCTGCCCGTACCGAAAATATGGCTGTTGTCGGCGTTATTGAAGTGCCTGACAACAAGGTGGATCGTTACGGAATTATTCAGGGTGAGGAATTTGCGCCGGGCATGTACAGAGTCCGTTCTCTGGTGGAAAAACCCCCTATCGGTCAGGCTCCTTCGAGGCTGGCAATTGTAGGGCGTTATGTTCTGCTGCCTGAGATTTTTGATCATCTGGAAAGACTTGAGCCGGGTGTGGGTGGAGAAATTCAGCTCACCGACGCTTTGCAGGGTCTGGCTCAGGATAACAAACTGCTGGCCGTGAAACTTCGCGGACAAAGGTTTGACGCCGGGGACTGGGTAGATTATCTTACCGCAAATGTTTACTTCGCCCTTCAGGACGAGGGGCTGCGTGATGACGTTGTAGCCAGATTGCGGGAGCTTTTGTCTTGTTCGTAAAGAATTTAAATACTTATGTGATACTTTCAGTCCTTGCCGTGAGTCTGTTTTGCAGCAGCCCGGCAAGGGCTTTTTTTCCGTCTGACGAGGAAATCGATGAGACAATGTACCAGAAATACGGTGCATTGACTTCATATGAAGCTGAATTGACCTTTCCTTCAGAACCGGGAACAACCCTTGTCATTAAGCGCGGGCATGATCATTGGCAGCAGACATTTTCCGAAGCGGGCAGCAATGCTACTGTTGAGGCAAAATCTGTAGGACAGTATTTTAAGACCATTGCCCAATGTCCTGCTGACGCTGGGATGCCCCCGTCTATGCTTCAATTTTGGGCCCCGGATGATCCGGTTTCGGACTGGATGTCCATCGGGGTGACCAATGCAACCAAGAGTTACGGGTTTTACGATAATACCCCGGCTTTTGTTTTCGGCGCGGAGCAGGGGGATGAAACCTCTCCTCAAATCTGGTTTAATAATGAAAATTTTTCACCGCTTAAGATTGTACTGGGTCCGCAGCAGGAAATAAGTTTCGGTACTTTTTCCAAATTTGCCGGATTCATGCTGCCTCACACCGGGACTTTGAAAATGGGTGATGATATCCTTGATTTCAATATCCAGTGGAAGAGTATTCGCAAGAAGATTTCGCCTGTGGTCTTTTCTCCGGTTGCGGTTAAAAAGTCCAAGGGATGCGGAGTTCCTTCCGGTCAGGTTTACGAATTTTTGAAAAAATGTCTCAGACTCAATAAATCGGAATAAAAATGACAACTCTCTGGCAGGCCTGTCTCGCCAGCCCACCATATTCAATTTACACATACGAAGCACCCGCCGACCTTCCCGAACTCATGGAAGGACAGCGGGTTCTCGTGCCTTTGGGGCGTTCCGTGCGGGTGGCTTTTCTTATTGAGACTGTGGATAATCTGCCGGAAAATGTGGAACTCAAATCCGTTATCTGGCCTCTTGAGCGAGAACCGCTTTTAAATTCCAATCACTTCAAGCTCTACCGCAACATCGGTGCCCGCCAGATGCAGCCCTTGGGTAAGGTGCTGGAGAATGTTGTTCCCAAGCGGTTTCGCAGTGCCAAGGTCTCTTTTAAAGTTGCAGACCGTTCTTTCCCTGCAAGGCTTAAGGCTCTGGATATTGCCCGTCTTCCTTCGGAGCGGCGTATGGAACTGGTCAAAATTTATGATGAAGGGCGGATGAATGTAAGTCTGCCTGCTTCCATTGAAAAGGAAGAATATGTCAGCCTGACTTCCGATCCTCCGTGGCCTGTGCGTCCCAATGCTGCCCGTCAGTTGCAGATTCTGGAATTTATTTTTGAGAACGGTCCCCGTGAAAAAGGATTTTTGAAAAATATCATGGGGGACTGGACCAACGGAGTGATTAAAAAGCTTCATTCCGATTCGCTGGTCAAGATCGGTCCGCCTCCTGAAGAAGAGCGTAATCCGTCAGAAAAGTGTGCTGCAACCGGACCTAAGTGGGACTTTACCCCTTCGGAACAACAGCAGCTTGCCATTGATGAACTGCTTGCGGCTCTTGATGAACCTAAAAGTGCGGTTAAGCTGCTGCACGGGATCACCGGGAGTGGTAAGACTCTCGTCTACATGACTGCGGCCCGCAAATGCATGGAGCAGGGCAAGTCTGTAATTGTGCTGGTTCCGGAGATTGCTCTTGCCTACGCTTTGTGGAACGGCATCTGCCCGCTGTTTCCGGAAACACGTAAATATCTTTATCACGGTTACCAGACCCCGGTACGCAAGGAAGCTATTTTCCGCGCACTTGCCGAGGATGACAGCCCGGCCCTGATCGTCGGCACCCGCTCGGCTCTCTTTCTTCCGGTGCGTAATCCCGGCCTGATAATTATTGATGAGGAGCATGACGAATCCTACAAGCAGGAAGAGCGATTGCCTTATCAAGCTAAGGAAGTGGCCTATGTGCTGGCCCATATGACCGGAAGTCTGCTGGTTCTCGGTTCGGCAACCCCTGACATTAAGACTTTTCACGCAGCGCAGCAGGGTGCTTTTGAAGTTATTTCCATGGAAAAACGGGTCGGCAAATCCGTACTTCCTGCGGTCAAGGTGGTCGATACCAGTGCCATCAAGAACCCGGAAGAGCCTTTTGCCCCGGAAACAGAAGCCCGTTTGAAAGAGGTGGTGGAGAGGGGAGAGCAGGCCGTGGTCATGCTTAACCGCCGTGGTTTTTCTCCGCTCATTTACTGCACAGATTGCGAAGAACCGTTTAAGTGTCCGCATTGCAATGTGAGTATGACCTACCACAAAGGACGGGAGCGGGTAATCTGCCACTATTGCGGCAATGCCTATCATTTCCCTTTGCCGTGCGCTACTTGCGGTGGGAGCAATCTCATGCCCTTGGGGGGCGGTACGGAGCGGCTTGAAGAGCAGGTTGCCAAGGCTCTGCCGCCGGAAACGAAAATTTTGCGCATGGACCGCGATTCGACCCGCAGGCAGGAACGGTTGGATGAAATTTTGAAGAGTTTTGCCAGAGGTGATGCGCAGGTACTGGTCGGTACTCAGATGCTTTCCAAGGGGCACAACTTTCCCGGCGTAACGCTGGTAGTTGTTTCCGAGGGTGATCTGGGGCTTAACCTGCCTGATTACCGTTCAGCCGAGCGAACATTTCAGCTTCTGGTGCAGGTTTCCGGGCGTGCGGGCAGGGGCGAGAAGCCCGGAGAGGTCATTATCCAGACCCGCAACCCGCAGAATCCTATCTGGGGGGCGGTAACTTCTGCCGATTACAAAACATTTTTTGAGAAGGAAATTGAGAAGCGGCGCAGGTTTCGTTATCCGCCGTTCACCAAGTTGACTCTGATCCGCATCAGCCATCCCATGGGCTGGGAGGGGGAGCATCTCTGTCCTCAATTTTTCAGTATGATTCGCGATGCGGCAAAAGAGGCCGGAATTATGGCCATGGGACCTGTTCCCGCTCCGTTGGCCCAGTTGCGCGGACGCAAGCGGTTTAACTGTCTGCTTAAGTCTGATGATTGGATGAAGACCCGCGAGCTTTACGCTCAAATATCGCGCCGTAATCCTGACAAAAAACAGATTCGCATCACCATGGATCTTGACCCGGTGAATATGCTTTAAGATGTATCCGACGGCTGGGGAAGGGGAACTTTTGGTTATAAATCGTCCAGAATGCCGGGATAATCAACAAAGTAAGATAGTACGCCTGAACTATGCAGGGTATTTTGCAGTTCATCTGAAATTTCGGATATGCGAAGTTTTTTTCCGGCATCACGGAATTTACGGCTCAGGAAGCACAGGGCTTCCATCCCTTTGACTGAAGTCGCATGGGTTGCGGATAAATCCAGTGCCGGGGAAAAATTGCGTTTCAGCATACGGGTTCCGGTGCGAATCAAATCAGGGGTTATCCCCGCATCAAGGGTGCCGGAGATTGTAATTGTCGGCGGAATGCTACTTTCGTCAAATCTCACAGAAGATGGCAGGGCCATTGAAGCCTTGCGTTTGATTTCGTCCAGAAAATTAATCTCTTCGCGTAGAAGCAGCAGCGGGATAAAGATGTTATCCAGCTTGTCCGCAACTTTATTTTTGTCCATATCCTGCGGGACGCAAATCAGCACACAGTTGTGGAGCTGTTCATAGATTTTAGGTACACAACTGCTGATGGATTCGGGCGGGGCTGAGATAAGTACAATGTCCGGGCGTAGATTATTAGCACTGCCGACAATTGATTGTATATCAATTTCATCCAGATCGCCCGTGGTCTTAAAATTAGTGAATAAGTCCCACGACAGGGGTACGTAGCCGTCACGGATAAGGATATCAGTTTTCAGTGCCGATTCAGAAACATGGAGCAGGCTGAATCCGTAGTGGGCGCAGATGCGGGCGATTTGTTCCGGGATTTCAAAATATTCCAAAGGCATTTTCAGCTTGATTTCAGCTTTTTCGGCTAAGCTGACCATTTCCGAATCTGTAGGAAGAATGAAGTCTGCACAATCCGGGCATAAATTGGGATACTTGGCATAATCCATAAGCCACGGGAAAGAGGGCGCGAAAATCATAGTCTTTTCTTTCGCGCCGGCACGTTCTCCCACGGTCAGCATCAGCTCATTGAAATCCATATTAAAAAACGGAATTCCAAAAGCCAGCTTAATACGATCAGGATTATCAAAAATTTCCACGAAGAATCCTTTTAAAATAACACCCGGCGAAGCCGTAATAAAAGTTTTTGAAGAGTCCAGAGAAACTTCTTCCACAAATCCGCAGGAAAGCGGATTTGGACGTTTTCTGAAAGGCAACGCCCCGAAGGGGTGAGCCACAGGAGGTGGCGAATCAAAAAGTTTCTCTGGCCGCCGGAGGCAAATCTATTCATCAAAAAGCGCGAAGCGCATCAACCAATTCTTAAAATTCTTTTCCCCAATTAATGCCTTTATCCCATTTGACCTTGCCTTGCACTTTCTTCTGCTTGCGCAGCAGGATGTATAAAGCTCCGGCGCCGCCGTCTTTGGGCTGGGCAGTACAAAAAGCCAGCACCACGCGGCGGAAGGGATCGCGGGTCAGCCAGTCCTGAATTTCCCGCTTGAGTACGGAATGTCCACCCGGTGAGTTCTTACCGCGTCCGGTCACAGCCAGCACACAACGGTTGCCCTGTAAAAAAGATTCGCGAATGAAAAAGAGCAGGTTGTCAAAAGCCTGTTCGGAATTCATACCGTGCAGGTCAATGTGCGATTCATAACTGAAGGCTCCGGCCTTGAGCTTTTGAAATACCTTGGAATCGGTTCCGCGTACATAGCCGAACATGAATTCATCGGAATATTCCAGTTCAAATTCTATTTTACCGGACACAAGGCTGCTCAGGTATTCCTTGCCTTCCTCATCTTCCGATATTTTAGGGGGCGGGGTCGGCTTCGGTTTCTGGGGGGCAACGGTAGAGCGATCCATGCGCTTAACTCCGTTCATGGCATCCATGAATGCCTGATCATCGTCCACTTCAATTTCCTTTTCTTCCGGCTCTATGGGGGCGGGCTTCTTCTTAACAGCTTCAAGAGCCTTTCGGACCGCCTTGGGTACATGTTCTTCTTTCTTGTCTTCTTTGAATTTGAGCCCCTTGAGGTCTGACAGGGAACTCATTTTTTTCTTAGCCATAAAAATTTCTCCTGAAAAAATGAGCTATCAAATTAGTCATTATCCGGCGCGAAGTAAATCTTTCTATTCAGGAAATTTGAGTTTTTCTATTTTGTACCTTGACTTTTTCAGAGTCGTCACCATTTTTCATAACGTGCGTTTGGGCATTAAATCTGGATATTGTGAAATTAATCATTATTTATTCTGGACTTGAAAAGTGAATTTTATTAGCTCTTCAAAGCGTACTTAATTCGACTAAATAACTCCATTTTTGGCTTTTCGCTTATAAAGTGAGGAATTTCAATGCTTAAAATAGAAGATTTGCACGTCAGTATCGGCGACAAGGAGGTCATCAAAGGCCTCAACCTGCATATAAAAGAAGGGGAGACTTTCATCCTTTTCGGGCCCAACGGTTCCGGTAAGACCTCCCTGCTCATGACCCTTATGGGCTTCAGTAACTATGAGATTACCCAGGGCAAGATTACTTTTAAAGGTGAAGATATCACCTACGCCCCCATTTATGAACGTGCCCGTCTCGGCATAGGCATGTCTTTTCAGCGTCCCCCGACCATCCACGGTCTGAAAACACGTCATCTGGTAAAGATGTGCGGTAACGGTTCCAATGTGGATGTAGAGATGCTGGCCCAGCGCGTTAATATGACCAACTTTCTTGACCGCGATATCAACTCCGGTTTTTCCGGTGGTGAAATCAAGCGTTCGGAGCTGCTTCAGCTCATGGCCCAGAATCCCGGCCTGCTGCTTTTCGATGAGCCTGAATCCGGCGTTGACCTCGAAAACATGCACCTGATCGGTAAAATGGTCCGCACCCTGCTTGATGGTGAAATCAAGCCCAATCTTGATCTGAGCATGAAAGAGCAGAAGATGAAGAAGGGCACAAATACCTGTGGACTGATCATCACCCATACCGGACACATTCTGGATTACATCAATGCTGACCGTGGACAGGTCCTTTTTAACGGACATCTCTGCTGTGAAGCCAGACCCCGCGATATTCTGGAGCATATCCGTAAGTACGGATACAAAGAATGCGTGAAATGCCTGAACTAGCAGTGTAAATCCACGGAGAAATATCATGAAAAAAATTGATCTTAACGATTTTAAATTTGATGGTCTGGAACACGCAGTAATTGAAGATCTTTCCTCAATTGAAGCTGAAGAAAAAGAGCAGTTGATCATGGCCGGTGTTGACGTTGATGCTACAGACGTCAGTGCTACCTTTATGCAGGTTGACCACTCCAACGTACACTGCGGCACTAATGATAAAGATGTTGAAGTCATGGATATCAAAAAGGCCCTTGATAAATACGACGGCCTGCCTGATTACTACTTCAAGCTCATTGATAAAGACAAGGACGAGTTCACCCGCAACGCAGCAGATAATCTGCATGGCGGTTACTTTGTACGTACCAAGAAAGGTGCCAAGATTGAAAAGCCCGTCCAGTCCTGTCTCTTCCTCAAATCCGAGAATTCCGGTCAGAACATCCACAACATCGTGGTTGTAGAGGAAGATTCCGAACTGCACATTATTACCGGTTGTGCTGCTGCGCACGACAAGTTTTCCGGTGGACATTTCGGTCTGTCCGAATTTTACGTTAAAAAGGGCGGTAAACTCACTTTCACCATGGTTCATAACTGGGGTGAAAATACTGTTGTCCGTCCCAGCACCATGGGTGTTGTTGAAGAGGGCGGAACACTCATCAACAACTACGTGCTGATGAAAAGGGTTAAGGATCTCAAGTCATATCCGACTATTTTCCTTAACGGTGAAGGTTCTGTTGCCCGTTTCAATTCAGTTTTGGTTGCCCCTGAAGGTTCCCATGTCGATACTGGAACCCGGATCATTCAGAATGCACCCAACACCAAAGCGGAAACCATTTCCCGCACTATCACCACTGGCGGTACCATTATTTCCCGTGGCCATATTCAGGGTAACAATGTTCCCGCACGCGGACATATCGAGTGTCAGGGACTTATTCTCGGCGGCGGACGTATTCACGCTGTTCCTGAGTTGGAAGCTACCGTGGAAGGTGTTGAGCTTTCCCATGAAGCCGCAGTCGGTAAAATTGCGCAGGAAGAGATTGAATATCTCATGGCCCGCGGTATGGATGAGGACGAAGCAACCTCAACCATCGTGCGCGGCTTCCTGAATGTTGACATTATGGGCCTGCCCGCAAAGCTGCAAAAGGAAATCGACAAACAGATCGAGGAACTTGACGCCAGCGACGCCATGTAGGCATTTGCAAATATGCACTCGAAGAGTGTCTTTCCTTGCGGAAAGGCACTCTTTTTTTATGTCTTCGGCGCAGAGGGGAAAATTGTTTTAGTCTGATTCGTTTACAGCTCGTAAAGGCAATTTGGGTGTTGGACAACTAAGTAGTAATGCCATATACGCAGAAACAGAAAGTTTAGGTTTTGCTTTAAGTTTATTTCTTTTAAAATAAGTGGTTATGATATGCCGGGATATAAGGTTCATGTTAGTGGCTCCGTTGTTGCAGGAGCTTTGGTTCTTCTGGGGCTGGTGAATATCGGCCTGTACGTCATCGATCCTGAGCAGGTGATTTCATTGTTCGTACTTTGCGTGCTGGGAGCTCTTTTTCCGGATATTGATACGGATTCAAAAGGTAAGAGGATTTTTTATTCAGGCATGCTTCTTTTGGCTTTGTCTCTGATTTATCTGGAGAGGTTTAAATGGGCTGCTTATCTTGGGGTGCTGGCCATGCTGCCCGGCATCAGTGCTCATCGTGGCTGGACCCATACCTGGTGGGCTATGTT
This sequence comes from Desulfovibrio sp. JC022, assembly GCF_010470665.1. Classification (NCBI taxonomy): domain Bacteria; kingdom Pseudomonadati; phylum Thermodesulfobacteriota; class Desulfovibrionia; order Desulfovibrionales; family Desulfovibrionaceae; genus Desulfovibrio; species Desulfovibrio sp. JC022. The sequence continues at coordinate 50,152 of NZ_VOPZ01000007.1, read as the reverse complement.
GTTGGTGCCTATGCCTATGTTGATTTTGCCCTACTATTTGTACGGGCAGCCTTTTCCAACTTTATTGCCTTACTATGTGGCTTTTGCCACCGGGTACTTTTCGCATCTTTTGTTGGACCGAAAGTTTATATAAAAAAAGAAGGAATTGAGATTATCTCAATTCCTTCTTTTTTTATTTAGTATATGGAGGATTGCGGTCTAATCGTCGTTTTTTTCAAGAGCTTCCATGAGGCTGATGGTCAGCTTCAGGAAGTCTGCTTCGGTCAAGATTCCAACCAGTCCGTTCTTTTTGTTGACTACCGGGAAACAACCGTATTTGTGATTCAGAAGCATTGTTGCAGCTTCTTTCAGGGAAGTTTCGGCGGTGATGGTTTTGATGTCGGTCCGCATGATTTCCCCTACAGGGATACCGGAATCAATCTCGCCTTGCGTGGCAGGGTCAATGTCCGCCAGTTGAGAAATTGTGGCACGCAGGATATCACGGTGGGTTACAAGCCCGATGAATTCCCGGTCGTCGTTTACTATGGGGATATGTCTGATACGTTGCAGGTCCATTAGAGACCTTGCCATTTTTAAATTATCAGATTCGCTAAGGGTGAACAGTTCCTTTGTCATGAGATCGTCGACTTTCAGCATGTGGTCCTCCTTTTGTCCTTACTATAATCTCTCTTTATGTCGCTTTAGTGTCAAGATGTATGTGGAAAAAACGGCTTTAAATATCAATTTGGGCCATTCTGGTTGACTTGACCGCTAAAATCTGATTTTCAACTGCAAACAATGAATTAATCTGGATGTTATTATCGGTCCGGGAATTCATAGTTAAAAATAAATTTTCAGGCCTTGCTGTTATCGGCTATGCCTGACGGGGGATAAGTGCGTATAGACCCAAAGCGTTCCAGATTGAAGATGGTGGACGAACAGATTGTAGCCCGTGGTGTGGCTGATAATAATGTTCTGGATGCCATGCGTAAGGTTCAAAGGCATCTGTTTGTGCAGGATGCCCTGGCTTCACGTGCATATTCTGACAGTGCCCTGCCCATCGGCGAAGGGCAGACCATCTCCCAGCCCTATATTGTAGCTGTAATGTCCGAATTGCTTAAAATCGAACCGGGGCATAAGGTGCTGGAGATCGGGACCGGTTCCGGTTATCAGGCTGCGGTACTTGCAGAGATGGGTGCGGATGTTTTTACTGTGGAAAGGATACGCAAACTTTTCATTTCTGCGCGCAAGCTTCTTTTTGACCTGAGATATTTCAATATTCAGGTTAAACTGGATGACGGCACTATGGGGTGGCCTGACAATGCTCCCTATGACCGTATAATTGTCACCGCTGGTGGACCTGAGATTCCTCAATACCTCATAGATCAACTGGCTGATCCCGGAATTCTGGTTATCCCTGTCGGTGGACAGAGACGGGTGCAGCGGTTGATGCTGGTTACAAAAACAGATGGAAAAATTGAAACCACCGACATGGGCGGATGCGCCTTTGTTGATCTGGTTGGTAAACAGGGCTGGTAGGTCATAATGAATTTCATCCAAGCTTGGAAAAAAGGTCCGGGGCCTGAATCCTTACGTGATTACCTTGTGCTTATACTTAAAGGTATCTGCATGGGGGTGGCTGATATTATTCCCGGTGTTTCCGGCGGGACCATGGCTTTTATCACGGGAATCTATGATAATCTCATTGATTCAATCCGTTCCTTTAACGGAAAATTCATAAAAAGCCTTTTCAAGTTTGATCTGACCGGGGCTGTTGCCGAAGCCCATTTAAAATTTTTGCTGCCCCTGCTGTTCGGGATTGTGATGGCTATGGTCTCCATGGCCCAGATTATTCATGTTCTGCTGGGAACACATCCGGTACAGGTCTGGTCCCTTTTCTTCGGACTTATTGCCGCGTCCATTCTGGTTGTCGGCAGAAGGGTCGGGGAATTCTCTGTTAAGAATGTTATTTCTGGTGTCGTGGGCGCGGTGTTCAGTTTTTTTCTTGTGGGACTTATTCCCGTCACCACCCCGGATACACTCTGGTTTGTTTTTCTCTGCGCATCAATTTCCATTTGCGCCATGATTCTGCCCGGTATCAGCGGGGCGTTTATTTTGCTGCTTCTGGGTAAGTATGAATTTATCACCGGAGCTATCCGCAATCCAACCACTCTTGATAATGGAGCCATCCTGTTGGCTTTTGTTTGCGGCTGTGCACTCGGTATCTCTCTTTTTTCCCGTGTGTTGCATTTTCTGCTGGAAAAGCATCATGCATTGACCGTGAGCCTGCTGACTGGATTCATGGCTGGAGCCATGCGTAAAATCTGGCCTTGGAAAGAGGTTCTTGATTCGGTGGTGATACGGGGTAAAACTCATGTCCTGAGCGAGGCCAATGTTCTGCCTCCCGCTTATGACGGTGAATTTGCGAGTGCCGTGCTCCTGATGGTTGCCGGATTCGCAGCAGTGATTATCTTGGAATGGGTATCTTCAGCCAAGGACAGCTGAAGCTGACAGGGGAGAAGGCTTCCCTGAATTTTTAATATACAACAAAGGCATGGATATGAGTTCATCATGTAGTTCCTGTTCTTCTGCTCCCCAGAAGGGTGGTGACAAAAAAGCGAGTGCTGCTCAGGCTCTGCAAAATGAGTTGATTTCTTCAACTTTGCAGAAGATCAAATACAAAATTTTTGTAATGAGCGGCAAAGGCGGCGTCGGTAAAAGTTCTGTGGCGGTCAACATTGCCGCAGCTCTTGCTGATAAAGGTTTCAAGGTCGGTATTCTTGATGTTGACATCCACGGCCCCAGTGTTCCCCATCTGCTTGGAATTACCGGGCAGCTTGATGTTGAGCGCGGTAATCTCGTGGTTCCCAAAAAGGTAAATGACAACCTGCACGTTGTTTCCATGGAATCCCTGCTCAAAGACCCGGATCAGGCCGTTCTCTGGCGTGGTCCCATGAAAACTTCCGCTATCAGGCAGTTTATTTCCGACGTTCAGTGGGGCGAACTTGATTTTCTCGTAGTCGACTCCCCTCCGGGTACCGGCGATGAGCCCATGACCGTGCTGAAAACCATTCCCGAATCCCTTGCCGTGGTTGTTACCACTCCGCAGGAAATCTCTCTTGCAGACGTAAGAAAGGCTATTAACTTCCTGCAATACGCAAAGGCCAACATTATGGGCGTGGTCGAGAACATGAGCGGACTTGTCTGCCCCCATTGCCACGAGAACATCGACCTTTTCAAAAAGGGCGGTGGTGAAGAGCTTGCTGAAAAATATGGCTTGCCTTTCCTCGGTGCTGTTCCCCTTGATCCTACTACTGTTGTCGCTGCTGATCTTGGCAAGCCCGTGGTTCTTCTTGAAGAAGATTCCCCGGCCAAGCTTGCTTTCCGTAAGGTTGCTGACGAGATCGCTGAAGCGGCTGAAAGCAGTTTTGAGGTTGCTTCCAGCACTCATACCTAAGAAAAGACGCTTTTTTCAGGCGTAAACTGATTGCCGGGTTGACATACAGTCCTCCTCGGCACAGAATCATGCAGTTCATGCGGGGGGCCGTTTTTTCGGTTCCCTGCATTTCACAAAGGCTTGCAGGCTTCAGGGCAGCTGCCCTGACTAAATGAATTTCACGACCCGGGACTCTTTATGTTCAATCTTGCCAATTCCCTGACTCTTGGACGCATTCTTGCTGTACCTTTAATCGTTGTTCTGCTTTATTATCCGAGCAAGCTGACCATGTTTCTGGCAGCCTTTGTTTTTTTTCTGGCCTCGCTGACCGACTTCTTTGACGGGTACATTGCCCGCCGCAGCAATCAGGTTACCAATCTCGGTAAATTTCTTGATCCGCTGGCTGATAAATTGCTCATCTGTTCAACCTTGATCATGCTGACCCATATGGGGTATGTAAGCGGTTGGATTACTGTGGTTATTGTCTGTCGCGAACTGGCTGTTACCGGACTCCGCGCCATTGCCGTGGATATGGGGCTGGTGCTTGCTGCCGACAAATTCGGAAAACTCAAGACCGTTACTCAGAGTTTTGCACTCGGTCCCTTGCTCCTGCATTATCCCTACTTCGGGATCGATATGCATCAGCTGGGAATGTGGATTCTCTACGCGGCTCTTTTCTTAACTGTGTTTTCCGGAGCTAATTATATGTACAATTTGCATAAAGTCTGGTTAACTAGCGAATAATAAAATTTTATTAGAAAAACGTCACAGACAGGACTATCAATGAACGTCAATGACCGACAAAACCTTGTGCTAAGGCTCAATAATTGTCTTGAAACAATTCTTGAGATGGAGCAAGAGCTTGAAAAGCTTGACTTGAACAGCAGGTTTATTGAAGAGCTTGAAGTGCTTAAAGGGTTTATGAGTAAAATGGAAAAAATCAGGGTGAGCGAAGCCGAAGTTGAACGGATTGAATCGGCCACTGATAACTTTTTGCTCGAACTCAGAGTTCCGCTTGGTCAGGTTGAGTCGCCTAGAAAAATGTTTACCCGGTTGCAGTAGGAGCTTCGTTAATGCTGCGACGTAGAGTCTTGTTGGGTTTACTGGTTATTATCAACCTTGTGCTGCTTATACGGCTTGGGCTTAGTGAGCAGGGTTTTTTCGGCTACGTAGAGCTGGATGATAAGGTTCAGGAGCTTGAGCAGAAGATCGATGCTGCTGATAACCGGACACTTGAACTCAGCAGGGAAATCAGACGGTTGAAGACTGATCAGGCGTATCAGGAAAAGGTCATCCGCAGCAGGATGAATTACGTGAAGGAAAATGAAGTGTTATATCTTTTCCCCAAATCAGGGAAAGTAAAGACTCAGGGAGCAGGTGCAGATGCAAAGCAAGATTGAGTGGTATCAGGAAGTTCTGGCACTGGAGCCCAGCTCGAAAGTTTTTTTCCCTCTGGCCCGCCTTTATGTTGAAATGGGTAGCCATGAAAAAGCTGTAACCACTCTCAGGATGGGGCTTGACCGTCATCCCGACTATCTTGAGGCCCGTCTGCTGCTGGTGGAAACCCTTGCCAAGCTCGGCCGGGATTCTGAAGCAAAAGCGGCAGTTGCTCCGTTGACCAGACTTTTTTCTTCATACCCCTCATTCTGGAAGATGTGGGGTGCTTCCGTTTCTGAAGGTAATGATGATATTGCCGGAGCCATGGCCTTTCTTTTTTCCGCGCTCCATGGTTCGCCCATGTCATGGTCTGATGTCATGGCTGAAGGTATCAAGCAGCTTACCGGAGTCTCTGTTGCAGAGCGTCCTCAGAAGGCCGATTCTGCTGTTTGCAAAGAAGGTTACGAGGCTCCCGGCGACTTTACCCGTCCGGACCCTGAAGAGAGTGAGTTGCTGGTAGATGAGATATCCGAAGCCGCTGCTCTTGTTGATTCCGATGGTGAATCTCCTGAAGCCTTGACCAGTGCAATTGTCATGGACAGTCTTAAGACCAAGACCATGGCGGAAGTTCTGGCTTCACAGGGGGACCTTGAAGGTGCTCTGGAAATATATCGTGAACTGCTTTGTAAGGCTTCCGATGAGGAAAAAGAGGAATTGATGTCCTTTATGGCCGATATTTCAAGTCGCATCAGTAAGACACCTGTTGATGATATTGCTGGTGATGACGCAAGTAAAGATCCTTATTTTAAACACGCCAAAAGTAAATTGATGGGTACCCTTGAGCTCCTTGCCGAAAGGCTTGAAGCAAGGGCTTCCAGATAAGAATTATCCCGTTTTTCGGCTTTATTTAAAGATATAACTTAATAATATACAGAAGGATTCGTGCTTACTATGCACGGAGTCCGGGTATGAGATATGGAATTTAAAAATTCAGTGCGTCCTGTCGCACTTTTTGCTTTTTTGGTGATTTTGCTGTGCGCCGGTGGTTGCGAATACGGCAGTAAGGTCTGGCATGATGCTCAGCAAACTGTTGACCCCAACCCTCAAATCAATCTCAAGCACGGCGGGATTGAAAATCCCAACGATAATAAACTGGCTCTTCTTTTTACACCTGTGGACGCTAAGATTCTTTCTCTTTGCGAGATTCTTTCCACGGTGGATTCCCATCCCGATGAAAACTGGTTCAAGCTTCTTTTTATGCGTTTTCCGTGGATCAGCGGTGTTCTGACTGTTGATGATGAAGCGAGCGTGCTTGTGAAGCTGCCTGAAGCGGAAATCAAGCCGTTTAAGCCCGGACCGCTCATTGAGTATGAAGGGGACTGGAATGAGATCAATCTGAAATCATTTGTCAGTTATTCTGAATTCGGTCCTGAAATGTATCTGGCAACTCCTTTTTTCAAGGATGCCGAATTCAAGGGGCTTGTCGTAGTTCATTTTGATCCCCGTATCCTATTGAACTTTTGCCCGGACCCTAAAAAACTGGTCATTATGCAGCCTGATGGAGGCGGTGTCTGGACCGGTGCTGAAGATCTGGATAAAGAAGCACTTCTTAAGATCGACTGGGATGAACTCCTTGATAGCAAAGTAAGGGGAACAGTCACAGTTGCCGGGGTTGGATATGTCTGGCTGGCACGCTATGTGGGTGACACTCAGATTGTTTATTTGACCAAGGCCGTTTCCAAGGAAGAAGAGGACGACGGTATACTCTTTTTTTAATTTTATAGGTCTTATGCGAAAAATCTGGTATTAAAGCTTAATTCTTTCTGAAAATCGCGCAGCAGGGACATTCCTAAGGAGGATAAATGACCCAGCAGATTACTGTTACCGAGCACCTGTTACTGCACCAGAAACAAATACCCGGAGCTACCGGGCAGTTCACCCATCTTTTTAATGAGCTTGTCCTTTCGGCCAAGATTATTTCAAGGGAAGTAAACAAAGCCGGACTCGTAGATGTTCTGGGCTTTACAGGTGAAGTCAATGTTCAGGGTGAGGAAGTAAAGAAGCTTGACGAATATGCAAACAGGATTCTGATCCACCGCATGGCCCGCTCCGGCGTACTTTGCGCTATGGCTTCTGAAGAAAATGCTGATATCATCGAGATTCCCCACGGCCTGCCGCAGGGGAACTATATAATTATTTTCGATCCTCTGGACGGTTCTTCCAATATCGATGTTAATGTCAATATCGGAACTATTTTTTCAATCTTTCGCCGTAAAAGTAAGCTTGGTACTCCAGTGCAGTCTACGGACGTATTGCAGCCCGGAGATGAACAAGTGGCAGCCGGATATATTCTGTACGGCTCTTCCACTATGTTGGTTTTTACTACCGGGGACGGTGTTCACGGTTTTACTCTTGATCCGGGTGTAGGTGAATTTCTTCTTTCCCATCCGAGCATTAAGATCCCGGATACCGGAAAAATTTATTCCGTTAACGAAGGGTATTGGCCATTCTGGTCCGAAGCTACCAAGAAGGTCATCGGTCATTTCAAATCAAAAGAGAATATCCACGGTAAGCCGTACAGCTTACGCTACATAGGCTCTCTTGTGGCCGATTTTCACCGTAACCTTATTTACGGTGGGGTTTTTATGTACCCGGCGGATCATCGTGATCCTGCTAAACCGCGTGGTAAACTGCGGCTCCTTTGCGAAGCTTCGCCCATGGCTATGCTTATTGAGCAGGCCGGAGGCCGGGCCACAGACGGAACTCAGCGTATCCTTGATATTGTCCCGGATGACCTGCATCAACGTGTTCCTTTGTTTATCGGTTCCCGTCATGAGGTTGAGACTATCAGTGCCATTTACAAGGAGCATGACGGATAATGCTCTGTCTTGGTATTGAAAGCTCCTGTGATGAAACAGGGCTTGCCCTTGTGCGTGATGGAAAACTGATAGCTGAAAAACTTGCTTCTCAGGTCGATGTGCATGCTGTGTTCGGCGGTGTTGTGCCGGAAATCGCATCCCGTGAACATCTGCGCGTTCTTCCCGTGCTTCTGCGCGAATTGCTGAAGGAGCAAGAGCTGACCGTTGATGATATTGATGTTGTTTCCGTAGCCAGAGGTCCGGGCTTGCAGGGCTGTTTGCTTATGGGCTTAAGTTTTGCCAAGGGACTGGTGCTTTCCAGCCGTGCGAAACTTATCGGGGTTAACCATCTCTGGGCGCATCTTACTGCGGCCGGACTGGAGCAGGAACTGCAATTTCCTTCACTGGGATTGCTGGTTTCCGGCGGGCACACCCATATTTATCTGATTGAAAGCCCTATACAATTTACTTTACTCGGCAGAACTCTTGATGATGCTGCCGGGGAGGCTTTTGATAAGACTGCAAGATCTCTGAATCTTCCCTATCCGGGAGGCAGGCTGGTTGATGAACTGGGCAAGCAGGGCATCGTGGATAAAAAGCTTTTTCCCGTACCCTACATAAATAACGATAATCTTGATTTCAGTTTCAGCGGTTTGAAAACCAGAGTGGCGAATTATGTGAATCAGCATACTGAGCTGCGCCTTGACGCCATGGGTGTACCGGAAGAAGGCAGCGAAGACGCTGTGATTTCAGAGCAGCGTAAAAATATGCTGGCTTCATTCAATTACACAGTTGGCCGGAAACTTGAGGTTAAGGTTGCAAGGGCACTTGAGCGGAACAGGGGCGTTAAGTCATTGGTCGTAGCCGGTGGGGTAGCCGCAAATTCCGTTGTACGGTCCGTGATGGCTGATGTTGCCGCTAAATATTCCATTCCGCTTGTTTTGCCGTCCATGCATCTTTGTACCGATAATGGAGCCATGATTGCCTATGCCGGGTATCTCATGGCCAGTGCCGGGTGTAGGCATGATCTAGACCTTGAAGCGATCCCCCGTGGCAGGGTAGTTCCTTCGGATTGGATCTGCGAAGCTTAATTTCGCTAAGTGGGTGTTGCCTTTGCCTTTAAGGGTAGGTAGTATCTTTATGAACGTTGATAACCTATTGTGTCTGTTCATCTTGACACTTGAGTCAACGGGAATTAAATTTTGATAATTGAATATCACCCTCACGGGTGAAATCAGGAAGAAGAAAATTTGATGCGCCTTGGTTAGGCGCAGCAACCTGAATACTGTAACAAGGAGAAAATCATGGCTTTGCAGGTAACCGATTCCAATTTTCAAGAAGAAGTTCTCAATAGTGATAAGCCTGTTCTGGTTGACTTCTGGGCTCCGTGGTGCGGACCCTGTCGTGCAATGGGCCCTGTGATTGACGAGCTTGCTGAAGAATTCTCCGGTCAGGTGAAAATCTGCAAGATGAATGTAGATGATAACCCTGCTTCTCCCGGAAAGTACGGCATTCGTGCTATCCCGACCCTCATCCTTTTCAAGGATGGCGAAGTTGTAGACCAGACCACTGGTGCAGTTTCCAAAAGCAGCATTAAGGAAATGATCAGCAGCAAGGCTCTGTAAATAATGAAGTCTTATGACGCCGTTGTTATCGGGGGCGGCCCTGCCGGAATGGCGGCCGCCCTTTATCTTGCGAGGGCAGGAGTTAATTTTCTTGCCGTCGAAAAGATGTCCCATGGCGGACAGATGCTCTTGACGGATGAGCTGGAGAATTTCCCCGGATTTCCTGATGGAATTAAGGGGTACGAGCTGGCCGACAGAATGGACAGGCACGTTAAACATTATAAGTTTGACCATGTCTATGATGAAGTGCTGGAGCTTATTCCCGGTGAAGAGTATCATGAAGTTGTGGTTGCGAGCGGTGATCATGTTAAAACCCAGGTAGTTATAATTACATCTGGGGTGACTTTTAGAAAATTAAAGGTTCCCAACGAGGAAAAGCTGCTTGGGCGCGGGGTTTCTTACTGTGCCCTGTGTGACGGTCATTTTTATCGTGATAAGGTTGTGGCTGTTATTGGTGGCGGTAATTCCGCGCTTGAGGAAGCTATCTATCTTTCCAAGCTGGTAAAGAAGCTTTACCTTGTGCATCGCAGGGATGAATTCAGGGCGGACATGGTTTATCAGAACAAATGTCTGGCCAACCCGGTAATTGAGCCGGTTCTAAATTCAGTTGTTTCAAAGATTGTAGGAGATGCGGAAGTGGCCGGTCTTGAGGTCAGGGACGTTGGCTCCGGAGATTATTCCGTTCTAGATGTGGACGGAGTCTTTATTTTTGTCGGCTTTGATGCCGTGTGCAGTTTTTTTCCCAAGGAACTGGCACTTGATAAGTATGGATTTATAAAAACAACCTGCGAAATGGAATCAAGTATTCCCGGAATATATGCAGCAGGTGACATCCGCTCGAAGAAATGCAGGCAGGTTGTCACTGCCGTTGGCGATGGAGCAACTGCCGCCACGGCTGCGTATGCGTATCTGGAACATAAATAATGCGAAATAAATTTCTTTCTATTGTTTTAGCTTCTTTTCTACTCATCAGCCTTACCGGCTGTGGAATTATTGACTATTACTTTCTTCCCAAGCCTGAAGATACCGCACAGGAACTTTATGAAGCCGGTGTGGAGGCTATGACGGAAAAAGAGTATTACGATGCCGCGGAATATTTTTCTAAATTGAAAGACCGTTATCCGTTCAGCCCGTATACTTTAAAAGCAGAAATCAGCCTCGGAGATGCATATTTTCTTGATAAGAAATATTTTGATGCTTCCGAAGCATATAAAGAATTTTCAGCACTTCATCCCGGTAACGACGAAATTCCTTATGTCCTGTTTCAGATCGGGCTGAGTAACTTCAATCTGTTCAGTTCAATTGACCGGCCGCAGAATAACATTACCGAAGCCCTTGAATATTTCTACAGGGTTGAAGAAGCATATCCGGACAGTCAGTATGCTAAGGCCTCCAAGGAATATATTGTAAAATGCCGCCGGGCTCTGGCCGACCATGAATTGTATGTGGCGGATTTTTTCTGGAGATCTGCGAAATTCGGTTCCGCATGGAAGCGTTACGCTTATGTGGTCAGGAACTTTAAAGACCTGCCGGAAGTACGTAAGTACGCCATGAAACAGGCTGAAATGTCTTATTATGAGTACCAGAAGACTCTTTCTCAGGAAGAGCGCGAGCGTCTTCAGGGAAGCTGGAAAGAGCTGGTTGATTGGCTCTAGTACCTGCAATTTAAGTTTAAAATTAAGCCCGGCAGATGTGTGTCTGCCGGGCTTTTATTTAATTAGAATTTAATAGCTGTTTTGGCGTTACCCCGGCGAAGCCTAGTAAAAGTTTTTGAAGTGTCCAGAGAAACTTTTTGTAAAAAGTTTCTTTGGCCGCCGGAGGCGAAATCTTTTTTTAAAAACGCGGAGCGCATCCCATCCAAAATCGCCGGAGGCATAGATGTTTGAATTTCCACTTTGGTTGCAGGATTATCAGATAGAAGATGAAGTTTTCGGAGAAGCTTACGAAGCAACTTTGCCGCCGCAGCGCGCATGGTTGAAAAAGACCATTGCCCAAGTTTACGGAATTAATTCCCCCGATGCACCGAGCAGAACATGGAATGTGAATACATGGCGCGGAGGTTTTGAAACGGAAGTTTCCAGCGTACCGCTTGAGTGGACTGTGCTTCTTCTGGATGCTGAGTCCGTTTCCCCGGTGCGGATTCTGGCTGCTTTGGTTCCGGCTCTTGCAGCCGGGGTAAAGAATGTACTGGCAGTTTTTTGCGGAGAAGGTGATCTTTCCCAATCTGTACTGGCTGGTTTTGAGCTGGCCGGGCTGGAGGATGTGGTCAAACTTCCACAGGATAAAGTAGAGGAACTGCTGGCCCCGCTTATGGCCGGAGGCGAGGAGGGAGCTGTTCTTGATCTGCGCGGTACTCCCGATTTTGTACTTCACGGACCATGTTTACGTTACTGGCGCGCACCGGAAATTTCCAGTATATCAGTCTGTAAGGAAGAAGATTCTCCTGATATGGATGTGCTTGCTTTTGTTCATCCTGATGTTGAATTTGTTGAAGTGGATGAGGATTCCTTTGATGATGTTGAAGCTGATGCCGCAGTGGTTCCTGCTGAAATTGTCGGTGATGCGTTGATGAATTTCAATGTTGTGCTGGCGCATGGACAGGAAGGTTGCTGGCTCTGGAACGGTTTTAACAGTTCCTTTTTCAAGCGTGAATCCGTAGCTCTAGCTGTGGCTGAATAAGTTTTTACCGGGAAGGTGATCTGTGAACGCAAAGCCTGATTTTTCTGTGAAAGGTATTGGAAAGATACGCAATATTGGAGTTATTGCCCATATTGACGCCGGTAAGACCACGGTAACTGAACGCATGCTCTATTTTTCAGGTCGTATTCACAGGCTGGGTGAGGTTCATGAAGGAACCGCTACCATGGATTACATGCCTGAAGAGCAGGAGCGCGGTATTACTATTACTTCAGCCGTGACCACCTGTTACTGGGAAGATAAAACGGTAAATATTATTGATACACCCGGCCATGTTGATTTCACCATTGAGGTCGAGCGTTCTTTGCGGGTTCTGGACAGTGCCGTTGGTGTTTTTTGTGCTGTGGGCGGGGTAGAGCCCCAGTCTGAAACTGTCTGGCGTCAGAGTGAAGCTTACGGGGTTCCGAAGCTGGTGTTCATTAATAAAATGGATCGTCTGGGTGCTGATTTTGAGGCTGTGCTTGAATCCATGACTGACAAATTGGGCATTAAAAGTCTGCCGGTGCAGATTCCGGATGGTGCCGGTGATGAATTTTCCGCAGTATACGATCTTATCCGCATGAAGAAGCTGGTTTTTGATCAGGATAGTAACGGTGAAGAATTTGATGTGCTTGATCTGGATGCACAGGATGAGGAATTTGTGGCACCATGGCGCGAAAACATGTGTGAAACACTTTCCGAAGTAGATGATGAATTTATGGAAAGGTATCTGGAAGATGATATTGATCCAAAGTATATCGATGAAGTTATCCGCAGGGCGACCCTCGCTTTAAAACTGGTTCCCGTCTTTTCCGGTTCGGCACTTAAAAATGTCGGAATCCAGCCGCTGATGGACGGCGTCGGTAAATTTCTGCCCAGCCCGCTGGAAGCACATAAAGTTACCGGGATCAACCCACGTACCGGAGTTGAATCGGAAGTTGAGCCTACCGTCAATGGTCCGTTTCAGGCCCTTGCATTTAAAGTGGTTATGGACTCCGGGCGCAAAATGGTGCTCATGCGTATTTATTCCGGCAAGATAGAAACCGGAGATATTGTAAAAAATTTCACTCAGGGTAAGGATGAACGTGTGGCCCGGCTTTTCAAGATGCACGCCGGGCGTAAGGAACGTCTTGATGTAGCCGGAATCGGCGATATTGTGGGGGCTGCCGGATTGAAGGATACCCGTACCGGTGATACTCTTTCCACTGGCGAAACCCCGCTTGTGCTGGAACAGATTGAAATGTACAAGCCGGTTATTTCCATGGCTATCGAGCCGCGTAATGTGGACGAATCTGAAAAGCTGGAAGAAGTTCTGGATAAATATTTACAGGAAGACCCGACCCTTGCCTTGAAGACTGACGAGGATACCGGGCAGATTATTCTTTCCGGCATGGGGGAGCTTCATCTTGAGGTTGTACTGGACCGAATGCGCAGGGAGTACAAACTCGATCCCAGATCAGGCAAGCCGCAGGTTGTTTATCAGGAAGTTCCCGGTGGAAATGCCGAGGCTGAAGAAGAGTTCGACAAGCTTCTTGGCGAGGATAAACATTACGGGTATGTACGTCTGGCGGTTGAACCGCAGGAGCGAGGTGCAGGCCGGGATGTTGTTTTTGAGATTGATACTGGTGAGTGGTCTTCTGATTGGATGGATGCTGTTGCCGAAGGGGTTGATGACGGCTTGCAGAGTGGAGTAATCAGGGGATTTCCGGTTCAGGATGTGAAAGTGCGCATCCTTGAGCTGCGTAAACGCGATGGGGAATCCAGTGTGCCCGGATATCATATGGCGGCTGGCAAGGCTTTGAAAGCTGCTCTGTCTGCATCTTCACCCAAATTAATGGAGCCGATTATGGCTGTGGAAGTTTCGGTTCCTGAAGAGTTTGTCGGAGACGTAATCGGACTTCTCGGAGCCAAGGGCGCGCGTATTGAAAATATGCTTGACCGTAACAGTCAGAAGATAGTTCAGGCATTATCACCGCTGCGGAACATGTTTGGTTTTTCTACCGATCTTAGGTCGTCCACTCAGGGAAGGGCTGGATTTGCCATGAAGTTTCACAGTTTTGATGTTCTGGACTAAATCAGGCCGAAATTAGTGTTTTTAGGTATTAATTCAACAAAGGGAAGTTGATGCAGAGGAATTTCAGCAGATGGGAGAAATTTAAAAGATTTCTCAAGCTACATTATCTTAGGTTGATGCGTATTGACGCTTCTCCGCATAATATTGCCATGGGGGTTGCCTGTGGTGTTTTTGGCGGATGTTTTCCGGTTATTCCGGGGCTGCCGTTGCAAACAGTCATTGCGGTTGTAATGGCTTTTATTACCCGTAGCAGCAAAATTGCCGCAGCTGTTGCCACATGGATTTCAAATCCCTTTAATTGGCTGCTCTTTTACTATGTTCAGTTTAAAATCGGGACTTTCCTGCTGCCCATCGATGTCCAGTTCGATCCGGCTAAGTGGCAGGTTTCTGATTTTATGGATATCGGTTGGCAGGGGCTGACCATCCTGATTTTCGGTGGTCTCGTCCTCGGTGTTCCGTTGGGCATAGCTTCTTATTTTATAGCTCTCTACTTTGTACGCCGATATCGCAGGCGTAAGACTTTGCGGATGCTTGCCCGTAGGAAGAAGTTGTAATTACTTTTATTCCAGTGCGTTGGCATGACAAAAGTAATATCTTTTGCCGACATTTTATTAATTTCCAGCAAGGCTCTTTGGTTTCAAAGAGCCTTTTTTCGTTTTTTTACACGTTTGATAATTATACTGCTTGATTGAAATTGATTAAATGTTTAAAAATAGTAGTGTTTATCAGCCTATTCAAATGATTTGGAGAAAATTTATGTCTGACGATATGACTACTCAAGTATTCAAGGAAGAAGCATACGAACTGCTGGGCGAACTTGAAACCTCTCTGCTTGAGCTTGAGGATGTTCCTGATGATATGGATATCATTAATCGTGTCTTCAGGGCCCTGCATACGATTAAAGGGTCCGGCTCCATGTTCGGCTTTGAAGCCATTGCTGAATTTACCCATGAAGTTGAGACCGTATTCGACAAGGTCAGGAACGGGGAACTTGCCATATCTAAAAATTTGCTTACCCTCTCCCTTTCTGCGCGTGACCATATATATTCCATGCTTGAATCTCCATCCGGGGAAGGGGATAAGGGGATCGGGAATGGCATTCTTGATGGATTAAAGGATGTTGCTGCCCAAGGTGGCGGGGTTGATGAAACTGTTGAAGACGCAGTTGAAGAGCCGGTGATCTCTACCGCCGAAACTGCCGAAGCAAATGCGGGCCCGGTCGAACCTGTTGCGCAACTTCCTGATGAGCAGCCTTTGAAGAGCCTTTATCAGATCATAATCAAAGTCGCTCCCGGAAATGAAGTTGAGGAAGAAAGTCTCGATCCTCTGTTGGAGGATCTCGGAAAGATGGGATTAATCCGTTCTAATACTCTCCATAAGGAAACTGAAATATGGTGGGACGTCGTTTTCGAGAGTGATGCGGACTCGATGTCCATTGAAGAAATTTTCTTTTTTACCGATATTCCGGTTACGGTTAGTGTCCGTGAAGTTGCTCGGGAAGATATCGCTGATGTTCTCGATCTCACGCCCGATGATGAGGAAGAGGATTCTATTTCCGTATCTGCTAAAC
Source organism: Desulfovibrio sp. JC022 (assembly GCF_010470665.1). Taxonomy (NCBI): domain Bacteria; kingdom Pseudomonadati; phylum Thermodesulfobacteriota; class Desulfovibrionia; order Desulfovibrionales; family Desulfovibrionaceae; genus Desulfovibrio; species Desulfovibrio sp. JC022. The sequence goes on along the minus strand of NZ_VOPZ01000007.1, from coordinate 34,557 downwards.
CGCCCAAGAAGCTTGGTGAAATTCTCGTGGAACGGGGAGATGTCCCTTCCGAAGCCATTGAGGCTGTGCTGGCTGACCAGAAACCCCTTGGCGAATTGCTGACTGAGAAAGGTGTTGTTAGTAAGGAAAAAGTTGAAAGTGCTCTTGCAGAACAGAATGCGGCCAAAGAATTCAAGACTGCGGCCAAGAAGTCCCGCAAAAAAATTGATACAGCATCTTCCATCAGGGTGTCGGCAGAGAAGCTTGATTATCTGGTTGACCTTGTTGGCGAGCTGGTCATTGTTCAGGCCCAGATAAGTCAGGTGGTCAGTTCCAAGGCCGACCCTTCTCTGACTGCACTTTCCGAGGAACTTGAACGTCTTTCCGATGAACTCAGGGACAGCACCCTTGGAATCAGAATGCTGCCCATCGGGACAACCTTCAGTAAGTTCAGGCGTCTTGTTCGCGATCTTTCTGAAGAGCTGGGTAAGGAAATTGATCTCAATACCAACGGTGCTGAAACCGAACTGGATAAGACGGTCATCGAGCGTCTCGGCGATCCTCTTGTCCATTTGCTGCGTAACTCTATTGATCACGGTATTGAAGTTCCTGAAACCCGTGCAGCCAAAGGTAAATCGCGCCGGGGAACCATCACTCTTACCGCTGAACACTCCGGCGGCGATGTAATGATTCTTATTGAAGACGACGGTAAGGGGATGTCCAAGGAGGTAATCAAGGCTAAAGCTGTTGAAAAAGGTCTCATTTCCGCAGATCAGGACCTTTCGGACAAAGAGATTTTTAATCTTATTTTTGAGCCCGGATTCTCCACTGCCCAGAGCGTTACCAATGTTTCCGGGCGCGGAGTCGGGATGGATGTTGTAAAACGGGCCATTGATTCCCTGCGTGGCAGCATCGATATTATGAGCGAAGAGGGCAAGGGTACGGTTATTACCATAAGACTGCCGCTGACTCTTGCAATTATCGATGGTTTGCAGGTCCGGGTGAGCGATGATTATTTTGTTATTCCGCTTTCGCTTGTTGAGGAGTGCGTAGAACTTACCCGTCAGGACGTGGAAGAGTCCAACGGTCAGCAATTTGTGAATCTGCGTGGGGAGATTGTCCCCTATATCAGAATTCGTGAATGGTTTGAGGTTGAGGGAGAATCCCCGCCCATTGAGCAGATCGTCATCACCGGGCTTGAGGGAAGTAGAATCGGAGTTGTTGTTGATACGGTCATCGGTGAACACCAGACAGTTATTAAGAGTCTGGGACGTGTCTACAGGGATGTGGAAGGTATTTCCGGGGCTACCATCAAGGGTGACGGAACTCTTGCTTTGATCCTTGATATACCGAAGTTATTCCGGACAGTTCTGGCAGAAGTAAAGGCGGCGGGTTGATGGTTTTCAAAAAAAACAAAAAAGACAAAAAAAAGCCAAAGAGTGATGAGTGCAGCACAGCATCGCTTACTCCGAAAATGACTGAAGCTGATTTCGGGAAGTTCAGTACATTGATCAAGGAGGAGTTTGGAATCAAGATGCCGCCCTCCAAGAAAACCATGCTGGAGGCCCGGCTTCAGAAAAGGTTGCGTGCTCTTGGTTTTTCCAGTCATTCCCAGTATTGCGACTTTCTGTTCAGTCCTGGAGGTTTTGAAAAAGAATTGACCCAGCTTATTGATGTGGTGACCACTAACACCACAGATTTTTTTAGAGAACCCAAGCATTTTGAACTCTTGCTTAGTACCGTATTGCCGGATTTATGTCATCGAAACGGCAGGCCTGTTAAGCTCTGGTCTGCCGGATGCTCCAGTGGTGAGGAGCCGTATACCTTGTGCATGGTGCTGAATGAGTTTGCTGAAAAGAATCCCAGTTTTAAATATTCCCTGATGGCCACGGATATTTCTACAGACATTTTACGCAAGGCGATAAACGCAGTTTATCCCATGAGTAAGGTGGATGTGGTGCCCATGGCTTTGAAGAAAAAATACTTGCTAAAGAGTAAGGATAAAGCCAAGCCTCTGGTGAGAGTTGCCCCGCATTTGCGTAGCAAGGTAGATTTCAGGCGGCTCAATTTTATGGAGCCTTTTCCGTTCAAAGATCAAAAAGATATAATTTTCTGCCGTAACGTTGTCATATATTTTGACAGGGAAACCCAATACACTTTGTTTAAGAAATTCTGTTCTACATTGTCCAAAGGCGGCTACCTGTTCATCGGTCATTCTGAAAGCATTTCTGGAATGGAACTTCCGGTCAGGCAGATTGCTCCCACCGTTTATCAAAAGGTTTAGGTATGAAGAAGAAAACCAAGGTTCTGATCGTTGATGATTCCGCTCTGGTCCGTCAGGCATTGCAGCAGCTTTTTGCCACTGATTCCAGTATAGAGGTTGTCGGTAGTGCGGGTGATCCTTTTGCCGCAGCCGAAGTTATGAAAAAGATTGTGCCTGATGTTATCACTCTTGATATTGAAATGCCCAAAATGGATGGGCTTACTTTTTTGCGTAAATTGATGACCCAGCATCCTATTCCGGTGGTTATTTGTTCTACTCTTACAGAGCAGGGGTCTGATGCTTATATGAAAGCTTTGGAATTCGGAGCAGTTGAAGTTATAACCAAGCCGAAAGTCGGGACCAAACAATTTTTCGAAGAATCCAGCATCCGGGTCTGTGATGTTGTCAAAGCTGCGGCCATGACCAAGCCCCGTAAGCTCTCAGCGCGTCCCATGGCAGTTCAACCCAAGCTTTCCGCAGATGCGGTTTTGCCAAAGTCGCGTCCTAGGACCACAACTTTACAGACTACTGAAAAGGTCATCCTCGTGGGTGCTTCCACCGGGGGAACCGAGGCTATTCAGAGTTTTCTGCAAAGCATGCCTCTTGACTGTCCGGGGATCGCCATTGTCCAGCACATGCCGGAAAAATTTACTGCCGCCTTTGCTTCAAGGTTGAACACTATCTGCCGCATTACGGTTAAAGAAGCCAGAGATGGCGACAGTATTTTAAGAGGGCAGGCCCTGATTGCTCCCGGTAACAAGCATATGCTGCTTAAGCGTTCCGGTGCCAGATATTATGTTGAGATAAAAGACGGACCTCTGGTCAGTCGTCATAGGCCTTCCGTCGATGTGCTTTTCCGTTCCGGTGCTTCAAGTGCAGGTAAGAATGCCGTGGGCGTAATTATGACCGGCATGGGTGATGACGGGGCTAAAGGCATGCGAGAAATGCATGATGCGGGAACCCATTGTATTGCTCAGGACGAAGCTTCCTGCGTTGTGTTCGGAATGCCGCAGGAAGCCATTAAACTTGGTGGAGTGGATAAGGTCATGCCGCTCAAGAATATTCCCGGAGCAGTGGTTAACTTTTGTAATCGCTAGTTATTTTTCACCCTTATTGTGCTTGTGGATGACTATGTTCACCTCTTCGGAGGTGACCAATCCTTCAGTCATGTTTTCGCTTAAAAATTCAGTGAATTTTTCAATTTTACCCGGTTGATCAATAATTTCGATGATCAGAGGCAGGTCCGCAGAGAGTCTGAGGATGGAGGTGGTGCGGACCTGACTGTTGGCTCCGTATCCCATTACACCCCTGTAAACCGATGCTCCTGCGAGTCCTTGATTGCGTGCTTCTTCGACAATTACTTCGTAGAGGGGGCGGTGCCTGAGCCTGTTTTCCTCTCCGGTGAATATTTTGAGTCTTACTGCTTTTTCAGTTAAAGTCATGACAGGTACTCCGTATTAAATGGTTGTTTGTACTCAGGAAACAATCAGTCTGCCCAGTGCCAATCCGCCGATAATGCAGGCAAAACCCAGCACACTCTGCCCGCCGATGTTCAATGCGGTCATGGCCCATTGCCCTGATTTGATCAGGTTTGTGGATTCGAACATATAGGTGGAAAAAGTGGTAAATGCGCCCATGAATCCGGTCAGGATCAGGAGCCGCATTTCCGGTGGAAAGCCGAGACGGTCTTCAAACATCCCGGTGACCAGTCCGAAAAACAGGCAACCGAGCATATTCACCATAAATGTTCCTATGGGAAAGGACGTATCGAACATCCGCTGGGTAAAACCGGAAGCAAGGTAACGACAGAGGCTTCCGGCTGCCCCGCCTGCCGCGATGTATAAATATTTATGCATATAAAAATCCTTCAGTGGCTTTCATTTATTAATATTTTGTAGCACTTCAAGTTAAGAGAGAAAAGGAAAATGGCTTTAGAAATCGAATTGAAATACCTGAATGCCGATCACGACAAAGCTCGGATGATTATGAAAGAACAGGGTGCTAAATTTTTGACCCGGCACTATGAACGTAATGTCGTGCTCGATGATCCGGGCCGGACACTTTATAAAAGATCGGCCTTGCTACGGGTCAGGCAGGCTGAAAAGGTGACCATGACCGTCAAGCGGATTCCTGCCGGGCCGGTTTCTGGTGAAGCCAAGGTTTATATAGAGCATGAAACAGAGGTTTCAAATTTTGATGAAACCGTTTCCGCCTTGCAGGTGCTGGGTTATTCGCCTGTGTTTTGTTATGAGAAAATCCGGGAAGAGTGGGAATTTGCAGGCTGTCATATTTGTCTGGATTTACTTCCATTTGGCTCGTTTATTGAAATAGAAGGAACAGAAGACGGAATTCTGGCCTGTGCAGGGAAGCTTAAACTCAGCTCTGCTGATGCTTGCAAAATGACTTATCATGAGCTGAATCGTGATTATAGAAAAGGGGCCGGCCTGGAGCCGGATGAAAATTTTGTTTTTACCCCTGAAGAAGTTAAAGAATTGCTTTAAGATTTTGTTTTATAGTTATTTAGGTTTTTTATAGCACAAAAATACATAAATCTTCCTCGACAGGTGGGGAAATTGTTCTTATTGTTAACTATAGTCTAACAAAAAAATATTTGAAGAATAAAAAAATGGCTGATTATAAAGAAAATTTCGAGTCAGATGTACTGCTTGAGGACGAACTCAAGGAACCGCGGAAGTTCCGGGTGCTGCTGCATAATGATGATTACACTTCCATGGAATTCGTTGTGGCCGTGCTTATGCAGATTTTCAGGAAAACAGAAGAGGAATCCACGAAAATAATGCTCAAGGTCCACAATGACGGGGTCGGGGTATGTGGAGTTTACACGGCAGAAGTTGCTGAAACACGCGTTGAAATGGTCAGACAGCTTGCGCAGCAGGCAGGCTATCCGCTGAAATGCACAATCGAAGAGGTCTAGTATGCTCAGTAAGGCATTAGAACAGGCACTGACTTCTGCGGTTAATGAAGTCAGGCTCAGAAATCACGAATTCCTCACTCTTGAACATCTGTTGTACGCGATAATTCAGGAGGAGGTTGGTGCTGACGTTATTGCCGGGTGCGGGGCAGAGCTTCCGAAGCTTCGCAGTCAGCTTGAACGTTTTTTCGATGAAAACCTTGAACCGCTTCCTACTGGTGTGGATACCGAAGTTGTCCAGACACTGGGAGTAAGGCGTGTCCTGCAACGGGCCATCTGGCAGAAGAAGGCCGCAGGCAAGGACTCTGTGGAAGTCGGCGATGTTGTCGCTGCCATGTTTGAGGAAGAAGACTCTTACGCTGTTTATTTTCTGAAGACACATGATATCTCACGTCTTGATATCCTTGAATATATTTCACATTCTATGAGTGAAGGCGATTGGAGTGAAGGGCTGGATATCAGTCCCAATCCCCAGCATGGCGGAAGCGGTCCCTCACCGGATGGTAAGCCTTCCGGAGGCAAGGACGATAAGAAGTCTCCGCTGGAAGAATTCACCACCAATCTTACCCAGCGTGCCCGGGACGGAAAGATTGATCCTCTTATCGGGCGCGATAATGAGGTTGAGCGAACTTTGCAGGTTCTTTCCCGCAGGCGCAAGAACAACCCCATTTTCGTGGGTGATCCCGGCGTTGGTAAGACTGCCATGGCTGAAGGGCTGGCGCTTGCCATTGCAAAGGGCAACATTCCGGCATCCTTTGAGGATACTGATGTTTTTGCCCTTGATATGGGCGCACTTCTGGCCGGAACCAAGTATCGCGGTGATTTTGAGTCCCGCCTCAAGGGCGTGCTGGCTCAGCTTAAGCATAAGGAAGGGGCAATCCTTTTCGTGGATGAGATTCATACCATCGTAGGTGCCGGGGCTGTAAGCGGCGGTTCCATGGATGCGTCCAATATTCTTAAGCCGTTCCTTGCTTCCGGTGAAATACGGTGCATCGGGGCCACCACTTATGAGGAATACAAGAACCATTTTGAAAAGGACCGTGCGCTTTCCCGCAGGTTCCAGAAGATCGACATCAGTGAACCAAGTGTTGAAGAAACCATAGAAATCCTCAAGGGTTTGAAGCCCTACTATGAGGAACATCACAATGTGCTTTACGCTCCTTCGGCAATCAAGGCCGCTTCGGAGCTTTCCGCAAGGCATATCAATGAGCGTTTTCTGCCGGATAAGGCCATTGACGTTATTGATGAGGCCGGGGCGTTTTATAACCTCAGCCAGCGCAAGCGCAAGGACAATCGTATTGTGGTTGCCGATGTGGAAAAGGTTATCTCCAAGATGGCCCGCATTCCCACACGGCGTATCACCATGTCCGACCGTTCCCGTTTGCAGGAACTGGATGTTAATCTCAAGTCCGTTGTCTTCGGGCAGGACGAAGCTGTGGACCAGATCTCCAAGGCTATCCTGCGTTCTCGCGCAGGCATGAAGCAGATCGGCAGACCTACCGGGTCCTTCCTGCTCACCGGGCCTACCGGGGTAGGTAAGACCGAGCTGGCCCGCCAGTTGGCATCCACCATGGGCGTTCACTTTATGCGTTTTGATATGAGTGAGTACATGGAGAAGCATGCGGTGGCCCGTCTCATCGGTGCGCCTCCGGGTTATGTGGGATTTGATCAGGGCGGACTGCTCACCGAAGGCGTGCGCAAGAATCCGCATTGCGTGATCCTTTTTGATGAAATCGAGAAGGCCCACCCGGATGTATTCAATATTCTCTTACAGGTGATGGATTACGCCACCCTGACCGACAACAATGGTCGTAAGGCTGATTTCAGGCACGTTGTCCTGCTCATGACCTCCAATGCCGGAGCGCGTGAAATGGCCAAGGGCGGAATCGGATTCGGTGCCAGCGTGAAGGGCGGCGAAGACAAGGGCCGCGGACTTAAGGCGGTTGAAAAGATTTTCAGCCCCGAATTCCGTAACAGGCTTGACTCCATCGTATCGTTCAATTCCTTGCAGATTGATGTAATGGAACTCATTGTTGAGAAGTTCGTCAAGGAACTCAACGGGCAGTTGCTCGATAACAAGGTCGCCATTGAAGTGGACAAGAAGTCCCGCCGCTGGCTGGCAGAAAAGGGCCACGATCCGGCATACGGTGCAAGGCCTATGGCTCGCCTGATTCAGACTTCCATTAAGGATGAAATTGCTGATGAAATCCTCTTCGGCAAGCTGGTCAAGGGCGGAACCGTTCAGGTTACCACCAAGGGCAAGGGTGAGGATGAGAAGCTCAGCTTCAAGTTCAAGCCTGTGGGTAAGAAGTAAGGCGGCTTAGCTGAATAAACAAGTTAAATTAGAGAGGAAGCTTCTGTTGGTAGCTTCCTCTTTTTTTTGTTTTATTGAAGATTATAAAATTTTCATTCAATATAATGATTCAATCTCTATTGCCAAATCATAATAATCGTTTATTATTAAGTATAGTTGGAAAACCAAAGGATTATTATGGTTGTTTACAGATTAATAGAAGACCCCATTTTTCCCCATCCTGATGAAGCGGAACCGGATGGTCTGCTGGCGGTGGGAGGAGATCTCAGCCCGGAAAGGTTGATCTCTGCGTACGCTTCAGGGATTTTCCCGTGGTACGATGAGCGTTCGCCGATATTGTGGTGGTCCCTTGATCCCCGTTTGATACTAAATTTTGATAAGTTGCATGTTTCCCGCCGGGTTAAGCGTAAGGTCAGACAAAAGGAATATACGGTTACTTTAGATCATGCTTTTGAAAGTGTGATCGCCAATTGCGCCCGCAAGTTTCGTCCGGGACAGGCCGGGACGTGGATTTTGCCCGAAATGGTGGAAGCTTATGTGAAGCTGCATAAACTTGGCTTTGCGCACAGTGTGGAAGTCTGGAACAGCAAGGGGAGTCTTGTCGGGGGGCTTTACGGGGTTTCATTGGGGAAAGTCTTTTCCGGGGAATCCATGTTTTTCCTTGAACCTGATGCTTCAAAAGTGGGTTTCTCCTACCTTGTACAATGGCTTAAAAACCGCGAATTTCATTTTGTAGATTGCCAGCAGCCAACCGACCATCTTAAATCGCTTGGTGCCGAAGAAGTCAGCCGCGAATATTTTTTGGAAAAGCTTGATGAGGCCCTTGAGCATCCGGCCCTGCGGGGGCAGTGGGAGTTCATGGAAGGGGAGTATGAGATGATAACGGAAGTGTTAAGCTAGAAATATCAAAGCGGAGGATTTGTAAAAAATCCTCCGCTTTTTAAATTTAAACAAAATTTTTAATTATCATCCCCCTCACGGGTTTCAACCAGCGGGCGGTGTGCGCCGAGATTGTAGAGGCCGCGCAGGGCGAAGGGCAGGTCGAAATGGGGTACTTTTTCAAATTTGATCAGCCCGATATCCTTTCCTTCAGTGATGGAAGAAAGTGGCGGCAATCCTGCGGGCACGGGAAATTCCATGGGTGTTGAGAAGATGGATTCCAGTCTTGAGGAGTAATGCTCTTTGAGATAATCAATGACCTGATCGCGTTCGTCTTTAGTGAAAGCTTCAAGGACTATCTTGCGGTCTTTTTTAGGGTCGGGAATAGCATCAAGAGTGGCGGGTGCACCGAAAATATTATCCCACTTGATTTCACCTTCGTCCGCTTCATTCCATTCGGGACGGAAAAGATGCACTTCTACATCGCGGCGACCTTTGAAGCTCTTGATAACCATGGATACAGCGTAACCGCGCTGGATGGGGATATCCCCGTTTTCAATCTGGATTATAGGAATCATTGCTACCTCGCAAAATGAATGTTTTAATGAGCTTGTCAGCTTGTTTATCAACTTAACATAACTATTTTAATTTAACAGCACAAGTCGGGAAACCAGTATAATGGCGAACAATTTTGAGCTTGTCAGCGACTATACCCTTAAGGGCGATCAGCCCGAAGCGGTTAAGCAGATGGTCGAAAATATTAAGCACGGCGTGCAGGATCAGATTCTGCTCGGAGCCACGGGTACTGGTAAAACATTTGCCATGGCCAACGTGATCAAGGAATTGAACCGTCCCACGCTGGTTATGGCTCCCAACAAGACTCTTGCGGCTCAGCTTTTCAATGAATTCAAGGCCCTGTTCCCGAATAATGCTGTTGAATATTTTGTCAGTTATTACGACTATTATCAGCCGGAAGCATACCTTCCGCATTCCGACACTTATATTGAAAAGGATTCGTCCATTAATGACGACATCGATAAACTCCGCCATTCAGCAACCCATGCTCTGCTGACCCGGCGTGACGTGCTTATCGTGGCCTCTGTCTCTTGCATCTACGGTCTCGGTTCGCCCGAATTCTACGCCAAGATGATCATTCCGGTGGAAGAGGGGCAGGAAATGTCCATGGAAGCACTTATGGATAAGCTTGTGGAAGTGCAGTACGAGCGCAATGATTATGATTTCCATCGCGGTACATTTAGGGTGCGCGGGGATGTGATCGAAATCATCCCGGCCTACGCCCGCGAACAGGCTTTGCGCATTGAATTTTTCGGTGATGAGATTGATTCCATCCTTGAAACCGACCCCTTGACCGGTGAGGTTACCGGGCGCAGGCGCAAAACGGTCATCTATCCGGCCAGTCACTTTGTATCCGATCAGGATAACCTTGAGCGTGCGCGTGAAGAGATTCGCAACGAACTCACCGATACCTTGGTCAGCTATAAGAATGACAACAAATTGGTGGAAGCGCAGCGCATTGAACAGCGCACCATGTATGATCTGGAGATGATCGAGGAGATCGGTTACTGTAATGGAATCGAAAACTATTCCCGACATTTGGACGGGCGTAAGGAGGGTGATCCTCCGGCAACTCTGATTCATTACTTTCCGGATGATTTTCTTCTTTTCATGGATGAATCACATATCGCCGTGCCGCAGGTCGGAGCCATGTATAACGGTGACCGCTCGCGTAAAACCACGTTGGTAAATTTCGGCTTCAGGTTGCCTTCTGCTCTTGATAACCGTCCGTTATGCTTTGATGAATTTCTCGACAAAATTGGGCAAACCGTTTATGTTTCCGCAACTCCCGGACCTTGGGAAATGGAACGGGCAGAAGGGCTGGTGGTGGAACAGATCATTCGTCCCACCGGGCTGCTTGATCCTGAGATCGAGGTCCGTCCGGTCAAGGGACAGATGGACGATCTGCTGGCTGAATGCAAGGAACGCGAGAAGCGTGGTGAGCGGGTTTTGATCACTACCCTGACCAAGCGTATGTCCGAAGATCTGACTGATTATTTCAACCAGATGGGTGTGGAAGCCAAGTATCTGCACTCGGATATCGACACCATGGAGCGTATGGCGATTATCCAGTCTTTACGTGCAGGAGAATTTGTTGCTCTTGTGGGGATTAACCTGCTGCGCGAAGGACTTGATATCCCTGAAGTTTCCCTTGTTGCCATACTGGATGCAGACAAGGAAGGATTTCTGCGTTCCACCCGTTCCCTGATTCAGACCTTTGGTCGCGCGGCCCGTAACTCCGAAGGGCGGGTCATTCTTTATGCGGATAATGTTACCAAATCCATGCGCACGGCTATGGATGAAACCTACCGCCGCCGCGCCAAACAGGTCGAGTACAACGAGGCTCACGGTATCGTGCCCCAGACCATTGCTAAATCACTGGATAATATGCTGGGAACATTGTACTCTGACAACTGGTCGGGCGGTGAGGTCAAGATTGCAGCTGAAGAAGCTGCCGAGTATGGACTTGATCCCGCAAAAATGGAAAAAGAAGTTCGTAAGCTTGAAAGGGATATGCGCAAATATGCGGCAGAACTTGAATTTGAGAAGGCTGCCGAACTGCGTGACCGTATTCAGGTCTTGCGGGAGAAGATTCTAAGTCTCGGATAAAATCTGTAGGTTAACAATCAACCTGGACTGTCAGGAATGAAATCCAAATCCATATTCGTGAAGCTGCTCCGCTTAAGGCGTGATTTTGGGATGTTCTGGGGACTTATCTCCGGTTTCATTTACATGACGCTCGTCTTTATCAGCGGAATTGTCGGTTACATGTGGCTTGAGGGGTGGAATTTACTGAACAGCTTCTACATGGTTGTTATCACCCTTTCCACTGTAGGGTTCATGGAAGTATTACCCCTGTCCGATCAGGGCAGGCTGTTTACCTCCATTCTTATTCTCGGCGGTGTGGGTGGTTTTGCATATTTGATCGGTGCTTTTTCCCAGTTGTTGGTGGAAGGGCGTTTGCAGGCAATTTTAGGGAGACGCAGGATGCAGAAGACAATCGGAAAACTCAGGGATCATATCATTGTCTGCGGATACGGCAGGATCGGTGCCATTGTGACCAAAGAGGTCATGGATGAAGGTTTGGAAATTGTTGTAATTGAAAATAATCCCGATCTGATTGCCCAGATGGAAGCTGCCGGAATAGCCTGTATTGAAGGTGATGCAACAAGTGATGAAATTCTTAAGCTGGCTGGGTTGGATAATGCCAAAACTCTGATCGCCGCTCTTTCTGATGAAGCTGCCAACGTTTACGTTACCCTGATTGCCCGGCAGTCAAATATCAATGTGAATATCATTGCCCGTGGTAATGATACCACCAGTATTTCCAGACTCGAATTTGCCGGGGCCGACCGTGTCGTGCTACCGCACACCATCGGCGGAATCCGCATGGCCCAGTCCGTATTGCGGCCCACAGTGACAAACTTTCTCGATATTGCCATGCGCGGTAAAATCGACTTGCAGATGGAAGAGCTTTTCGTTACCGATACTTCCGAACTTGTGGGTCTTGATCTGATCGAATCCAAGATTCGGCCACGTTTCAATCTGATTATTATCGCCATCCGTAAAGGCAACGGTGAAATGGTTTTCAATCCCGGTCCCAAGGAAGTCATCGAAGCAGGCGATACCCTGCTCACAGTCGGCAAGCTAACCGACCTTTCCGCTATCAGTAAAATTTTGTAAGAATTTTTGCCTCCGGCGGCCCTTCGGGGACCAAAGAAACTTTTTGGAAAAAGTTTCTCTGGACTCTTCCAAAACTTTTATTAGGGCTTCGCCTTTTGTTTTATTCGAAGGGCGTTTTAGTGCGCTATATGCGAAGCTTATTAAAAGGTTTTGAAAGGATGGGGTCTGGGGAAGGAAAACTTTTGCAAAAGTTTTCCTTCCCCAGTTGCCGGAGGCTTACTCCTTCCATAAAAAGCGCGTAGCGCATCAAAATAAAGATAATTGTGAAAAATAAAAATAAAGAAATCAAAAACTTGGTTGCGCTTCTCGAGAAGCATAACGAAGCATACCGCCGTGGTATGCCGACCATCAGCGATGCTCGTTATGATGAACTGACTGAGCAACTGCGTGACCTTGATCCTGAGAACCGGTTCTTGACTAACGTTGAGCCTGAAAATTTCAGCGAAAAGGTTGAGGTGCGCCATCCGCGGCCTATGCTATCTACCGAGAAAGCGTATACGACCGAAGAGCTTGAGCGATTTGTTTCCCGTGTGGAAAAGGAAGCAAAAGCTATGGGTATCAAGGAAGTTACTTACCGGATTACTCCCAAACTGGACGGTCTGGCCGCCCGTGATGATGGGAAAGTCTTTGCCACCCGTGGTAACGGTGAGGTGGGTTATGAAATTTCCAGTGCTTTTGCTAAAGGCGTTATCGCTGTTGGCGGACGTGGTCAGGGCGTGGGCGAGATTGTTTGCAGCCTTGATTATTTTGCTGAACACCTTGTTGATTCCTTTGAACATCCGCGTAACATGGTTGTGGGTATCATCACTTCGGACAAAGTGAATGAAGCTTCCAAACAGGCTTTGCAGGATGAGGCTGTACGTTTTGTTCCTTACAGCACTTTGCCTAAGAAAGTTGTGGATGGAGAGGAACTGGTCAGTCGGGTTTGGGAAATTACCGATGAACTCTGGGAATCTGCTGATTACCCGCTGGATGGCATGGTTGCTGAGGTGATGAACACCGATTTGCAGGAACGTCTTGGAGCTACAGCCCATCACTACCGCTGGCAGATCGCCATTAAGAAGAAGGGCGAATCTGCGGTTACTGAGGTTGAAGGCATCCGCTGGCAGGTGGGCCGCATGGGCGCGGTTACTCCGGTCATGGAAGTTAAACCTGTCTCCGTTTCCGGGGCCACTATCCGTAATGTTACCGCACATAATGCTGGAATGTTGCGAGACCAGTCTATCGGCATCGGCGCGACTATTCGGATTATCCGCAGTGGCGAGGTTATTCCCAAGCTGGAAGAGGTAATTAAGCCTGCGCAGGATGTGGAATTACCCGCTGAATGTCCTTCATGCGGTGCAGAACTTTTCTGGCAGAACGATTTTTTGAAATGTCCTGATTTCAGCTGTCCGGCTCGAGTGGAACAGCGGTTGGAATACTGGTTCAAGACTCTCGGCAATGCTGATTGGTTTGGTAAGAAAACTATCGCCAAGCTGGTCAAAGCCGGGAATAATTCTCTTGAATCCGTTTATACCATGGCCGAAGATGATTTCCAGAAACTGGGTTTCGGCCCGGTGCAGTCCACCAACCTTGCGGAAGCACTTTACATCAGCAAGACCAAGGAAACGGACGATTGGCGTTTTCTTGCAGCATTCGGGATTCCCGATTTGGGTAAGGCTGATAGTCGTAAACTGCTGGGTCATTTCAAGTTGGAAGATGTGGTAAGCGTCAAGCAGGAGCAGCTTATCGAGCTGCACGGTTTTGGTGATCTCACTAGTCATTCAGTTACCAAAGGCATCGCAGCGATTAAAGAAACCATCTTGCACATGCTTGAGTTTGATTTCAATCTGCGGCGTACCCCGCTGGTTGCCGAGACCGAATCCATGGAAAGTCCCATTACCGGGAAAGGTATCGTTTTTACCGGAAAAATGGAGCAGGGCTCCAGAGAAGAGATGCAGGCTATGGCTAGACGGCTTGGTGCAAAAGTACAGACTTCTGTTACCGGCAAAACCGATTTTCTAGTCTGTGGCAGCAGGGTTGGAGCCAAGAAGATTGAGGGTGCTAAGGCCAAGGGCGTTGAGATTATGCCTGAAGCAGATTTTATGGATATAGTAAAAGCTGACTAACGCAAAATTTAAGCCCCCCCAGCGGCGAAGCCGAACTAAAAGTTTTTGGGATTCTTAAACCCTTTTTCCAAAAAGGGTTTAAGCCGCCGGAGGCAAAATCATATCAATAAAAGCGCGAAGCGCATCAAATTTTATAGGAGCTAACTATGACTGACGTAGTAATTATTGGCGCGAAGGGTCGCATGGGCGACACACTTGTCCGCTGCATACAGCAGAGCGATGATTTGAAACTTGCAGCAGTCATGGAACGTTCCGGCTGCGAAGAGGGGCTTGAATCTCTGGGCTGCGTCTGCGGTACCGATGCACAGGAAGTACTGACCAAGGTTCCCGGTGCAGTAATTGTGGATTTTACCGCTCCGGCAGCGACTTTGAAACTTCTGGAAACCGCTGCTGTTACCGGCAATCCGGTTGTTATCGGTACTACCGGTATGACCAATGAAGAGATTGCGCAGGTGGAAGAATTTGCCAAGAAAGTTCCGGTTTTTCTCGCTCCGAATATGAGTGTGGGCGTGAACGTGCTGCTTAAAATCCTGCCCGAACTGGTACGTATGCTCGGACCCGCTTATGATATGGAAATGACCGAAATTCATCATAATAAAAAAGTGGATTCCCCCAGCGGAACCGCGCTTAAGCTGGCTGAATGCATGGCTGAAGCTCGCGGCCTTGTTTACGATGAAGTGAAGAAGCATTCCCGTGACGGCATCATCGGCGCAAGAACCAAGGATGAACTTGGCGTAATGGCTGTTCGCGGCGGTGACGTTGTGGGCGACCATACCGCATACTTCCTCGGACCCGGTGAACGCATCGAGGTTACCCACCGTGCTCATTCCCGTGAAACTTTTGCACAGGGTGCACTGCGTGCCGCACGCTGGCTCAAGGATCAGAAGCCCGGCAAGCTCTACGACATGGCTGACGTGCTGGATGTTTAGTAGGCCAGACTATCGATAAAGCACCATCTAGTGTGTATTTAACGAAAGGCTGTACCGTTTGGGTGCAGCCTTTTTTATTTGAATACGAGCAAAGTCTGATGTTTTTACAGCGGCCCCTGCTTAGTATAATGTCGGTTTAGTCTAACATTAAAATAAAAAACATCAGGCGGAATATGTCTTTTTATGTAAGAGCCACACTTACTTATATTGCTTTTTATCTGTATATCCGGCTCTGGATATGCAGGTTGTTGGTTGATAACCCGAAGATTAAGCGCGGAGTGCTCATCGCTACTGATGTGATGACTCTTGTCCTGCCGATTACTATTTTTTCCCCGGATTACCTGCCGTATCTGCTCAAGATTTTGATGCAGGGAGCTGGCTACAGCTGGGCGGCTATTATTGCTTGTATGGTTCCGGTTGGGCTGTGCTTTGAGCCGATCCGCTGGGGTATGAAAATTTTGGGCAATGGGATTAAGGTTCCCAGGCTGAAAATATTTGCCGCGCTTTGTCTGATTTCCATTGTGATGACCGTGGGGGGATTTATTAATGCCACTTCCCCAGTGGTTAAGGAAGTTGATTACGATCTTTCCAAAGGCGGCAATGATGCAAAAGAGTATCGTATTGTTATGTTCTCAGATCTGCATGCCGGAAAGCTCATGACTCGTGATCGCGTGGGGGCGGTTGTTAATCTGGTTAATTCCCTGAACCCGGACATAGTGCTTATGGTCGGTGACGTCTTGGATGATCATGATTGTGAATTTACCGGGGCGGCTGAAGAGCTGGCTCGCATCAAAGCACCGCTGGGCAAGTTTGCTGTGCTGGGCAATCATGAATATTATTTAGGTAACGGCTGGTCCCGGCGTATGCTGGAAGCTCAGGGCGTACAGATTCTAGGGGATAGTTCTACGGTGGTGGATGGTCGTTTTTTGCTGGTGGGACGTAATGATTTCGCTAACCTACGTAGTCATGGCATACGTTACGCACTAAAGAATGTGATTCCCAAGGACAATGAGTTGCCGATTCTTTTAATGGACCATACTCCACATCATCTTGAAGAAGCTGAGCAGAGCAACGTGGCTTTGCAGGTCTCCGGACATACTCATAACGGGCAGCTCTTTCCATTCAATCTGGTTGTGAAGCGTATTTATGAAGAGGAATACGGGGCTTATCGAAAGGGCAATACTCATTATTATGTGAGTTGCGGTGTCGGCTTCTGGGGGCCGCCGTTGCGTACCACTGCCAGACCTGAAGTGGTGCTGATGAAGGTCAGGATTTAAATCAAGTGAGTCCGGGGAAATTTTAAGATTTCCCCGGATTTTAAGTTATCTGGGAAAGGAACCGTTGTTGATGTCGATGCAGGTGCCGTTGATGTATTCCGGGCAGTCAGTAGCCAGCCAATGCATGGCAGAAGCCACTTCTTCAGGTTTACCGAAGCGGCCTGTGTAAACCGCAGCTTTGATTGCATCCCGGCGTGCTTGGGGAATTGAATCGAGCATGTCTGTCTCAATAGGACCGGGAGCAACCGCATTAACAACGATTCCGTGCGGGCCGAGGATTTTGGCAAAGCTCTTGGTCATGTTGATGACTCCGGCTTTGGTGATACCGTACCAGACATCAGGGTGCCCGATTTGACCGGCAATGGATGCATTGTTAACAATTCGTCCGTACTTATTCTCTTTCATTGATTTAGACACGGCAGTAATCAAGGCTACCGGAGCCTCAATATTGATCTTGAGGACTTTTTCAACATCTTCAGCTGTGTATTCATCATAGGCGGTCGCATACATGACTCCGGCATTATTGATGAGTACGTCGATTGCCGGCAGGCTGTTAATGAATTCCGGGATACCGGCTACGTTTGTAAAATCGTAGGTTTCCGTTCTTACCTGCGGGTGGTCATTGTGTTTGAAGTTTGAGAAATCGCGGGCTGCTACGATTACATCGGCTCCGTCTGCTATGAAAACATCAGTTAGTTCAAGGCCGATCCCTTTGTTGCCGCCGGTTATCAGGACAGTTTTATTTTTCATTACAATTTCCTTGTGCTTTTGAAGTAAGGCTTTAAGTTTTGGCGGCTTAGTAAAGCCTAAAGAAAGGCGGAAATCAAGTTACAACTGGTGGCGGGACAAGGAAATAAGTTTTCATCCTTTTATCTGATTACCCCATACTTTGACTGTGCTAGAAGATGACTTAAGAATTGAATTTCAGGGCTGGACCGTGTGAGCGGAGTTGGCCGGAGATTAACTATGAAGAATGATAAATTAAAAGAGATCGGCGAATTCCTGCTTAACGACATGGATAGTGTTTCCGAGAATTTTGTAGCACTGTTGCTGAAGCATCAGCCCCGCTGGTATGGCAATGTAGATCATGATGAGCGTAAGCGTATGGCCGGATCCGGGGCATTCATGACTCTTGAGTGCTTTACCCGTGGTGATCTGGGGCCTATGAAGAGTTATTTCAATAGCTGCGCCAGCATCAAACTTGACCGGGGAATGGGGATTCGCGACGTTGTTGAAGGAACCATGCTCGGTAAGCGGACTTTTATTTCTGCCGGACGTAGTTTTTATACTGATCATGATGAATACATTGCTTTTCTTGAAGAGCTGGAAGCATTTTATGTTGAGGTGATAATCCTGACCACCGACCGTTATTCCGGCATGCTTCTTTCACGGCTTAATGCAGAGCATGTGCGCAATAAACTTTTGCTGGAAGCATCACGAACCGTCACCAGTGCCCTTGATCCGGATGAGGTTTTAAGCAAATTGGCTGAGGTTCTGGCGGGGACTGTTGCGGGTGGCTGTTGCACTATTTTTCTGGTCAACCCGGAAAGTGGCGGACTCGCTCCCTGTGCCGGATTCGGTTATGGATCTAAGGAATGCCAAAGTGCTTTGCAGGGCTTAAGGCTTTGCCCCTCCGGTAGTACTCTCAGCAGTGTTGATGGCAAAAGTTACGGATTTTGTTCCTCAAACCGGGCCAGCTCTTCTTTTGCGGATATCCTGCCCGAAGCAGTGCGTTCCGGTAGTGCTTCGTTATTTCATATTACTAACAGTGACCGCATGGTCGGGGTGGCCCTTGTCTCATCCGATCAGCCGGGATTCACATTTGATGAAGCCACAACTGAGCTTATCGGTGGAATTTTGAATACTGTGGCTGTTGCCATTGAAAGTGCCGCAGCTGCACGTCAGACAAAACGCCAGCTCATGGAAAGTGAAAGTCTGCGCCGGGTGGCCAATGTGCTTTTGCAGAGTCCCGAGGGCAAAAATGGTAGTGTACTCAGCCTTATTACTGACGAAGCCCGGGCCATTGTTAACGGTATGGGCAGTGCTTTAATGTTGTTGGAGGGAGATTCCCTGCATTGTGTATGCAGCTCCGGTTCGCCAAAATGTCCCATGGAATATTACCCGGTGGAGACAACTTATTACGGGAGTGCTTTTCAGGCAGGCGAAACCACAATTGTGCGCGATGCCCAGAGTGAAATTCCCGAAGCTGAGCGCAGTGACGAAGTGCATACCCTGATGATTGTTCCTTTATTGGAAGGTAATAAAAAGCTGGGATTGCTTATGATTTCCAACAAGAGCGGTGGGTTTGATCATGCGGATATGCGCATTATGGAAATGTTTGCTGCTCAGGCGGTTTTAGCCCTGCGTAATCGCCGCATGTTTGAGCAGAGCGAAAAATTGGTCGTCCAGGGTGAACGCCAGAGGCTGGCCCGCGAGCTGCACGATTCTGTGACTCAGGCACTTTATGCCATTACTTTTTGTTCTGATGCCGCAGCGCGTTCCTTGGAATCCGGTAAAGAATCTTCAGCTATTGAGCAACTTAAGGCTTTACAGGGAATGGCTCAGCAGGGCATGCGGGATATGCGTTCTCTTATTTTTGACCTGCATCCGCCGGAACTTGAAAGCGAGGGGCTGGTGGGAGCCATTCAGGCTCGTTTGAATTCTGTTGAAATTCGTTCCGGTTTGGGAGCCGATCTTTTTGTGGAGGGTGATGAAAGGCGTCTGCCCCTGCGGGTGGAAGAAGAGCTTTTCCGCATCGCCATTGAGGCCCTGAACAATTCCACCAAGCATTCCAAAGCTGAATCTGTTACTGTGAAGGTCGATTTTGCTGAGGGCGAGACAATCGTTCAGATTATTGATGACGGTCAGGGGTTCGATCTCGCAACTCTGCCCACTGGCGGTATGGGCTTGCGTGGTATTCGTGAGAGGGCTGAGCGGATCAGTGCTGATCTTGATATAAGCAGTGAACCAGAAAATGGCACTGTGCTGACTGTGAAAGTTTTTGATGAAGGACATGGAGGCGGAGATGAGTGATGTGATTAAAGTTCTGCTGGTTGATGACCACGATATAGTACGTATCGGCGTGCGCAGTTTTCTGGGTGGTTTTGATGATATTGAAGTTGTCGGCGAGGCTGCCAACGGTCAGGAGGCTGTTGAGCTTACAGCTGAACTTGCCCCTGATATTGTTCTCATGGATATGCTTATGCCGGTCATGGATGGTATTCAGGCCATCCGCGAGATCAGGGATCGTAAACTTCCGGGCCGGATTATCGCCCTGACCAGCTTTGCCACTGATGATAAGCTTTTCCCGGCAATCAAGGCCGGGGCTATGGGCTATCTGCTTAAGGATTCCACCCCGGATGAATTGCTTGAAGCCATCCGCCGGGTGCATCGCGGTGAACCTTCTCTAGCTCCGGACATTGCCCGTAAGGTGCTTTCCGAACTTTCCCAGCCCGGTGAAGAGGCTGATACACCGACACCTGATCCGCTTACCCCGCGTGAGCTCGATACCCTCAAGCTGGTAGCCAAGGGTAAGAGTAACAAGATTATTGCTGCGGATATGTTTGTCAGTGAAGCTACTGTACGTACCCACATGACCAGCATTCTTTCCAAGCTGCATCTGGCTAACCGCGTGGAGGCTACGCTATATGCTTTGCGTGAGGGTATTGCTTCTCTTTAGACAGGAGAGTTTAAGGCTTTTCGTGCAGGGCTAATGCTCTCGCATATTTTGCTGAGTGTATTTTTGGATAATGTGTTCTATTGTTCCGTCTGCAATCATTTTTTGAATAATTTCATCGAATTCGGGCAGTGTGCTTAAATACTTGCTCTTTTTGCTGATCAGCAGGTGAAACGGCATTGATGTCATTGTCCCATTTGTAAGTAAAATCTCTTTTGATAGATTTTGTTTTTTGATTTCGGACAATGCCGCCAGAGGCCATTCAATTACAATATCCCCTCGTTTATGAGCCAGCATGGGCCATATATTATCAGCTTTATAGGCTTCATGCGTTGTTATGCCTAGTGGCTTAATATTGTTTTCGTTCCACCCGTTTCCAAGGTATGTAATTACTGTCAGACCAGCATTTTTAATATCTTCCGGGTTTTTAATGCTATCCATAATCTGCTTTTTAGGGTGTCCCTTATAAGTGAATATTTGGGTGTACGAATGATAAAACGGAGTTGGGTGGGTCTCTGTATACGTGCTTCTTTCATCGGTAGGAACAGTCATAATTCCATCAGCCATGCCTGATTTTACATAGCTTTGACATCTGGTCCATGGATAAGATTCCCATTTGATCTTAATGTTTAGCTGGTTCATGGCTTCAGACACAATTTCATAGAAAATTCCGGATCTGGTTCCGTTCTCTTCCGTCCAGAAAAGTGGCCAGAAATCATTATATGTAATGACTATGGTATCTTTTTTTGCGTGTGCTGGATGCGTGTAAAAAGTAGA
This sequence comes from Desulfovibrio sp. JC022, assembly GCF_010470665.1. NCBI lineage: Bacteria > Pseudomonadati > Thermodesulfobacteriota > Desulfovibrionia > Desulfovibrionales > Desulfovibrionaceae > Desulfovibrio > Desulfovibrio sp. JC022. The sequence goes on along the minus strand of NZ_VOPZ01000007.1, from coordinate 13,664 downwards.
AACAGCACAGAGTAAAAAAATAATTTTTAATACGTTTTTGAAGCTAATTTTCATCTCTTTATGCTCAATACAAATTCAATATTAATTTACTTAAATGAAATACTAGCAAGTCAAACAATAGATGTCCAAATCTATTGAAGATATTGTGTCTTTCCTTCATTTCTCCTTTTTTAATTCTTAATATCTACGACAAAAGTCGTGGATGTTACAGTGTTATGTTCATCTTTCCTGTGGATGTGGTTTTGAGGATGGTTCAATTATAAAATCAGGAATGGGCAGATGAGTGCGCAATCCATCATTTTCTGTCCAACAAATAGATAGTATAGAAAAATAAAGGTTAGTGTTATGCTTTGGAGGGATAATTTTATTCTGACTGCCCGTATCAAGTCTAAACCCGAATCTGAGAATGAGTTAAAGAAAGTGCTTGAGAGGGGGGTGTGCGAATGTTCCGGGCAGGAAGGTCTACTCATCTATCATCTGCATCAGGATAAAGATGATCCTGCCATGTTTATGCTTTATGGACATTTTACTTCAGAGGCATCATACAGGATGCATATGGATAGTGAACCTATGCGCAAGGTTCATGATGCTGTTGCAGGATTAGCTGAAGAGTGTCCGCAATTAAAATTTTGGACTATGCTTGAAAAAATAGGAGAATGAAATGAAACAATCAATCAAACCTAACACTCTTGCCATGCCGACCCCGGTCTGGTGCGTTGGAAGCTACGATAAAAACGGCAAGCCCAATGTTATGACCATTGCCTGGGGTGGTATCTGTTGTTCTGCCCCTCCCATGCTGACTGTTTCATTGCGTAAGGCCACTTACACCTATGGCTCCATCATGGAACGCGGCGCGTATACTGTTTCTATTCCTTCCGCCAAGCATGCTGCGGAAGCAGATTATTTCGGGATTGCCAGTGGAAAAAATAGCGACAAGTTTGCTGTTTCCGGACTGACTCCGGTCCGTTCCGATGTTGTGGATGCTCCGTATGTGGAAGAATTTCCGCTCATTTTTGAGTGCAAGGTTGTTGAGACTGTTGAACTGGGATTACATACCCAGTTTGTGGGTGAAATTGTCGGCATCAAGGCTGATGAGGATATTCTTAATGAGAAAGGTATGCCCATGATGGGCGCGGTTAATCCCATTGTTTTTGCGCACGCTACCCGTGAGTACAGGGGGATTGGTGGTGTGGTCGGCAGTGGATTTAAAATTGGCAAAAAGTTTATGGAATAAGTAGGAATATAGAATGGGAATTTCTCATACTTTGCTGGGCGGTCATGTGGATGGTCGTCCTGATTACCTCCCCTTGGCAGCAGAGCCGCGTATTAACGGCAAGCTTTCCCTTGCTGCAATCGAAATTGAAAAAGGCAGTGAGCTGCATGCCCGGATTATGGAAGAAGGAAGCTTTAGCCTGAATTTGTTTTCCGGTAAGATTTTGAATTGTCTCGGACTTGGTAACTCATTGTCTGAAAATAATAAGTGTTGTGACAGCCGATGTGTTAGCTTTCATGGGAAGCTTGGAAATGTTCCCATGCTTGAAGCCGCGCCGTTGTCTCTTGAGTGCAGGATTTATGAGGTTGTTGATCTTGGCAAGTCATCTTTTGTCATGGCAGAGATCGCAGGAAGTTGGAGTAAGGGGAGATGTTTTAGAAATGATTATCAGTTGGATTTTGAAACACAATCGATTCCATTGTCTGATATGAAAGGGCAGGGTCATTCAGTTTCTGTGGTTTGAATTAAGAGTTAAATCTGTGGGGTAGATATGTTGGATTTTTCAGTAAATGAAGAGCTCTGCGTTCTTTGCGGGCTGTGTGCCCAGGATTGTTTCCATGGAATCATCGAACTTGATGAGTACCCGAAAATTGTGGATGAGCAACGCTGTTTTGAGTGTCTGCACTGTCTTGCGGTTTGTCCCGCAGGTGCCATCTCCATTCTCGGACATTCCCCGGAAGGATCTAGCCCGCTAAAAGGCAATCTTCCGGGTGAAGACATGATGGCAACTCTCATCAAGGGGCGTCGTTCAATCCGTTCGTACAAGCCGGAACCTCTTGAGCCGGAAAGGATTCAGAAATTGCTCGATACTGCATGGCATGCCCCCACAGGAGTAAATTCTCGCAGTGTACATATTACCCTCATGGATGACCCGGATTCAGTAAAGAAATTCAGAGATGAAATCTATGATCGGCTTGAAGATGCCCTTAAAGATGAAATTTCTGAAATTCCATATGTGGTGAATCTATTCAAGATGGTCTGCCAGCAGATGAAGGAAAACAGTGTGGATATCCTTTTACGTGATGCACCGCATTTTATAATTGTTTCGGCTCCGCAGAGTGCCCCCAGCCGGACTGCGGATATGACAATTTTTCTTTCCTACTTCGAGCTTATGGCCCAGTCCATGAAGATCGGCACTCTCTGGAACGGGCTGCTACGGCGCGTAGTCGAATCCGTCCTCCCGGACCTGAAAGAAAAGCTCGGCATCCCCGAAGATCACGAAATCGGTTACGCCATGCTTTTCGGCAAGCCCGCTGTAAAATATCAGCGTACGGTTGAGCGTGGCGAGGCGCGGGTGAGACGGGTTGAGTGGGGGTAGGGTTGTTGTTTGAATTTTAATTTGGAGTTCTAGATATCATCAAATAATCCCCGCCTTTCTATACGAAGGGCGGGGATTTTCGGTATTAGCCTGAGACTCTTTTTTCTAGGCTGGCTAAGCAGAGGGTTATGGCTGTGTCGAACCATTCTTTGTATTTGGTTTTAATCTCTTCGAAGTTGTGATCGGCTAAGTAAATAAATGGGCTAAAAGTTATAAGTTGAATGTCTGAATAATACGGATAGTTTTTATCAGATAAGTCTTCAATTAAAAAAGCAATTGTTGCAAATTTTTTTGTTTCAGTAGCTAGAGGAAATGCAACAAAGAGTATCCAATTCTTATTATGCTCATCAATAAGTAATCCGCTCATTATCATTTCTTCGCACTCTGTTTTTAAATCCGGCCTGTGTGCGAAGGCTTGTTTGATTTGAACGATAAACTCGTCTTCAGCATATGGTATATTTATTTGTGCATTATAGTCTGTATGTATTTTTTTTAATTGATCAGAAAGTTCTTTCGCATATGGCTTTAACAGTGAGTCTGTGTATTGTTTTATTTTAGAAGCAATTGTGTTTAATACATTGGCCCTTCCCGCTATAAATTCTTTTTCTTTCAATTTATGAGCAAAAATCTCAGTAGCGATATTGGGTGATGTACTTGCCGCCCTAGCCAAATCAATAGCCCTGTAAACAATACTACTTTGCAATTCAGCAAAAAAATCACTTAATGGCTTCAGTTCTCCGGCATCTGCTTTTTTCAAAGCATCGATATACTGCTTGCGTTGTTCTCCCCGCTCAACAATCAGAGGGAATAAACCTGCTTTAATAAATACCAGTGATGCCAACGCACGGGCAACACGACCATTTCCATCCTGAAAAGGGTGAATAAGCACAAAGCGGTGATGCAGCCATGCGGCTAATACTTCCGGAGGGATGTCGGAATTGCTGTATTCTTCGTACCACTCAACGAGGTTGTCCATTTCCTGCGCTACTTGTTCAGGGGGGCAATAGTGAAAAACAGTACCATCAGGTTGTTGCGGGTTGTTGGGCTGGGTTTTCCAAGTTCCTTTTTGTTCGAAAGCTCTTTTTTCGCTTTTCCCGTCAGGAGTGACCACGGTCAAGCTGTGCTGACTGTTAGTCAAAAGGGCGTGAAGTTCTTTGATGTATGAAGTCGTTAATTTTCTTTCTTCTTTTACAAAATCAAAAACCCAATCCAACGCTTCTTTTTGGTCATTAAGTATTTCGTAAAGTTCTTTTTCGTCTAGGTTACTGGCATCGTGAGCAACCAGACCGCTGGCAAAGCCGTGTTCGATAAGGGTAACTGTGGTGCCTTGGTCAAGGGTGTATATCCCTTCGATCACGCCAGTTTCAATGCTCCAACTGCGAGCGAGCTTTTCGTTAAAATCTTTCAGGGTGTCGAGGTCTTGGGAAATATTACTTTTGATATCTGTCCATGAAGTGAGAATGGAATTCAGGCTTTCTGAACCATTTGATTTATCTTCGTCTGTAAGTGCTGAGATGTGTTTATATTGTGTAATCATGGATTATTTTTGTAGCTAGAAGGTTGGTAATTCCGAAGGGATAAATTAAGTTATCATATACCAAAATGCAACGTTAAAGATGTTCTATATTTAACGTCACGTATGTTGGCTGTGAAAGGCTGGGATTTTTTATTGCCCTCCACCTTCAATCACGTACAATAAAAGTATGGAAAACCCTCACAAGTATACACAAGCCGCGCGTTATCTGGGCATATCCGTTGCGACCATTATGGTCCTGCAATCCTGCATGGTTGTGGTACATGAATTTACGCATAGCACCATGGCTTCTCTGCTGGGTGAGATGAAAAGTCCGCTGGATATTGTCTGGGGTAATCCGATCATGATGACCGGCTGGGACGAGGGTGTTGATTATACACGTATTTTTGCGCAGGGGCACGATTTGCATGGCGCATTTATCGGGTTCAGCCCGTTGATTATGCATTCCATTGTGACCGTAATCTGTTTGTTTCTGATGATTTCGGGCAGGCTGCGGAGAAGATGGTTATTTCACGGTGCTTACTGGATGGCAGTGGTCAATCTCATGGAACTTGTTGCATACATCTATATGCGTGCTTTTGCTGATCATGGCGATGTGGGGCGGTTTAATCAAGGCATGTATCTTTCTCCATGGTGGGCTTTTTTGATCGGGGGAACGTTTGTAACATGGTTGATATGGCTGCTTTTGCATAACGCATTGCCGCGATTGCGCGAACTCTTTGCTGCCCGCAACCATGTATGTGCATGGTCTATGCTTATTTTAAGCTCATTCACGATTTTCCTGTGGGGTAGCGGAATTAGAGTTATGGCTTATGTCAGCGGACCGCAAAGCTTATTTGGAGTCGCCGGGATCTTTCTTTTTATGCTTACCCTGTACTTGTTCAGAGCAGAGGACTGAGTGATTTCGGCTGCTGAGCGGAGAGCTGGACATTGTCAAGCTGTGTTCGGTCCGCCTTCTTTTTAAAGATAAAGTTAGGCTAGGGAATGATTGCAATTGATTGCTTAACTTTAAAAAGAAGGTTTGCGTATGAGAAAAGTAGAATTAATACGTGTTGAATCAGGGGATGAAGCAACTCTGGGAGGGCTGCTTGTAGATGGTAAATCCATTTGCTGGACCCTTGAGGAGCCTTGGCGCGGGAACAGGCAGGATGTTTCATGTATTCCCGAAGGGCGGTATCCATTAAAGCTTGAATTTTCCCCTTCCAAGGGGCGGAAGTTGTGGACGATTAAAGGCGTCCCGAATCGATCTTATGTGCGTATCCATACAGGAAACACGGTGGATGACACTGAAGGATGTCCGCTTACAGGATCAAAGCCCGGATATTTGAAGGGGAAACGGGCTGTGCTGGGTAGCAGGGCAGCTTTTGCTGAATTTATGTCCGCAATGTCCGGGAGCAGTGAAGCGGAGATTAATGTTGTTTCTACTTAAGTGAAAATAGAAAAAGCCCCTTGCTGTTACATGGCAGCAAGGGGCTTAGTTTTTCATGATATCGTTTGTGTTATGCAGGACATTTGCAGCACACTTGCTCTGCTAAATTTGAACGGCTACGGGGTGCGTTCCGTCAGACCTAAGACTTCCTGTATTTTTGGTTGTAATAGATTGTCCTTTGTTACTAAATATACTTTAGTTGTGGTTTCTGTTGGTATTTTTTGTCCTCTTGCAGCCATTGCAGCTTGGGTAACAGCGATTCGTCCTATTTCATACGGGTCCTGCGCTATTCCGGCGGAAATTGTACCTTGGTTAATCTCGCTGATCATTTGCGGGTCCGGATTGAAGGCCACAAAAGCCATTCCTTTACGTTTATTCAATTGATCAAGAGTCTTAAGAAGGATTTCACTGCTGCTTTCATTAAAGCCGATTACGGCATTGATTTTCTTTTTCCTGCTTGGATTGTCGTTACCATACATGGCTACACGAATCTTGGAGGAGTCTTTGTCCAGTTGTTTGCCTACATAAATGGCCTTGGCTACTTTCAGCTTGGAACCGGACTCTTTTAATTGATGTTTAAAGCCCTCAATTCGTCTATTCACCGGGGAATTACCTTTGGTGAACATGCCCAGCACCACAGCCCCGGAACCGTTTAATTTTTTATGCAGGTATTCTGCGGCCAGTGCCCCGCCTTTGAAATTATCGGAATGTACGTAACCAGTTTTTATTTTGTTGGATATCCGTGAGACCATCTGAATTACCGGTATCCCTTTACGTATAGTCCTTTTCAATGAATTCTTCATTCTTAAACCATGCACCGGGGAAATTACAACAGCATCCACGTTGTTTTGAATACACCATTCAAGTTTCTTTTTCTGCTCTTTGAAGCTTCCGTAACCGGCCGGACTAATCCAGAGCACTTTGATGTTGCCATCGTCCGTGGCGGCTTTGATCGCTCCTTTTTTCAGTAAATGCCAGAAGTCCAGATCTCCGCGCTCAGGGATTACCGCGATGTTAAGTTTATTGGACGCGGTGGAATCAATTGCTTTTGCCGGGTTCGCAACGAGCAGGGTAGTAAAAAGCAAGATGAATATAGCGATGAACTTAATTCGAAACATGGAGTTGAGTGGTTTCATCCGATCTCCTTGAAGAACTGGCGGGTTGGGTGTTTAACTAAATAGTGTGAATTAATTAATGACCAAAAATATTACTATTTGTTTTGTCTAAAAAAAAACATACAGGGTTGTTTTGTTATATTAGGTATTATATAGAAGAGGGCGATGATTGGACAGTTAATTTTATTTGAAATTGATTTTGTAGGTGTCTTTGAGGATACAAAAAATGAAATATATAACGATTTGGTTTGTCTTTGTGTTTTCGATTATAACACCGTATTTCGCTAAAGATTGTGCTGCTGAGACTTACCGTGTTATGCGCTATATTGAATCCTTTCCTCCTTACTATTTTCCAAAGAGTAGTTTTCAGAGTGGAATAGTTAAAGATATTTTTGCTGCGCTTTCTAAAGAGACCGGGGATACATTTGAATTTGTCAGCCTTCCATATAAGCGTGCTTTATACCAATTCGTAACGGGCAAAATTGACATTGAACCCATGGCCAATCCCGCATGGAGGAGTCATTCTTCTGTGCCGGGGATTTATAGTATCCCGTTCGGTGTATCTGAACAGATTGTTTTATATAATGCCAAGTATGCGCAGCCAGCTTACTTGCCTGAAGATTTTGCAGGGGAAACCGTGGGGACTGTAGCGGGCTACACATATCCTGTCTTTGGTGTCTATTTTGCGGATGGACGTATTAAAGAACATCAACTTAAAAGTGAAAATAAGCTCATTCAGATGCTGATCGCCGACCGTTTGCATCAGGCAATCATGAATAAAGATTTCGCTTTGTACAGAATCAAGACCGAGCAGCTCAAAGATCAGTTGGTCGTAAGTAAGCCGTGTAATTCAGTACCGATGATGATTCGTGTTCATCCCAGCAGGAAAGACGCACTTCCCAAGTTCAATAAAGCTATCAAGAAACTTTTGGAAGATGGTACTATTTCAAAGATTTATGGTCAGTATCGGTAGGGCTGTTACTTTTTTCTCCAGCCCCTTGATCTCATGCATTTATCAAACTCATTAGTCCTGATGTAGTTGCCGGAGAATCTGGCGCTATTGGTTGTCATGGTTCTTGAACGATCCTCTTTACCTATCTGGAGCTTTTCTTCTATCCGCTTTTCACATTTCTTTCTGTCTTTTTTAAATTCTGCTTTAGCCACTGCCGGGTCAGGGTAATTATCATTATGCCATGAGGAGCAGCCACCAATAATTAGCAATAAGGAAGCGAGGGTAATGAACTTTTTCATTTTGAATCTCCATGAGAAAACTGCCGGTAATGTAGATTGAAAGGGAGTCCGGTTGTAATGCAAGTCTTGCGGACTAGTTAACCGCAGGAGCAAAGCGTTTACGCAGGAAATCGGTCAAACCTTGGTTCACGCCCTGTCCGCATTTGGCAAAAGGACAACCTAATTCGTAGGGAACTTCAATGGGATCTGGGGAGCCGGAATATATTACAGTTTGTCCCTGTTCGTTACTTTCTTCCACCAGTAATTCTACTACCAGAAAGCATGTGTTCGGTCCGGTTTTAGCGCGTTCAATTCCGGGTGACCATGTATTTACGACCACCGGGTAGCTTCTAAATGTACGACCATATGGTAAGGAGTCGGAAAATCCTACTTGTTGCTGCGCGCCATGAGCCATTGCTTTAGGGGAAATAGACCCCACGCGGGCTTCAATAAGGTAATCCACTTCGCCGTCCGGCTGATATTTATATCCCAGTCCTGCCAGTGTTTTAATTGCACTTTGCGCAATAGGAAGTGCGCCGGTCTCAACACGTTCAGGAATGCCGTTTCCTTTCAGCTGGAAAAGCACAATACGTACATTAAATGAGCCAAGAGCAGGGTTAAAGGCAGATAACGGAGTCGGCGGGGTCACGTTGCGGGTTGAGCAACCGCCCATGCTAAGGATGGAAAAGACAACAATTGAAAGTAGAATTAGCTTCTTATGCATAACGACTCCACGGTTTATTTGGATTTAAAATAATCAATTATGGAATCTGTTAATAAGGTGTTTTTGTCAATGGGGGTATTATAGATTTGGGAAAAGTCGGTTGTTGTTTCTTAAAGATAAATAATCGGCAGAACAATTGATAATGTTATCCACATGATTATTACCAGCGGGGTTCCAACTTTTAAGAAATCCGAAAATGAATATTCACCTGCGTTCATTACCAGTAGATTGGTCTTGTAAGCCATGGGAGTGGCAAAACTCATGTTAGCTCCGAACAGGACCGCCAATACGAACGGTTCCGGATCAAGGTCTAATTGGCGGGCAATGGACAGGGCTATGGGGGTGCCGATTACGGCCGTCGCATTATTGGAGATGACGTTGGTGAAAACGGCCATCAGCAGCATTAGGCCGCTGATGATTATGGCTGCCGGAGCATCTCCGCTTAATGCAACAAAGAGTTTGCCCAGAAAGTCCGCACCGCCTGTTATAAGCATGGCTTTGCCAAGAGCAAGACTGGTCACAACAATCAGAATTACCTGCACGTTCAGGGCTCTTGTGGCGTCTCTCCAAGTGATACATCCGGTCAGAATCATTAATAGTGCCCCGCATGGTGCACTGATGGCTATGGGGAGTATTCCGAAAGCAGCAGTCAGTACTATTCCCAGCATGATGCTCATCGCAAGGTGGGTCTTTCGAGAATATGGAAGATCCATTGTGGAATCCAAGACCAATACCTTGGTATTCTTTTTGAGTTCAGATATTTTTTGCCTTGGTCCCTGAATCAGCAGAATATCACCGAGTTCCAGTTTTATGTCACTGATCTTGTCTAAGTACCGTTTAAGTTTTTTGCCGGAACGGTGAATTGCCAGAGGTGTCATGCCGGTCCGTTCTGCAAAATGATACTTTTTTAATGTCGTCCCGTTTAGCGGTGACCCTTGATAGATGACAATTTCAGCGATTTGCTGGTCAGCAGCCCTAAAAGGGTGCTCGGCATCATAGGGGACTACTGAGCCAACAGGGTACAAAGTTCCGTGCAGGATTTTTTCAAATTCTTTCAATTGTTCCGGGGTGTCGTTTATGACCAGATGGTCACCGGCTTGCAGAATGGCCCCCGGATGCAGATATATCGGTTTTCCCTCGCCGCGTTCAATGGTGGAAACCTTCATGGCGTTGTCGGTCAGTTTAAATGCCTTTGAAAGGGGGCTTCCTTCCAGAGGACTGCCCTCGGTAACTTCCAGGTGGGCGGTAAACATGCGTGGGGAACGGTCAGTCAGAGTGATCTCAATTCTTGGAATGATGCGCGGGGCGATCAGCCAAAGGTACAAAATTCCGATGCTCCCGGCGATTATTGCCGGCAAGACGAAATCAAACATTTCTATGCGTTTCAGCCCCATATCCGCTGCGACCGAGACAACCAGCAGGTTGGTCGAGGTCCCGATGGTTGTAGCTGTTCCGCCAAGTAAAGTGGAAAAGCCCATGGGCATGAGTACAGATGAAGCCGGAGATCCTGTTTTCAGGGATACGCTTATGAGGACAGGCAGTAGCAAAACCACCACAGGAACATTATTGATGAAGGCACTGATGAATGCCCCCAGCAGCAGGGTCAGTAAAAATGAAATGGTAGGACTTTTCTTCCAAGCCCGGGCCAGCAGGCGGCCCATAGGGTCTAACGAGCCTGTGCGTAAAATTCCTTGTCCGGCAATCATGAGCGCACATACCGCAATCAGGGCTTCGTTGCCGAATCCGTAAAAGAAATTTACGGCGTGGAAGGTTTTGCCATCCGATTTATAAGGGAAAATTTCGAATCCAACCGTCAGGATCAGGAGTATGAGCAGACTTGAGGTTTCAAGCGGAATTTTCTTTTTGCTGAACAAGAGCAATGCAACAGCCGTCAAGGCCAATACTGCCAGTGCGTGTAGGTTCGGTAGTGGAGGTAGGGTCATGGAAATTCTCCATTATCAGGATGAATATGGTTCACATGGTTACATCATAGTAATGGAAAATTGTGGGTGTGGATAGGGGGAGGGGAAATGTATTTGCTGGTAGGGCAATTGAAAAATCCCAGCCTTTTATGTGAAAGGCTGGGATTTTTTGGGTGAAATAATGGTGGAGGCGGGGAGAATCGACAAAAAATCGAATGATCCAAGACCCATGGCTGGTTACCCCTGAAATCGTGTACCAGAGGATGTACCAACGCATGTACCACGTCAACCCCTGATGTTTGAATTCGGTTCCTGAAATGGGAACCGAACTGAGGTCCGACTATTGTTAAAATAATTTCCAAAATAGAGGTGCTGTGCAGTACTTTTTTTATAAATAAGGATGTGGATGAAGTTTATTAGGTTCATCCGGTTAAAGCATCCGCCCGTTCGCTCCGATGATGCGCCCTTAAGTTGGATGAGCCTTTAAGAAGTACATTTTTACGAAACCCGACCGGGATATCCAGAATGAAGGTATCCCGTTTTACGACAGTAAGAATATGACGTACAAATGAAACTACAACGAACTGTGGGCCAAGCCGTTCAATTGGTCCACACCGATAAGACGATTCAATTACAAGCCGACAAATTGAGCGGGTGTCACACTAGCCCACCACCTCATGAAGTACAAACACAGGAGATTTGAGGAATGGACACAGCCATCAAGAATATCACGACAAATGACGCGAAATCTTTCTTTCATGCGCATGAAGTGGGTAGTTACCAACTGTTGGACGTGCGACAGGAACGGGAATACGAAGAAGGCCACCTGCCCGGCGCGAGGCTTGTGCCCCTAGACCAGTTGGCCGACAGGCTTGATGAGGTTTCTGAAAACGGCCCTGTGATCGTCTATTGTCGTAGTGGCAACCGTAGCATGGTTGCTTCCTCAATTTTGTTAAACAACGGCAAGTCCGACGTTTTCAACATGCTAGGAGGTATCACTGCTTGGAACGGTGAAAAGGCTGTGGGCCTGCCAACCCAAGGTATGCACCTAGGAACCGCAGCCAAGACTCCTTTGGACATCCTGCGCATGGCTTACGCCATGGAGCTTTCACTGGGGGGCTACTACAGCCGCCGGGCCAAGGCGATGGATCAGCCGGAACTGATTGGTGCATTCAAGACTCTTGCAGGTCTGGAACAGACCCATCTCGACCTCATTCTAAGACGAATTCGCGAAATCGCCCCCGCAGCGGATCACGAGGACCTCCAACATTCCCCTGCCATCATTCTCTTCGAAGGTGGCGTGGACGAGGACGGATTCGAGACTCTTTTCGGGACAACCATGGACACCCCTTTAGGTGCCCTCGAAACCGCCTTGATGTTCGAGGCGCAAGCCTTTGACCTTTATATCCGCCTTGCGCGGGACACCGGGGACCCAGCGGCAGAGGCCTTGTTCAACAGTCTCGCAAACGAGGAAAAGAAGCACCTGAAAACCGTTGGCAATTTGCTATCTAAGCACATGTCCAACGGACAATGACAGGCATGAAAAGCGGTGCTGTAACATGTGGTTTTACAGATAAGGCCTGCGGAAAGTTTATGAAAAAAGTGCTGTGTCTGTGTTTTCAAACTCAGGATTATGGTGATTCATGAGACGAAGTACGCTTTAACCGGATGAATTGTTATTATGGTAATCATAAGAAGTAATATGGAGGAAAAAACATGAAGAAAAGTAAGGTAATTAACACCTATGTTGATGATGAAATGTACAAGGTCTTGAAAGGTCTATCTTTTTGTGAAAATCGTTCTCTTAGCTGATATACTAATGAGATTCTAAAAATATGAATACTAGAAGTGTATGCAGGAGAACGTAATCCTAACCCCGCAAGGTATTACCCTGAGGGGTATGGTATACCAAGAACACCAGAGCAGCTATCAGCTGTACTATCAATGCTTGATGATGGCCTTGAGGTCATAGAGGATATCTAGGTGTGTATATGTGGTTACAACGTCATATAAGGATATGTTGATATAGGTATGTGGTGGGTGTGTATATGCGACTGGTTATATATCAGTGATATCTATTGTTAGCGTGCATGGCTGTCTAACATGTCAGCTTATCGTTTAAGTATAGGTATATGATATATACCTTATGCGCCCCCTTATAGGTCTCATATATGTCATATCTATGCTATATGAGACAGTTCTCACTTGACTCTAAGCTCTTATGAGAATATTCTGAATTCGACCAGAACATGAAGGGGGTCACGATGGGAAAAATATTTCTGTATAGCCGAGTTTCAACATTGGATCAAAATTTAACGGCGCAGACTGAAGCGTTGACTGCTGCCTACCCTGAAGGGTTACTCTATCAAGAAAAGGCTTCTGGCACGTCCCGAAAGAACCGCCCGGAACTGGCTGCTATTCTTAAGGCCATTGGTGAAGGTGACACACTGGTTGTTTTCAAGCTGGATAGGCTCGCACGATCGGTGAAAGATTTACTGGATATCGTTGACCAACTGGAAGGTGTGGGTGCCAGCATCAAGGTTCTGGATCAGAGTGTTGATACCTCTACCGCTTCAGGGCGCGCATTCGTCCAGATGCTGGCGGTTTTCAGCGAGTTTGAAACGAATCTCCGAAGAGAACGTCAGAAGATCGGAATTGACAAGGCCAAAGCAGAAGGTCGGTTCAGAGGTAAGCAGATTGATCAAAAAAAGCACGATAAGGCCCTTGAATTCTTGAAAAAAGGTGAGTCCATCAAGGACGTTATGGCAGTTTCCGGTCTCAGTCGGGCTACCGTTTATCGGGTCAAAAGGAAAATGGCGTTGTGAGCCATTTAGAGGCGTCTGAGAGTGGCGTGGTTGATAGAGTGGAATGCGCCATAGGTTTTATAATGAGAGGCCTGTTACTGATATCAATAAAACGTTGATAACCGTGTTTGAATTAATCGACAACTCACGGAGGCTGCATGTCAAAGTGTAAACCTCCCCAAGTTAGTGCCATCCATAAGTAGAGTTCTCTTGGGGTGAATGTTTTTGGACATACTCGACTGGGGTCATGTCTCCGAGCGATTCATGTGGCCGCTCTTCGTTGTATTGACGAATCCAGTATTCGGTTATGTCCTT